>JAZDLH010000065.1:0-3482 GCA_043802275.1 Planctomycetota bacterium
AGGTCTGGTGGAGGATGACGGGTTCGAACCGACGACCTACAGACTGCCAGCCTGTCGCTCTCCCAACTGAGCTAATCCCCCGGGATTTGATAACTTTCTCTTCTTTACTATAACACAACGCACATGGAAGTCAATTGCCTATTGGGAAGGGATTTTTCGGATTCGGGCGAGCGCCTCACGATCCGACTTCCCCCCTTCTCCCACCCCTGAAAGGCCGGGTCCGAGCGGCCCTCGTTCTCGCTCGAACCCAAGGGGGAACTCCTAATGCTACAAAGTATTTGACACCCGGCCGGCCTATCGGTACAAAATACACAAACGACTCGCGGCGGCGATTTCCAGGGAAGATGAGCCGCGTCTTTCCCGCCTCGTTACAGAGGGATCGGTCATGCCTGAGAATCCGGACGAAATCGAACGACTGCTCGCTCAAGCCCTCGGTAGAGACGAGCCTCCACCGGAAGAGAAGGAATCCGACTCAGAAGACGCCGTGGACGCCCTGCTCTCCGATGCCTTGGGTGGACCCTCGCGGCCGGAGACCCCGGTCAAGGAAGACTCCGGGCCGAAGAGGGACACGGAGCAAAATCCGCCGTTAACCGGAGAGGATAAAAAATCCGAGGAAGGGGGCGAAATGTCCCCTGCCGAAGCATCGACAACCGCCCAGGAAACCGTCAAGGAAGAGGCGTCCGAAGAGCCCTCTCCTGAAGAGGGCGAGGCTCCCGTCTCCCCCGAGGCGGAGACGGCTCAAGAATCAGACGCCGCTGGAGAAGGGATGAAAAAGAGCCCCCTTCCGCCCGACGAAGAGGAAAACAAGAATCTTGCCGGCACCATCGCCGAGGCGGCCGAGGCTACGTTTCCCGCCGTCGGGGAGGAAGACATCCTCGGGGTCTCGGCTCCCGCCGAGGAAGCCCCTTCCGAATCCGCCGCCGGGGAAGAGCCGCCGCAACCCGCCCCGGCAAGCCTGGAGGCGGACGCGGCGCTCCTTCGCGAGCGTTTGTCCCTTGTCGACGCCGGCGGGGAGATCGAGGGCATCGCCAGCGAGATCGCCGAGCTCCTGGGCCGGCTCTCCGAGCGCGCCCGCCGCTATCAGCATGCCTGGCAGGGAGAGAGCCAAGCGGCCAAGGAACTCCGCGTCAGGCTCCGCGCCTCGGAGGAGCAAAACGCGGCCCTCGACGCCGAGCGGACCAGGGGGATCGAAGAGATGGCCGCGCTCCGAAGCCGAGCCTCCGCCCTGGAAGAGGAGCATCGCAAGGCCGCAGAGGAGAACCAGGATCGGATCGCCGGGCTCGAGATGCAGCTCCGCGAGCGGGAGAACCGCATCCGAAAGCTCGAAGGCGAGACCGGGACCCTCTCGCAGGAGCTCGACCGCGCGCACCATGCCGTGGCCGCCGCGGAAGCGGAGACCCGCCGGGCGCAGTTTGAGCTCGAGCGCAGCCGGAACGACCTGGAGGCCGAGCGGCAGGAACGCGGCCGGCTCCAGCGGACCCTCGAGGTGCGCGAGCAGGAGCTCCAGGCCGTCCAGGCCCGCTCCGCGGGCGAAGCCTCCAGCCTCTTTCTCGACGAGCTTCACCGCCTCATCCGCGGACTGGAGAACGAGCTCGCCGCGCGCACCGGCGCGGCGCGCGACGCCCTGAGCGCGCTCAACAGGGTGCGGGGCGCCGTGGAAGACGCCCTGCCCCTCCAAACCGTGCGCAAGTGCCTGCGTACGGCTTCGGGCATGGAAACGGCCGTGGACACCGTTCCGGGCGGACCGAAGAGGAACGCCCCCGCCCCCGGCGGCGGGGTAGTCTCGACGTCCACGGAACCGGCGGCTTCCCCCGTCACGGCCGAGGGCTTCACCCGGGACCTCGTGGTGCTCGACCTTGTGGTGGCCGCCGACAAGGCCCGGCGCCTCCTGGAGGAGCGGAAATCCACCCCGGCCCTGCTCATGGACCGCGTCTACAGCTCCGAGGCGATCCGGCACCCGGAGATCGCCCGGCACCTGGAGGACGTGATGGCGCTTCTGGGAACGCTCCACGAGGCGCAGCGCTCGCTCGCCGCCTCGCGCGGGCGGGAGCTTCCGGAGGCCGAGCGCTTCTACGTGCAGATCTTCGACTCGCTCCATCATCTCGTGCGCGCGAAGGTCGTCACCCGGGAGACGCCGGAGGCGTGGAAGCTCTTCCTCCTGATCCGCGGCCGCTACAGCTTCATCACCTCCGACGCCCAGTGGACGGCCTATCGCGCCAAGCAGCTCGGCTGAACGCCCCTCCCCCCGGAAGGAAACCCGAAGAAACCCATCCCGATTCCAGCGGTCTGCGGAGTCTCTCGTGTTCGGAAAAAGAGGACGCAAAGGCGTCTCTCGCGCCTCTGTCAGGGCGTGGAACCGGCCCCGGCCGCGCCGCTCGATGGGGGCGCTTCTTCGTAAGCCCCGGTACTGCCGGATTTCTCCGCCGCGATGGGAGGGCCTTCTTCCAGCGGAGGGCCCGGCCAAAGCCGTCCGGCCCATTCGATCAGGACGAAGAGCGCGGCCAGAACGGCGAGGAAGAGGGCGGTTGTCCTGACCTCCTCCCAGGAGGGGCAGATATCCCGGCAATAGAGGAAGCCGAATCCGAGGCCGATCGAGATGAGAAGCGGAACCGGCCGCCCCAGGAAAGCCATGGCGGCCCATCCCCCCCCGATGCCAAGGACAACCGCCGGCACGAGTTTCCACATCCGCAGCCGAAAGCGCTGAACCGCCCCGATAAGGAACGCAAGAAAGACCCAGTCCACCACCCCGATGATCGGCACCGGAAGCGTCGCGGTCTCCTGGGCCACGGGATAGCTGACAACCACGTGCCCGACCGCGCCGCTCGCCACCAGCCGTTTCGTCAGGCCGAAGAACACGCTCCACCCGTCGGCAAAGGCCGCGACCACGAGCACGGGCAAGAGGAACGTCCTCCGATCCACGATGCGGCTCAAGAGCTCGCCCAAGACCGGCGCGGAGAAGAGGAGGAGCATGGAGCGCGCGAGGCTCACCCCCCCGTCCGGCTGCAGGAGAAAGCTCAGGAGGAAATTGAAGGCCAGCGCCCCGAACGCCGCCCACGCCGCGCCCCGGGAAAAGGCCCCCTCCCGGCAGACGAGATAAAGGTAAAGGAGCGTCGTGAGGAAGAAGAGGGCCATCGAGACGACAGCCATCACCGGATAGGGAAGGGGCGCCACGAGGGGCGCGACCCGCCAGAGGAGAATGGCGAGGAGGCTCCACCCGGCGAGGGGGGGGAGGATCCGCAGGATCCAGCCCGGGCGGCAACGGCAGGAAGGCGCCGGTTCCGTATTCATTCTTCCAAGAGCTGGACGGGCGTTTGGAGCGGAACCGCCTTCCAGATCTCCTCCATGGCGGCGGAAGAGAGGACGACGCTCCCCAGCGTGGGATGGGCGGGCCCTTCCTCTGCCGTGATTCGAATACCGCCCCCGAGGGGGGTGTTCCAGGGGGGGGACCGTCCGGCGGCCTCGGCCGCCCGGATGGCCTGGTG
>JAZDLH010000066.1:0-12739 GCA_043802275.1 Planctomycetota bacterium
CCACCACCGGCAACGCCGGCATCCTCTCCGCCTCGCGCTCGCCCATGGCCATGAGCCGCGACGGCCTGCTGCCCGGCTTCCTCTCCCGCGCCAACAACCGCTTCGCTACGCCGCACGTCGCCATCCTCGTCACGAGCGGCTTGATGATCGCGGTCATCGCGTTTCTTTCGGTGGAAGACCTGGTCAAGACCGCCTCGACGATGCTCCTCATCTCGCTGGCGCTCATCAACGTCTCGGTGATCGTCATGCGCAAGAGCGGCATCGAGGGCTACCGGCCCACCTACCGCATGCCGCTCTGCCCGTGGCTGCCGCTTGCCTGCACGGTGATCTACGGTTTTCTCATCGCCGAAATGGGGCTGGTGCCGCTCCTCACCACCGCCGGATTCATTGCAGCGGCGAGCATCTGGTACATCGCTTACGTGCAGCAAAAGATCGACCGCGAAGCCGCCATAGCCTATCTGGTCAAGAGCATTCTCTCCAACCACATAAAGCGCACGGGCCTGGAGGACGAGCTCGTACAGATCAGTCTGGAGCGGGACGAGGTGGAGACGGATCGCTTCGACCGGCTTGTTCGCAACGCGCTGATCCTCGACGTCAAGGAGGAGATTTCTGCGCCGGAACTCTTCCTGAAAGTCGGCGAGATCCTGAGCAATCGACTGAAACAGTCGCCGGCGCGAATTCAAGATCTGTTGCTGTCCCGGGAGCGCGAGTCCAGCACCATGATCCAGCCGGGGCTGGCTATCCCCCACGTCATCGTGGAAGGGACGGGGGTTTTCGAGCTTGCCCTGGTGCGCTGCCGGAAGGGAGCGGTGTTCTCCCAACTCCATCCGCCCGTCCATACCGCCTTCGTGCTCATCGGTTCGTCCGATGAACGGTCGTACCATCTGCGCGCGCTCGGGTCCATTGCCCATGTCGTGCAGGAACCGGGCTTCCAGAAGCGGTGGATGGAGGCCGCCAACGTTGAGCAATTACGGGATATCGTGCTCCTGTCCGGACGCACGCGTTTCACGTTGGATATTGGCCGGAGGGGTTGAACTACTTGCGCCTGAAGACGAAAAATGCGGTAGGGTGACTAACCTCGCGTTCCGGCTGAAATCGGCCAAGGGACGGCTGCAAGCCGACTCGGCGATGTCGACATCACGATCCGTATCGAGGAAGACGTGCCCTTGCCGCGAACGGTCAACACCTGTCTTGACGCGGTCCGCAGCATGCTCAACTGGACGGCCAGGAAACGGAAGCTTCCCCATAACCCGCGCGACTGCATTATAAAACGTTCGGAACGGCATAAGCCCCGGAGACGCCGGTCGCCAAGACCGCGCCCGCAATCGGGAGCCCAACAAGCGTCCGCGCCTTGCGCTCTCCGATGAATACTTTCCCCGGGTTTTCCCGCTTGTCCGGCCATTTCCCTCCTGTATACTGAACCCGCTCTCGCGGCTTCGAGACAACGGGACCGCCGCGATGGGACCCCGACACAGGGCCGGCGATCATGGACGCTCCCTTGCCAAGCGACGCGGACCTCGTCTCCCGGGCCAACCGGGGAGACGCCGAGGCCATGGAGGCCCTGTACGAGCGCTATCGCGGCTGGGTCTTCGGCTTTGCCCTCAGGCTCTGCCGAAACGAATCGGACGCCGCGGACGTGCTGCAGGATGTCTTTGCCTACTTCTTCCAAAAGTTCCCCGGATTCGAGCTACGCTCTCGGCTCAAGACCTTTCTCTATCCCGTGGTCCGGAACAGCGCCCTGAATCACATCCGCAAGTATCGGAGAATGCCGTCTTTGGAAGGCGAGGCCGACTTCCTTGAGGAAACGGCGGCGGCTCCGCCCGGCAATGCGGAGGGCGCTTTACATTTTTCCGAGATCGTTGCCCGTCTTCCGGACGAGGAGAGGGAGGTCGTGATCCTCCGCTTTGAGGAGGAGCGGAGCCTGGCGGATATTTCCGAGGCGCTCGGCATCCCGCTCGGGACCGTCAAGTCAAGGCTGCACCGCGCCTTGGAGCGGCTGCGCCAACGACTTTCCCCTTCCTGATTCATTTTTTTAAAAAAGTGGGAACCAAACGCCAAACATTTCTGCTTAACAAGCAAAAGTGTCACTCTTCGATAAGAGAGAGAAAGCCATGATGCCCGACGCCCCCCTTTCCGAACATCCGAGCCTGATCGAGCTCGAGGCCTGCCGCACGGGCGAGGCATCGGAGGCCGTGCGCGCGCATGTTGCGGCCTGCGCGGAGTGCGGCGCGGAACTGGAACGGCTTCGATCGATCCCCAGGGATTTTTTTATTCCTTCCCACGCGTCGATTCCGGATGCGGCGGACCGGGCAATACGGGATGCGATTGCCCGCCGTGCGCAGGCGATCCAAGTCCGCCGGAAGGTGGTCCGAATCGTCCGCTGGTCCTCGGCCGCGGCCGCGTCGCTTCTCCTCGTCGCGGGACTTTGGCATTTCGCAAGGCCGCCCGAAAAAATTCCCCAGGCGGCGCCCCTGGCCAAAGTCGGCGTTTCCGTGGATTTTGATCAAGACGGAAGCGTGGACATCGTGGACGCCTACTTGATGGCGAAAATGCTTAAAAGCAACGCCGGCCGGAAGCACTGGCCCGCGGCGATGGACCTGAACGGCGACGGGGCCGTGAACGAAGAGGACGTCCAGGCCCTGGCCCAGCGGGCCGTGGCCGTGAAGAGAGAGGGCGTGTGATGCGGCGGCTCTTCCTTGTGCTTATGCTGGCCCTTTTTTCCACAGCCCTGGCGGGCGAGACGCCACTCGCCGAAGGAGCGAAACCAACCGTCTCCTTCCGGTCTTTCGATATCTGGATCGACAGCGGCGCGGAGAGGCTCGCCGCCTACCAGGCCGAGGTCGGCTATCCCAGGGACAGCGTCAAGGTGGTCGGCGTTGAGGGAGGCGAGGCAAAAGCCTATCAAGACGCGCCCTGTTACGACGAACTGGGCATGGAAGGCGGGAAAATAATCCTCGCCGCCTTCACCACGGACGACCGGACGGCTCCTCAAGGCAGGGTGCGCGTGGCGCGTCTTCACCTCCGGGTGGAGGGGAAGGAGCCCCCTGCCTTGAGTGTTCGCCCGGTTACGGCGGCGAAGCCGGGCGGCGAGAAGATCGAGCCCAAGGCGGAGATCGTCCCCACCCCGGCCCCGGCCGCCGACACGACCGGGTCCGGTTCCTCTTCCACGGAAGTATCCGGCACGGACGGCGACTCGTTCGGACGCTGAAAAGGGACTTCGGTATAAATGACGGAACGTACGCAAGACAGGCAAAACGAGGATGAAAACCGTTGAGTCCACTACGTCCTGGGAAGGAAAGGGAATGATATGAACCGGCGAATGTGGATAGTAATTGCAGGCGTGGCGCTTGCCCTAAGCATCTTGCTCATGGTCATGATGCCAGCGTTGCAACCTGCCAGGGAAGCTGCGAGTCGAGGAACGCCAACAGGACTAAAGCAGTCGGGGTGGGGCTTAGGCATATACCGTGCGGACTTTGGAATTCGCATAATTGATTCGGCCATTCCAGAAATATGGGTAATAGAGTCTCCCGGTGCTGAGGGTTCTGCTGTAAGAGGAGAGATTGACGATGAAAGCCGCTCGGGTGATAAGCCCCGGCTGGAAACGAAGTCCACCCCCCCCACCCAGGGCGAGCTCCGCGCGGTGGTGGGGGAGAAGGAGATCCCCCTCCCCCTGAAGCACACGGACGTCAAGGCCCGGGTCGAAGCCTTCCTCGCCACGGTGCAGGTGAAGCAGGAGTACGAGAATCCCTATGAGGAGAAGATCGAGGCGGTCTACGTCTTCCCGCTTCCGCAGGACGCCGCGGTGACGGACTTCCTGCTCGTCATCGGCGACCGTAGAATCCGGGGCATGATCCGCGAAAAGGAGGAGGCCAAGAGGATCTACGAGGAGGCCGGGGCGCGGGGATTTCGCGCGGCGCTCCTCACCCAGGAGCGGCCGAACATCTTCACCCAGAAGGTGGCGAACATCGAGCCGAAGAAGAAGATCGACGTGGAGATGACCTACTTCTCCCCCCTCCGATACGGCGACGGGGAGTACGAGTTCGTCTTCCCCATGGTCGTGGGGCCGCGCTTCAACCCGCCCGGCTCCACCCAGGGCGTGGGCGCGGTCGCCCGGGGAGAGGGAGGGCGCTCCGGCCAGGCCACGGAGGTGGAGTATTTGAAGCCCGGCGAGCGGAGCGGCCACGACATCGCCCTCTCCCTCGAGATCGACGCGGGCGTGAAGATCGAGGCCGTCGTCTCTCGCTCGCACGCGGTCACGGTCCGGCGGCCGGCCGCGTCTCTCGCCTTCGTCACGCTCGACCCGTCGGACGCGATCCCGAACAAGGATTTCGTGCTCCGCTATCGCCTGAGCGGCGAGCAACCCAAGGCCGCGCTCCTCACCCAGCACGCCGAGGACGGCGACTACTTCGCGCTCTTCCTCATGCCGCCGGACGACCTTAAGAAGCTCCCGCGCATCCCCCGCGAGATGGTCTTCGTGCTCGACTGCTCGGGCTCCATGTCCGGCGCGCCGCTCGCCAAGGCCAAGGAGGCCATGCGGCGGTGCCTCGCGGGCCTCACCCCAGAGGACACCTTCCAGATCATCCGCTTTTCCGACAGCGCCTCCAGCCTCGGGAAGGACCCTGTGCCCGCCACGCCGGAGAACGTCCGGAATGGGCTCGCCTATTTGGAATCCCTGAATAGCGAGGGCGGCACCATGGCGATCGAGGGGATCAAGGCGGCGCTCGATTTCCCGCACGACGAAAGCCGCTTTCGCATCGTGAGCTTCATGACCGACGGGTACATCGGGAACGAAGACGAGATCCTGGCGGCGGTGAAGGCCGGGGTGGGGCCCGCGCGCATCTTCAGCTTCGGCGTGGGCTTTGCGGTGAACCGCTACCTTCTCGATAACATGGCCCGGCTCGGACGCGGGGCCGTGGCCTACGTGGGTCTGCGCGACGACGCCGGGGCCGAGGTCGACCACTTCTACGAGCGCGCCTCCCGCCCGGCCCTGGCCGACATCCAAATCGACTGGGGCGAGGCCACCGTGACGGACCAGTACCCGGAAGCCCTGCCGGACCTCTTTGCGGGCCGTCCCCTTCTCATCACGGGCAAGTACGAGTGCGACAAGCCGTCGGAGATCCGGGTCACCGGCCGCGAGGGGAAGGAAACGATCTCCTACGCCCTCTCCCTCCAAACGGACGAAGAGGAGACCGAGCGCGAGGGCATCCGCACCCTCTGGGCGCGATGCCGTATCGCGGACCTCTCGGTGCGGGAGATTTCGAATCCCACGCCCGAGCTTAAAAAAGAGGTTACCGATACGAGCCTCGCGTACAAGCTCCTCTGCCGCTATACGGCCTTCCTCGCGGTGGACGGCTCTGCCCCCACCGAGGGCGGGCAAGGCCTGTCCGTGGCCGTGCCCGTGCCCGTCCCGGAAGGGGTCAAGTACGAAACCACGGTCCAGGAACAATGAAGAGCGGCATTTTCCCGACGAAGGCGCGGATGAAGACGCGGGAAGGTATTGGTATGCGGTGGCCTGGATTGTCAAGACATAAAAAGGCTAACGCAGGCTCTCGGGTGGAACTTGTATATACGAGCGCCCGCCGTTGCGTGCGAATCCCTGCAACGGATGCTTGCGGCCGACACGCCGAGCGGGCGATTCTTTTCCTGATGAAGATTCGAGAGATCGCGTAACTCCCCGGCATCTCTTTACAGGCGAAAACCGGAGCGGTACCATATGCCGGTACGCGCAAGGGGAGAGACGGGATGAAGCGATTCCCTATCCTGCCGGCGGTTCTCATGGCGTGCCTTGCCTCGCCTCCGGGAGCCGTTGCCCGGGAGGAAGGGCCGAAGGCCGTTCTCCAGCGCTATGCCGATGCCGGCCAATGGATGGACCGCGTCTCTATAAAAGCGAACCTCACGAACCTTGTTTCTGACGACCCCTTCCAAAAAGAGAGGCGGCAGATCCTCTTCCGTCGCGACGGCGGAAGGTTGGACCTCTTGGAACTCCGGCACGCCCGGCAATATTTTGACAGGGAGGGCGCGGTCTTTTTCGAGGATCTCTATCCCTTACGAAGCTCCATCGGGACCGGGGAATACCTCTTCCTTATTGATTACGGGCCGCGCAACGCGATCCGCCGGGTTTCCATAGACAAGAAGAGCGAGTACCGCGAGGACGTGGAAAACGCCCTTGAGGACCCCGTGGAGAGTGTAGGTCTGGGGGTGCTGGTCGGCCGGGTCAGGTACAACGGTCACAAGAGCGTGGCCGAACTCTTGCAGGAAGCGGGCTCTTCTCTCTCCATGCGGAGCGAAACGCTAAACGGCGTCTTTTGCCATGTCCTTGAGGCGCGTACGCCCTATGGCACGGTCACGGCGTATGTGGCCCCCTCCAGGGGCTACAATGCCATGAAATGGCGGATTTCCAAAATTCAGGGGAATGTCATGTCTCTACACGGCGGACAAATAAAACGTTTGGCCGGGGAGAACATGCTTCAGGAGTTCGAAGCCCTGGAATTCCAGGAGGCGCCCCCGTATTTCCTGCCGAAACGATCGATTTTCCGAGAGGTCGCAGACCTCCGGGACGCATACGGAGAACAAAAGGAGAGCAAGGAAGAGATGAAAATCGCCGTCGGCGAGATCGATCTCTCGCCCGATTTTGCGGCGCAAAAGGCATTTCAGGTAAATCTGCCGGAAGGGACCTTTATCCAAGAATGGAAAATGCGCAATAATGGAATGGAGATGGTTCTGTATGAATGGCGCAACGGCAGGCTCGTTGAATCCCGCCAGGACTCAGAAGCATGGAACGGGCAAACTGCACAACTTGAAGATGACCTGCTTCAACTAAATACCACGGCAGAGCTGGAGGAGATTCAGTCGACCTATATCCCGATTCCTGATTCTGAAGAAGACAGGCCTCGCAGGAGCAGGGGCTTGCGCGCCATCTATATCGGACTGGCTCTTCTCGGCCTCGTTGGCTTGATCCAGGTGCTTTCCCAGTTGCGAAGACGATGGTCCGGCTAAAAGGAATGTGTTTTGCTATATATAGTGTTTTTAGTGGCGGGGGATTTTTTATATGGTGACAGAGGCTTATAGGACTTGATCAGTAAAAAAGTTCACAAAAGTTCACAAAAAAAGGGGGTTCTCCCTTGATAATATGTAGATATATCCTATAATTAAAGTAGGATAAAAAGGATCCATCCATGCGGAATATTACGCTTTTACTATTTAATTTAACTATAATTACAACGATTTTTCTTTCCGGATGCGAAAGGAAAGAGGAGGAAGATTCTTATAAAAAAATCAGCTTTGAGAAGGATAAATTACGACTAAATACATCAGATAAAGAGGGTGTTTCAGATTGGGAAACCTTTGGATTGCCCAAAGAGCCTAATTTATCGGATTATCTCCACTTTTCCGAGCAAAACAGTCCAGGACTTCGAGCCATGTTCTACAGCTGGAAGGCGGCGCTTGAAAGGGTGCCGCAGGCCCGCTCCCTGCCGGATCCAAAGTTCGGATATGCCTATGATGACATGGACGATAAAAGTACCTTCAGCCTTTCGCAAATGCTGCCCTGGCCCTCCAAGCTCATCGACGGCGCCGACCGGTCCCTGCAAGAGACCCGGGTCGAGGAACACCGGTACGAGGCGAAGAGGCTCGAGTTGTTCTACAACGTTCGAAAGGCTTATTACGAATATTATTATCTCAACCGCTCGAACGAGATATTAAAGGAGAACCTGGCGCTCTTGGAGAACCTGGAGGGCGTTGTGCTCGGCCGATACAAGGTGGGAACCGCGAAAAGTCCTTCCCTCCTCCAGATCCAGGTGGAGTTGGGCGTCCTGGAGGATCGCCTGAAAAGCGCGGAGGCGCTAAGGCCCACGCTCGCCGCGGAGCTCAACGCCGCGATGGGCCGGGATCCCTCCCTCCCGCTCCCTTGGCCCCAGGGGCCGCTCGATGAACCGACCGCGCTGGAAATGGGCGCCCTTCAAGAGGCCCTGCGACAGGACAATCCGCAACTCAAGGCCGCCCAGGAGCGGATCCGCGCTTCCGAGGCGGGGTTTAGGCTGGCCCGCGCGCAATATTTTCCGGATTTCGGAATCGGAGCGAGCCTGGTAAAGAAAGACCGGGCCTCGGGCATGGCCATGGGGGACAGGGATACCGACTCGTTCATGCTCATGTTCGAGCTCTCCATCCCCGTCTGGCACAACAAGTACGCCGCCGCCACGCGGGAGGCGGAAGCCATGAACGCCGCCGCGGCCGGGATGCTGGAGGAGGAGGGCCAACGACTTTCTTCGGACCTGAGGGTGGCGCTTTATTATTATGAGGACGCCGGGCGCAAGCTCTCCCTTTTCCGGGACGCGCTCCTTTCCAAGGCGGCGCAGGCGATCGAGGTCGCGCAGACGGCCTACATGGCCGACGAGGCGACCTATGGCGACCTCATCGACGCGGAACGCAATTTGCTTGAAATCCGTCTCTCGGCGGAGCGCGCCCTGGTGGACCGCAACATCCGCCTTGCGGAGATGGAGAGGTTGTGCGGCCGGGAACTTCGGGAAGCGAGGCCCCTCGCCGTCCCGCCGGAGAAATCCCAAGGCGAGCCTCTCCCCTAACCTGGGGTCGGGCCGAAAGACGTAGGAGAGCCTCATGGCTATCTGCCAAGTGCCGGCAAATAAATGGTGCCGACCGTGCCGGCTCCTTGTTGCGGCCGCCCTCTTGATCGCCCTGGGCATGTATTTGGGCGGCCGGAAGTACACACGGCTACAAGACGTCTCTTTGCACAATCACGAGGAAAAACCCTCGCCCGCCTCAAGGACGGCGCTTTGGACCTGTGCCATGCATCCGCAGATCCGGCAGCCGGAGCCGGGAAAATGCCCGATCTGCGGCATGGATCTCATCCCGGTCAAGGAAGGCGGTCCGGAGGCGATCGGGCCCCGGCAACTCGGCATGTCCGAGGAGTCCGTGCGCCTGGCCGAGATTGAGACCCGGCGCGTGGAGCGTCGCTATGTGGACATGGAGATACCGCTCGTCGGCAAGGTCGATTACGACGAGACGCGCGTCAAGACCATCAGCGCCTGGGTGTCGGGCAGGCTCGACCGGCTCTACGTGGACTTTACCGGGATTTCCGTGAAGGCCGGGGATCATCTCGTGGAGATGTACAGTCCGGAGCTATTCTCCGGCCAGGAGGAGCTGCTCCAGGCGATCCGGGCCGAGGAGAACCTGCGACAGAGCCCTAGCGAGGTCCTCAAGCGATCCGCCGCGGAGACGATCCGGGCGGCACGGGAGAAACTGCGGCTCCTGGGCCTCCTGCCCGCGCAGATCGAGGCGGTCGTGGCGAAGGGCGCGCCTACGGCCGTGGTGGAGATCAAGGCCCCGGCCGGCGGTATCGTGATAGAGAAGCATGCGACCGAGGGGATGTACGTAGAGACCGGCATGCCCATTTACACCATCGCGGACCTCTCCGTCGTTTGGGTGCGGCTCGAGGCGTATGAGAGCGACATCGCCTGGATCCGCTACGGCCAGGAGGTGGACATCACGACCGAGGCTTATGGCGACAAGCCGTTCTCCGGCCGGATCTCCTTCATCGATCCGGAGCTCGACTTAGAGACGCGCACGGTCCGGCTCCGCGTGGTGGCGAAGAATCCCGAGGGGCTCCTCCGTCCCCATATGTTCGTTCGGGCCGTGGTGAGGGCGCGGCTCGCCGAGAACGGCCGGGTCGTAAGCGCCTCTCTCCAGGGCAAGTGGATCTCTCCCATGCACCCGGAGGTCGTCAAGGACCGACCCGGCACGTGCGATATCTGCGGCATGCCGCTCGTCCGGGCCGAGGACCTGGGATACGCAAGCGACGAGGAGGCCGTTCCCCCGCTCGTGGTCCCGGCCTCGGCGGTTCTGACCACCGGCAGGCGGGCGATCGTCTACGTGCGCGTGCCCGGCCGGGAACGGCCCACCTTCGAGGGCGTGGAGGTGACGCTGGGGCCCCGGGCCGGGGATGCGTACCTCGTGCATGCCGGCCTGGCGGAAGGCCGGGAGGTCGTCACGAACGGCAACTTCAAGATCGATTCCGCGCTCCAGCTTCTGGCCAAGCCCAGCATGATGAATCCCGAGGGCGGCGGCCCCGCGCCCGCCGGCCATGCGCAACATGCCGGCATGGGAGCTTCCGAAACGGCCCCCGCCGCGGCCATGCCCATGCCCGCGACTCCGTCCACTCCGGAAGAGACAGCGCCCGCTCCTATGCCTTCCTCCAGCATGGAGATGAGCGCGCCGCAGCCCCTCCCGCCGGCTCCGCCGGTGAAGGAGGGAAAAGACCTGGAGAGGTTTCAAATCGCGCTCTCGCCCCTTTATGCCCGGTACTTTGACGCGCACGAGAGCCTTGCGGAAGACAAGGAGGCCGAGGCGCGCGCCGCGCTCGACGCCCTGGCCCGGGCCGTGGAATCCGTTCCCGGCGAACTTCTTCCGCAGGCCGGGTCTCCCCAGTGGAGGGAGGTGTCAACGGGGCTCAGCCGTTCCCTGGAACACCGGGCCCACGTCGCCGGGCTGGAGGGTGTGCGAAACCTCTTCGTGGAGGTGAGCCGGATGGCGATCCGATTGGAGCAGGACTTCGGCCATGCGGGCGAAGAGGCCCATCGGCTCTTCTTCTGCCCCATGTTCCACAATGGCCGGAGCGCCGAGTGGCTGCAACGGGGCGAGGAGATGCGGAATCCCTATTACGGGAGCGCCATGCCCGGGTGCGGGGAGATCCGCAAGGTCTTTCCCGGCGCCGGCGCGGAGGAAGGCCGGCATGAATCCAAAGAATAGCTCGCTCTTGCCCAGGCCTGAGGGATGGGTGAACTCCGTCATCGCATTTTGCCTGCAGAACCGGCTGGTCGTCTTCCTTGGGGTGGCCGGTTTTCTCGCCTGGGGCGTGTTGACGGCCCCTTTTGACTGGAAGCTCGGGGACCTTCCCAGGGACCCCGTGCCGGTCGACGCCATCCCCGACATCGGAGAGAACCAGCAAATCGTCTTTACGGAATGGCCCGGCCGCTCGCCCCAGGACGTCGAGGACCAGCTGACCTATCCCTTGACCTCGGCGCTCCTGGGCGTTCCGGGCGTGAAGTCCATCCGCAGCTTTTCCATGTTCGGATTCGCGAGCATCTACGTGATCTTCGAGGAGAGCGCGGACTTTTACCGGTCGCGGACGCGGATCCTGGAAAAGCTGAGCGCCCTTTCGCCCGGCACGCTCCCCGCGGATGTGCGGCCCGTGCTCGGGCCCGACGCGACGCCCCTGGGGCAGGTCTTCTGGTACACGCTTGAAGGCCGCGATTCCGACGGCCGCTCCACCGGCGGCTGGGACCCGCAGGAACTCCGCTCCGTCCAGGACTGGATCGTGCGCTACGAGCTCACGGCCGTTCCCGGCGTGGCCGAGGTCGCCTCGATCGGCGGCTTTGTGAAGGAGTACCAGGTCGACGTGGACCCCGACGCCATGCGGGCCCACGGGGTCTCGCTCCAGGACGTGGTCCGGGCCGTGCAATCCTCCAACCTCGACATCGGCGCGCGCACCCTGGAGATCAACCGCGTCGAATACGTGATCCGCGGGCTCGGGTTCGTGAAGCGCCTCGAGGACCTGGAAGAGGCGGTGGTCAAGGAGCGCGAAAACGTGCCCCTGCGCGTGCGGGACGTGGCCCGGGTGAGCCTCGGACCCGCCACCCGGCGGGGCGCCCTGGACAAGGGCGGCGCCGAGGCGGTCGGGGGCGTGGTCGTGGTGCGCTACGGGGCCAATCCCCTGGCCGTGATCCAGCGCGTCAAGGACAAGATCCGGGCCTTCAGCCCCTCCCTCCCCGAAAAGACGATCGCGATGCGGACACCGGACGGCCGGGAGGCAAAGGTTCTCTCCCGCGTGGCCGTGGTCCCGTTTTACGACCGGACCGGCCTCATCTACGAGACCCTGGGCACCTTGAACCGCGCGCTCGCGCAGGAGATCCTCGTCACCGTCATCGTGGTGATCGTCATGCTCCTGCACCTCCGCAGCTCCATTCTCGTCTCCGGGCTTTTGCCGCTCGCGGTCCTCCTGTGCTTCGTTGCCATGCGCCTCTTCCGCGTGGACGCCAACGTCGTGGCCCTCTCGGGCATCGCCATCGCCATCGGCACCATGGTCGACATGGGGATCGTCATGAGCGAAAACATCCTGCGGCGCCTGGAGCGGGACGGCCCCGACGAGCCCCTGTTGCGCGTCGTTTACAACGCCTCAGCGGAGGTCGGGAGCGCGGTGCTGACCGCGGTCTCGACCACGGTGGTGAGCTTTCTGCCGGTCTTCACCATGCAGGCGGCCGAGGGCAAGCTCTTCAAGCCCCTCGCGTACACCAAGACCTTTGCGCTCGTCGCCTCGCTCCTCGTGGCCCTGACCGTCATCCCGCCGGCGGCGTATACGCTCTTCGGGCGGAGGCGGGCGCGGGGCGGGGCGCGCGCCGGATGGGCGGTCCTCCTGTGGATCGGGGCGGTCGTCGTCTTCCGGCTGACCGGTTCCCGGCTCGCCCCGGCCGTCCTTTTCGCCTGGGGCCTGTATCTCCTCGTGACGCCGGTTCTCCCGGAGGCGTACCGCCGGGCGCTTGAGAAGGGCGCGAACGCGTTCGCCGTGGCGGTCATGGCGTATGTCCTGACGAAGAGCTGGATGCCGCTCGGGATCGGCTTAGGCCTTCGGCGGAACCTCCTCTTCGTGGGCGGGATGATCGGCGGGCTTTTGTTCCTCGTGTATCTCTTCCAGAGGGCCTATCCCGCCATGCTTCGCTGGTGCCTGGCG
>JAZDLH010000067.1:0-2429 GCA_043802275.1 Planctomycetota bacterium
AGGTGTTCATCGACGCCTCGGGCAAGGAGCTCTCCCGGCACGAGGGGTTCATGGCGAAGGAGGACATCCTCGCGCAGTGGAAAAAGCTCGGGGTCGAGCTCGGGACGGGGAAATGATTTTGCCGGGAGGAGACGGATGCTCGAAAGGATATTCATCTCTCTGACGCACGCGGTCGAGGGCGCGCCGCCCGTAGCCCTCGCCGCCTCCTTCGCGTGGGGCGTGCTCTCGATCCTCCTCAGCCCCTGCCACCTGGCGAGCATCCCGCTCATTGTCGGTTTCATAGACGACCTCGGGAGGATTTCGACGCGCCGGGCGTTCCAGGTTTCCGTCCTTTTTGCGGTGGGGATACTGATCACGATAGGGATCGTGGGGGCGGTCACCGCGGCGGCGGGGCGCATGATGGGCGACCTCGGCCGATGGGGCAACTACCTCGTGGCCGTGATCTTCTTCGCGGTCGGCCTGCACCTGCTGGGGGTTCTCCCCGCCCCCTGGACGGCCCCGACCGGGGTGGGCGCGAAGAGGAAGGGTCTCCTCGCGGCCCTTTTCCTCGGCCTCGCCTTCGGGATCGCCCTGGGGCCGTGCACGTTCGCGTTCATGGCCCCGATACTGGGGGTGGCGTTCAGCCTCGCCGCCACACAGCTCTGGTACGGGATCGCGCTGCTCCTCGCCTACGGCGCGGGGCACTGCGCGGTGATCGTGCTCGCCGGGACGTATTCGGAGGTCGTCCAGCGGTATCTCGACTGGAACGAGCGCTCGCGGGGGGCCGTCATCCTCAAGAGGATCTGCGGCGCTCTCGTCGTCCTTGGGGGGATCTTCCTCATCAGGAGCGCGTGACACGCTGAAATGGAGCGCACCATGGGAGAGATCTACAAAGCCGAGCCGTCGCCGGACTATCCGCCGGAGGAGGGGTGCTACCTCCGCGGGAACGACTATTCCCCCGTCGCCGTCTGCGTCATACTCAACCGCAGACGCGAGGAGACCCCGCCCGACTACGAGCGGCTCGTCAGAATGGCCGTCGAAACCGGGGCGGCCCTTGCGGGGACCCTCCAGACCGAGAACATAGGGATCGAGAAGGTGATCCTCAACGTCACCGCCAATCCGAACATCCGCTACCTCGTCCAGCTCGGCCCCGAATCTCCCGGGCACCTGACGGGGGCGGCGGTCGCCGCCTTCATGAAAAACGGCGTGGACAAACGGAAGCGGATCATCGGGTCCGAATCCCCCACCCCCTACCTCTTCAACATCTCGATGGAGCACATCGAGCGGTTCAGGGAGCAGGTGACGCTTCTCGATTTTCTGAACGAGGGGACCGTGGATCTCGTGCGCGACGCGGTGCGGGCCTGCTACCAGGAGGAGCCGACAGAGTTCCGCGGGCATCGGCTCTTCGACCCGGGCGCGCTCAGGAAGCCCCCGCTGACCGGGAAGATCACCTGGCGTGTCACGCACCCGGAAAAGGAGCCAAAGACCGAGGAGGAGCGCATGCAGATGCAGAAGGGGCGGGCGATGGTCGAATGGGTTAGGAAGAAATTGGAGGAAAAGAAACTCCGCAAGGGGGAGTGACATGAACGGCAGTGAAGACGCCGGATGCCTGGAGTCCCCCGAAAGTGCGCAGTATAACCGTCCCTTCCCTCCGGATTAGTTTGGCAAAGTGCCGACTATTTTACCCCCCGCGGCATTCCTAATACAGGAGCGCCTTCCGGTAGGCCTCGTAGATGTGACGGTAGGTCAGAATCCCGACCATCTTACAGGGATTTTTTCTTTTTACCACCGGCGCGATCCCCTGGGCAATATTTTTCATCCGGTTGAATGCGGAATCACATGTCTCATCCGTAAAGGCAATCATCGGTGACCGATTCATAAAATCTTTCACGAGGAGCCCCGATGCATCGCGGCTCTTTCTCAGCGCGTGGTGTATTTCCTTATAGGTCAAAAGCCCGACGAGATCACCCCTCCGGTCGAGAACGGGCAGGCTTGTGTGCAATTTAGTCCCCACCAGTTCCGAAAGCGTTGAAATACCCATATCCTCGATAACATATTGAGGGTCGCGGATCATGACCTCCCCCACGATCATCGCCTTCAGAGGGTCCGCCTTTTGTTGATCGGGGAGGATCCCCTGGCGGCGGAGCTTTATAGTATAAATGCTGTCACGGCTGATCAGGCTCGCAACAAGGGTGCTTACGACGGAGCATGTCATGATCGGCAGCAGAATAGTGTAGTGGTATCCCGTCATCTCAAAGAGGATCATGATTGCGGTAATTGGAGCATGGGCGGCACCCGCGAAGAATGCTCCCATGCCGACGACCGCGTACAACCCGGAGGGCGCGGTTACCTGGGGGAAAAACCTGTGGAGGACGGTGCCGTATGCCCCTCCGAGCATCGCTCCCATGAACAGCGCGGGGGCAAAGACGCCGCCGGAGCCGCCGGAGCCG
>JAZDLH010000068.1:0-7664 GCA_043802275.1 Planctomycetota bacterium
GCTTTTCAGGACCCTTGCCCCCTATAGTATGCCCCATTTCTTTAAGCTTTTCAAGACAAAGATGAAATAGCCCATAATAGGCGCGGCTAATTGAGGAGCGAAAGTAAGCAGGGCAAGCATCCGCACCTTGTGTGTCTGCCAAATACCTGGCGACTTCAAGAAAATCTTTTGGTTCTGTGCCCATTGTTAACTTGGGTACCAGCTAATGCCTATTTTGCCGGATGCTTGACGGGGCAAATGTCGCACCAACTGCCTGACATATTGTTTGTCCGCTCTGATAATTTCTTCGAAGCTTCCTTCAACTCCAACGGAAATAACAAGTACTTCCTCTCCGCTATCCGGGTCTGTCTGCAAAAATACTCTAATGTCGGATGGATTGCGGAAGCATTTGTGAATTAGCGTCTCGGCAAAATCGAGATGTTCCCCAAGTTGTTCCTGCCGACAAAAAAGCTTCGCTTCCGGAGTGAGCGGAATGTCTAATTCGGCAACTTGATCACGATGTGAATCTGCCGCTTGTTTCTTAAATTGATCGCTTACGAAATCTTTGGGTAGTAGTATTCTCCAATAAATATCATATCCCGTTTCCTCCCACGCAGATATCCGATCCGATATGCTTGGTGGCGAAAATGATTTTGGGGTTTCTGCTAAAGCAGCTTCTAAACAAGTCATGGGGTTTCCTCAATGATGGGTATATTTTTGTCATCCAAAAGGGCGTGAATGGCTTCATGTTTCTTCAACGCCCGGTCAATTAATTGTCCAAGCTTTTTCAAGTCGTCAACATTCAAGGTAATAAAAATATCTTTAATGTCGCTCGTGTCCCTTCGCTCAGTATAGGATATTTGAAGCGTCTGCGTAATCAGCATTGTAGAAATATCCGTCTCGCTGCCCGTGGAAAAAACCGGACGAATATCGGTGAGAATCCGTCCGTCACTATACAAGCGCTCATGTTGCAGCGATACATCCCGGGCCTTGGCGATTACACCGAGCGTTTTATTGAATGAAAGCGCTTCCTTTAGCCGAGTTTTGAAATCATCGATATTGGAAGCAATGGCTTTAAGCCGCTCATCATTCGATTTTGTTATGGCATCGGATACGTCAGCAATAAGCCCGTCTGGTTCGTATGTTTTCTGGTCGATGAGAATGTAAAGCCCGGCAAGCATGACGATAATGCCGCGCGTTTCCGATTTTTTCTTGCCGGTTTTCTCGGCGACGTGTCTGGAAAAATTTTGTATAAAACATGTGGGCTGGGTATTCTCAACAGCTTTAAAAAACGACTCGATTTCGGCTTTTGAATATTGCGCGAATTTGGCGATTGAAGGAATATGCAGCTCAGGAATCTCGATAGCCATAATCACTCTCCCTCGGCATGGAAAGGGTGAATAGTGTATCGCCCTTACCTTGCAAGTCAATAGGATTATCGGCTTTTCCCAAGATGTCTTGAGCATTCCCTCTGTTGCATGATGCGCAATTATATGAATTTAAGGTCTATTTTCAAGAGCGGAGAGGCGTAAGAAAAAGCATTTCAGAATTCTCAAAAAACGGTGCGCTATATCCGCCGTTGCGTCTTGCCCATGCCCCTCGCGCCTCACTCCGCCCTGGGCGCGCGGGTCATGAGGGCGCCGACGGCCTCGCGCGGGGTGAGTGCCCCGTGGAGAACGCCGAGGAGCGCTTCGCTTATGGGCATCTCCACCCCCTTCGCCCGGGCGAGGGCGCAGACCGGGCCGCAGGTGTGCACGCCCTCGGCCACCTGCTCGGTGGCCGCGAGGACGGCCTCGAGGCTCCTCCCCTGCGCGAGCGCCAGGCCCACGGCGCGGTTGCGGCCGTAGGGCGAGACGCAGGTGGTGATGAGGTCGCCCATGCCGGAGAGGCCCGCGAAGGTCTCGGGCCGGCCGCCCAGGGCCGTCCCGAGGCGCGTCATCTCCGCGAGGCCGCGGGTCATGAGCGCGGCGCGCGCGTTGTCCCCGAGCCCCAGCCCCTCGCAAATCCCCACCGCCACGGCGATCACGTTCTTCAGGGCCCCGCCGAGCTCCACGCCCGCCACGTCCGTGGAGCTGTACACCCGGAAGCGCGGGGAGATGAGGACGTCGCGCAGCGCCTCGGCCCGCGCCGCGTCCTCGGCGGCCAGGACCACGGTGCAGGGGAGCTTCCCGGCCACCTCCTCGGCGTGCGAGGGCCCGGAAAGCACCGCCACGCCGCGCGCGCCCCAGACCTCGGCGATGACCGCGCTCGGCCGGGCGAGGGACCCCTCTTCCATGCCCTTCGCCACCGAGAGGACCGGCACTCCCACCGCGCCCCGCGCCCGCTCGAGCGTGGCGCGGAGGAAGTTCGACGGCACGGCCACGATCGCAAGGTCGCTCTCCAAAAGCGCCCGGTCCAAGTCCGGCTCGAAGGCGACCTCCCGCGGGATGGAAAAGCCGGGCAGGAACTTGCGGTTTTGCCGCGTCCGGTCGAGCTCCTCGAGATAGGCCGGGTCATGGCCCCAGAGGCGGACGGCGTGGCCCTCCTCCGCGAGGAGCATGGCCAGGGCCGTGCCCCACCCCCCGTCTCCGATCATGGCGACGCTGCGCAGCACGGCGGTCATGGCAAGAATCCTCCAGCGGCCCGCGAATTCTTCCGGTTCCGGGGCTTTTACCCCTTCTTTCCAAACGAACGCGGCCGCCGCGCCTGGGGTTTTCCGCCCCCCGGCCGAAGGGGCCTGGGGCGGCGCCTGCCCCGGAAGGGCTCTCCCCCGGGGCGCGGAGATGTGGGCGGACGCGCGCGGCTCGATGCGCGCGGGCCCTTCCCCTTTCCGGCCTTGGCAAGAGGCCGGGGCCGGTCCGCCTTTGCCGGCGGCAGGTCCTTCCCTCGGGAGGCATCGTGCTCGCCCATGCCCGCCCGGAGCGCGGCGAGCTCCTGCGGGGTGAGAAAGCGGGCGCGGCCGCGCGGGAGTCCCTCGAGGGAGAGCGGCCCCACGCGCGTGCGCACCAGCTTCCGCGCCTCGTGCCCCGCCGCGGCGAAGAGGCGGCGGACCTCGCGGTTCAAGCCCTCGCCTATCTCGATCTCGAGCGTGCTCCGGCTCTGCCCCCGATGGAGGAGCGCGAGACGCCGCGGGACCACCTTCCGGCCGCCCACGCGCACGCCCGCCCGGAGGGCCGCCAGGGTCTCGTCCGAGACAAAACCCTCCACCGTCACGCGGTAGGTCTTGGTCACGCGCGAACGGGGGTGCGTAAGATACAGCGCGAGGTCCCCGTCGTTCGTGAGAACGAGCAGTCCTTCGCTCTCGCGGTCGAGGCGCCCCACGGGGTAGAGGCGCTCTTGGACCCCCTCGACGAGGTCGAGGGCGGTCTTGCGGCCGCGTTCGTCCGCGGCGGTGGTGACGTAGCCGCGCGGCTTGTGCAGGACCACGTACACCTTGCGCTCGGCGCGGACGGCCTTGCCGTCCACGGTCACCCGGTCCTCGTCCGGATCGATCTGGAGGCCGGGCTCGAGCGCGGGGCGGCCGTTCACGGCCACGAGTCCCGCGCGCATCAGGGCCTCGGCCTTGCGCCGGGAGGCGACGCCGCAGCGGCCGAGGAACTTGTGCAGGCGCATGCGCATCAGCGTCTCTCCGGCACGTAAAAGAGGAGCGCGGCGCTCCCCGGGCCGCCCTCCAAGCCGTAGCGACCGCACGCGGCCGGCAGGAGCGCGCTCTCCCACCGCTCCAGCCGCTCCGCTCCGCCGGGAGCGCGGACCGTGACCGGCCCGTGGATCGCGGTCAGGATATGGAAGGAACGGTTGCCGGTGTCGAGCGCCACCGTTCCTTGAAACGCGGAGAGCCTCTCCAGGCAGAATTTTTCCGAGGCGACGAATCGCTCCCGCATACAGCCCTGCATGGTACAAGCCTCCGCCCGCCGGGGCCCCGAAACGCCGGACTCGAGGCGCAGAACCGCGAGGGCCTCCTCCACCTGGAGCGGACGCGGCCGGCCGTCAAGCCCGGCCCGGTTCCAATCGAAGAGCCGATAAGTGATGTCGCTCGTCTCTTGGATCTCCGCGAGTCGCACCCCTCCTCCCAGGGCATGGACCGTGCCGGCGGGAAGGAAAAAGACCCGGTCCGGGGCCGCCTCGAACCGGCCAAGGCACTCCTCCAGGGTTCCTCGCTCCAGGGCCCGGCGGAGGCTATCCCTCGTGACGCCCGGCCGGACGCCCTGCCAGATCGTCGCGCCGGGATCGGCCTCGAGGATGTACCAGGCCTCGGTCTTGCCGAGCTCGCCCGGGGCCCTTTGCGCGGCCTGGGCGTCGTCGGGATGGACCTGCACCGAGAGGCGCTCGCGCGCGTCGATGAGCTTGAGGAGGAGCGGGAAGCGGCCAAGGCCCCTCGCGTTCGCGGCCTCGCCCGCCAGGGCGACGGGCGCCTCGCGTAAAAGCTCTCGCAACGTGCGCCCCGCCAGGGGTCCGTTCCTCACCCGGCTTGCGTCCGCGCCGTGGTCGACGATCTCCCAGCTCTCGCCCACCGGCCCTGCCGCGGCCCGCCCGGCGCGCCGGGCGAGGCACTCGCCCCCCCAGACGCGCTCCTGGAGGATCGGTTGAAACCGCAGGGGATAATCCATGCCCCCGTCACTCCCTGAAGGAAAACGCCCCCTCGCCACCCGGGACCGGGCGCAAGGGCGGCCGTCCACCAGTAGAACAGGCAGGGGGGCAAAAAGCAAGAACCGTCCGATGGGGAAGAAAAGCGCCCCGGGCCGTCGGGAAAAGGATTGCCCTTTCCCCGGCCCCGGTTATAATGTTTCTTCTTGCGCGTTGACGCACGAATCGACAAGAGGGTCGGCACAAGATCCCGGCCGGAGGGGGACGGACACCATGGCGCTTTCCATGCTGCGCGAGCGGCAGAAATACATCATCTGGATCACGGCGATCATCCTGATCCCGAGTTTCGTTGTCTTCATCGGAGTGGGTTCGTCCCGACGCCAGGGAATCCAGGACCCCCCGGTCCTCCGGATCGACGGCGAGAAGATTCTATGGAGCCAATACCGCGACTTTGTCCGGCGCATGCAGGCGATGAACGCCATCCGGGAGGACCTGCCCTTTGGCAGTCCGGCCGTGATCCGGCAGGTGGGGCTCGTTCTCCTCCAGGTCTCCGAGGCCCGCGAGCGGGGCTTGAGGGTTTCGGAAGAGGAGATCGGGCGCCTTTATGCCCTGAGCTTCCCGCAATTCGCCCCCCGGGAAAACCAACCCTTTGACCGGCAAGGATTCGAGAAGCACCTCCGGGTGTATCTGCAGATGTCCCCGCTCGAGTTCCGCAAGGCCGCGGAGGAATGGCTCCTCCTCAACCGTTTTCAATATTTCCTCAACAGCGGCGTGGTAAGCCCCCTGGAGGCCTATTCCTTCTGGGTCACTTTCGAGGCCGCGGCGACCTACGATGTCGTGGAGGTGAAGACCGCCGATTACCGGCCGGCGGCGGAAGAGGCTTTCCGGGGGCATGAGGACGCGGAGATCGACAAGTATCTCCAGGCGAACTCCAAGAACCTGGACCTTTTTTCTCCCGGAAAGTGGACGCTCGAGTATCTCCTGGTCCGGCCCGATCCCGAGGCGGCCAAGGCCCGGACGGACCGCGCCGTCCAAGCCTATTACGACGCTCACCGGGAGGAATACGCCGCCAAAACCCTCGACGAGGCGCGGCCCGAGATCGAGCCGGTCGTGGCGGAGGAGGTGCGTCGAGAAACGGCTCGGCGTTCGCTCCGGGATGAAATCGATCCGCTCCTCATCGAGATGGCCGGCGCGGAAGGCGGGGTCACCGCCGAGAAGGTGGTCGCCTCCCCGACCCTCCAAAACCTGGCGAAGTCGGGCCGCCTCCAGATCGGAGCAACCTCCCCCGAGGCGCTCTCGGCCCAGGAGCTCGAACAAAGCGAGGTCCTCGGCCGCTGCCCGGAGCTTACGGCGTTCCTCACCGCCATGGATCGCCTCTCCGACGCCGCCAAGCGCGCCGCGACAATTAGCTCGATCCGGGAAAATTTCAACAACCGGGTCGCGCCCCCGGAAGGCGGGGAGCCGATTGACTTCGCCAATGCCAACGGCGCCTTCAAGATCCGCGTCCTCGACTACCGGCCCGGCGCCTTGCGCGATCCCAAGACCGATGCCGGCTTCCGCGAAGAGATCCGCGCCCGCCTCCTGGAGGAGCGCGCCGAGTCCCTGGCCAGGGCCGCGGTGAAGGAAAAGGCCCTGCAATTCTCGGAAGGCGCAAACGTCGGCTCCATCGTGACGCGTCGGACCTCGAAGTTCTACGAGGTCCCGGCGCTCGCCAACGCAGAGGTTGTAGCCGGGGTGCCGGACGACGCGCAACCGAACGAATCCGGCGACGGCTTCGAGGTCCGGATCCTGCGCAGCCGCGCCATCCCCTCCTATGCCGATTACACCGCCCTTCCCGAGGAGGAGAAGAAGAGGGACCTGGAGTTCCTGGTCCACCAGGGAGGCGAGCGCCTGCACTCCTGGCAGATCGACGCCCTGCGGACCGGCCGGGTCGAACTCCTGTTGGAAGAACAGACCGAATCGGACTAACCTTCCCGCGAGCCGCCTGCCCCGTCGGGAGTCCGGTCCACGGACGCAATCCGCCCAGTTTTCCCCCTTTGCCCGGTTTTCCTTTGACAAAAATCCCGATGCGTCTTTTAATGCCGACGAACGACACCCTTTTTGCACGAGCGGAGGAAAGAACCATGCCCCGGAGAAACGACGCAAGCAATCTGCCGACCGGCGCCTCCTCTGCAAGCGCGGATGAAGACGCGCCCGGGGAGCGGATCTGCCCGCGTTGCGGGGCCGCGTGCGACACGTCGGCGCGCATCTGCATCGCGTGCGGCACGGACATGGAAAGCGGCGCGCAGCTCAAAACCGTCGAGCGCGCCGGCGACGAAACCGACGAACCGGGCGGCTTCATGGGTTTCCTCTACGAGTGGCTCCCCGGCCTCTGCCGGCCGGTCGTGATCCTCGCCTCCCTCGGCCTCGTGTTCGTGGCGATCCTTCTCTTGGGCCTTAGCATCTGGGTCTTTCTCATGGGGGCGATCATCACGGCCGTACCCATTGGAGCGGTCGGTTTCATGGCCTATGGGCAGGCCATCGCGTGCATTATGTGCGGCCAATTCTGGTTCCTGACGGACGCGCTCGTGGAGTTCGACAGCAACCGGATCATGGTCTTCCTGGTCCTCCTCTTCGCTCCCCTTCTCCTCCTCTTTTTGCTTCTGGGCGTGTTCGTTCCCGCTCCCACCGCGCCCCCTCCGGCCCCTGTCCTGCCCGTCTTTCCCCTTCAGTGAAACCGCGCGCCCCTCGAAGGGAAGGGACCACCCGGCGCACAATCGCGCCGATCCCCTTCCTCGCTCCCGAGTGCCGGGCTTTTGCGATCCCTGGGATCGGAAGAATGCTCCGCCCCGCCGCCGAAGGAAGGGGGGATCAGAGGCGAATCGCCTCGTCCAGGCGGTACGGCCCGATCGCGGTGCGGCATAGGGCGGCCATCGCCGCCCCGCACCCGAGCGCCGCCCCGAGCTCGTGGGCCAGGGCGCGCACGTAAAAGCCCGAGGAAACGGCGAGCGAAAGGTCGAGCTCCGCCCCGGAGCGGCGTTGCCAGGCGAGCGCATGGACCGTGACGGGCCGCGGCGCGCGCGCCACGGTCCGGCCGGCCCGCGCGAGCTTGTACAGGGGCTCTCCGTCCTTTTTCAGGGCAC
>JAZDLH010000069.1:0-3509 GCA_043802275.1 Planctomycetota bacterium
GGTGGCGTTATTGATCTCCGGGTTGAACCAGTGCGCCGCGCCTTCCTTCCAACCATAGAAGCACCACTCATGATTGCCTAAAAAATCCTTCCGCGTGAGAACGGGGTGTTCCTTGACCCAGATGATCATCTGCGAGAAGTAAAGTTCGCTTTCTTTCAGCGCGTGCGGATAGTTCCAGATGTTCGAGTAGCCGCCCCAGATGTAGAAACTCCGACCCGGCTCCAGGACGCGCCGGATGTTTCCGAACCACGCCCTGAGAAGCCGGGCGAACTCCTCGTCCGAGATGAAGTCGTTGGCGAGCGGCCGGTCCCTGGGCCGGAGCTTGTCGTGCGTCGCATGCTTCCTGGCGCTGATGGCCGCGTCCATGCCCTGCTGGCCCATGTACGCGCCGCCTGCAGCGGCGGTCACGGCCGCGTTATTCGAGCGCGGCGCAACGTTCACGTTGTAGGGCGGGTCGGTGTTCACGAGTTGAATCCTCGCGCCGTCGAGAAGCCGTTCCATGTCCTCGGGCTTGCTGGAATCGCCGCAGAGGAGGCGATGTTCGCCCATCATCCACAGATCGCCCGCCCGGGTAACGGCTTCGTCCGGGGGTTCCGGCACGGCGTCCGGGTCGGTGAGGCCCTCGGTGCCCGTCGCGCCGAGCATTTTCTCGAGCTCCTCGGACGAGAAACCGAGGAGTTCCAGGTCCACGTCCATGCCGCGCAAGTCGGAAAGCTCGATAGGGAGGAGGTCATAATCCCAGGTGGAGAGTTCGTGGAGCTTGTTGTCGGCCAGGCGATAGGCCTTGATCTGTTCCGGCGTCAGCCCGACGGCGACATGAACCGGGACCTCTTTCAGTCCGAGCTTCTGGGCGGCCAGGAGCCGGGTGTGCCCCGCGACGATGACTCCCTGCTCGTCCACGACGATGGGCACCCGAAAGCCGAACTCGCGGATCGAGTTCGCCACGGCGTCCACCGCGCCGTCGTTCTTCCGGGGATTCTTGTCGTAGGGCTTGACCGACTCGATGCTTCGCATTTCAGTCTTCATGCTTGCGCCTCCTTCCGTTCAGATTGATGCCGGGTTTTGTGGAGACCCGGCGAACTCCGTCCCTGCCTCGGCATGGCGCGCCTTGCCCGGCCCGGCCGTTCCTGGCGCCGCCACGATATTCCACCCGAAATCGCCCCGGGGTTGCGCCCCTTTCGCGCCCCGTTGGGCCGGGGCGCGTTCTTTCCGCCAGGGCGGATAATCTCTCGACCTCGTGAAACGGTTGCGCCACGGGCGCGCCCTGTTGCGTCTGGGCGCGACATGTTCCGCCGAGTCGGCCAATCCCCTCGACTCCACAAACCGAGCGCGACACGTGGCAACCGGGTGCGCCAGGTCGCGCCCCGTCGCGCCTGGTCGAACATGTTCGAATACCCTCGTCCGAAAAACCGGACACTTGAAAGAAACTGTGCTCCACAAGGCGACCGTTCCCGCGCGCATGGTGCGGCAGTTTTTGCCGGAAGGAACCATGAAATTGGAAACTGGAAACACACCAGCGCACACGCGTTTCCCCGCTCGCGCGGCGGCCTTCAGGCCGACACGCGCGGGGGGTATGGGGGGGTGTGCGCGTTTTGGCGTTTCTTTGTTTCCAAGCCGACCTTATCGCCTTGCTGGGAAAGGAGTTACGGGTGGAAACAAAATCGAAAACCTTGTTTCCAAGTTTCCACCTGAAAATAGGGGCTGTTTCCATGCCTGTTTCCACCTTAGTTTCCACTTTTGTTTCCACCCCAGTTTCCACTATTCAGCCTCCTTGCGGATGCGGTTCACGTATTGGCGGGAGACGTTGCAGCGCTCCGCGACTTCCTTCGAGGTAAGTTCTGGTTCCGTGATTAAAAGCGCCTGGACCGCCGCGCGCTTCCTGTCGTCCTGACGCTCGTCTTCCGGCTGCTCGACCGTGGCGTAGCCCTGCGTGTTACGCGGCCCCATGACCCAGCGGAACGCGAGTCCCTCCTCCTCGGCAAGCTCGAGGAAGCGCTTGGTTCGACGCGAGGAAAGCCCGGCCTGCTCGGCCTCTTCCAGGATGCGGGCCTGGCTCTTGGGCTCCGCCGAAAGAAAGCGCTCCGCAAACACCTCCGCGCTCCACTTCGGCGAATCGGAGTTTTGGGAAGCGTTGCCCGAGGACTTCTTCCCGCCTTCTTTTTTGAGCGCGCCCGGGTCGAGCTCGTAATCCGGGGTCCAGACGGGCCAAGCCCACCGCAAGCACATGGGATCCCTCGGCGGCCAGGATCGTACGGCCGCGTCCATGACGACGGCATCCTCTTCCTCGTGCCGCCGCAGGACGAGGTGTGTGTCCGTGGCGCGGGACTGCGCGCCCGCGCCTGCCCCGACGTCGGTCAGTTCTTTGAGGGACTGGTTGCCCTTGCTCGTGTGGTGGATGAGTACAAAGCAGCACTTCAGGTAGTCCGCGAACGAGTCCAGGTAGTTGTAGAGCCCGGCCATGGTGCCGTTGTCGTTCTCGTCCGCGCGCAGGGGGAGAAAGCGGTAGAATGCATCGAGAATGACCACCTTGAACCGCCCGGGCGGGAAGGAGTGAAAATACGGTCCGAGCGCGAAGAGGTCCTGGAGCCGTCCGCGCAGGTTCTCCACGTAGAGCCGGTCGGCGACTGTGGCGAGGTCGATCTTTCTCGCCGCCGCCACCTTGGGGACGCGGTGGGCCGAGGTCTCGCCGTGGAGCTCGTTGTCGATGATCAAGACCTCGCCCGGCGCGCACTCCATGCCGAGCCAGGGACGCCCGGATGCGATGGAGAGCGCGAGGTCTATGACAAGCCAACTCTTTCCCAGTTTCGATTGCGCGATCACGTTCATGGTCTCGCCCTCGCGCAGGAGCCCCTCGATCACGGGCGGCCGGAGCGTGGGATAGGCGAGGACGAGCTCCCGCAGGCTCCTGGGTCCCGATATTGCTTGCGGCGGCGTATCGGGCTGCGTCATGGTCTTCGGCGGCATGAGCCCAGACATGTCCGCCGGAGCCTTGGCGAAACCGGACCTGTCCGCCGGAGCCTTGGCGAAACCGGACCTGTCCGCCGGAGCCTTGGCGAAGGCGGAGAGGTCCACGCCGCGTTCCGGATCGGTCTCTTGATCCCGGAGCCAGCCGAAGGGCTGGGTATGCGGTTTTACGGCCGCGTCCTCGACCTTGTGCCTTAGCTCCTTCTCGCTCCACAACGGCTCGCAGCGCGGATTGTAATGCGCGAGGAGAAGTTCGAGTGCCTTCTCCGGCGCAAGGCAGAATCCATGCACGAGCGCCGTGGCCGCCGCGTAGGTGGCGTTATGTCCGCCCTGGCCGCTGACGGCGGGCGGCATGGCCGCAAGATAGGCCACGGCCCTCGGCTCGACCTCGTCTCCAGGCACAGGGGGAACGATTCGATGGTGTGGAACGCCTGGCGCCGGCACGTGGAGCTTGTCGAGCGCTTCTACGAGCCAGGCGGGCGGCTCGGGCAAGGCGTCCCGGCGTACCTTGAGTTCGCCGTAGGCCCAGCGATAGACGTTCTCGT
>JAZDLH010000070.1:0-13906 GCA_043802275.1 Planctomycetota bacterium
AGCACCTCCAGTATTATTCGCTCAAAACCTTGAAGAGGCAGCTCGCGCTCGCCGGCCTCGAGGCGACCCGATCCCTCGCCATCGACTGGAGCGAGCCGGGCGCGGGGCGGCTCTCCCGCGTTCTTTACAAGGTGGCCCATGCCCAGGCCGCGCTCGTGCATTTTTTAAGCCGCGGGCGGCTCTGCACGAACATCGGGCTTTCGGTGTTGGCGCGGGCCGGGGGTTAGTCGGTCTTGGGAAGCTCGTCGGGGAAGAATTCCCCCGGGTCGGCCCACCTTTCGGCGTGGCGGCGGATATAATCGGAGAGATAAAACTCCACGAAGCCCTGCGGCACGAGCGTTCTAAACCGGCTGCGGAGAAGGCCGTTCAGGAAACGCGTTAGGCGCCGGGCCGCGTTGTACGGGCCGAAGCGCTCCATGTAGCGCTCGCGCATACCGCTGTAGCGCGCGATATTTTCAAGCATCTCCCTGGCGCATTCGGCCAGGCGCTCGGGGCGCGCGATCTCGCCGCTTCCACCCTCCACGAGCCTCTGCCCGCCGTAGATCCGGGCGTTCAGGAGCACCGGCACGTCGGAGAGGAGGAGCTGGTCCAGGTACCGCGGCCGCGCGTCCCACTCCGAGTGCACGATGCCCACGCGCGCGTGGCGGAGGACGTCGGAAAACGCCTCTTTGGGCAGGGCTTCTTCGAACAGGGTCAAGTTTCCCCGCTCGACCCAGGGCCTGAGACGGGCCCTGTCCTCCGGGGAAATCCTGTTCTTGTATACGACGAGGGCCATGGTGTGCCTCTCGCACAGGGTCTCGGCAAGGGCGAGGGCGAGGTCCCAGCGCTTATGGCGGATGTCGCCGGCCCAGGTAGAGTTCACAAAGTCCCAGCGCTTCCCGTCCGTTGAGGGGTACGAGCGGGCGAGCGCGCAATGGAAGTCCATGTCCCCCAGGGGGAGGCTCGGGATCGACCGGATCGCGGGCGGCGGGTCGTTCGAGGTGTAGCCGCTCGCGAGGAGGAGGGGCGCGGTTCGCTCGGACGGCACGCCCGCGTACATCGGGAGGCACACGAGCTTGCCGCCGTGCTTCACGAAGTCGAGAAGAAGGGGGAGCTCCTCCGGCGCGGCGTCGCGCTTCACCTGCACGAGCCCGGCCGTCCCGCGCTCCGAGAGGAGCGCGAGCCCCGCGTCGCCCTCGAAGCGCGCCCCGGGGTTCCAAGCGCGCCGCGCGTGCTGGGCGGCGATCTCCGTGAGGAGCGCCTCTTCTTTTCCCCGGGAGGGTCGAAAGAGTCTCGCCAGGCGCCGGAAGGTTCTCTCGAACATGGCGTGCAGGGCCTCCGGGGGCGCTGGGACCGGGTCCGCTTCAATCGGCCCGCACGGAAACGGCCGCGCCGTGCGGCCCGATCCAATAGGCGAGGTCGGGATACTTCGCGCCGAAGTACGCCGCGAAGCGCTGCGGGTCCTCTCCGTTGTCAACGAACATCTCGTAGTGGCCGGGCACGACGAGGCGCGGCCGGACGGCCCCGGCCAGGTCGACCGCCTCCTGGAAGGTCAGGTTGCCCCGGATCTTCCGCGCGTAGCGCTCTCCGTCGCGGCCGTTCACGGGGAGGAAGCTTACGGTGAGCCTCCACGCCCGGAGGCGCGACGCGAGCCCGTCGTACAGAAGGCCGTCACCCGCGTGGTGGATCGCCACGCCGTCGGCTTCCACCACGTATTGAAGATAGGGATACCCGTGGGCCGGGGTGTAGTCGAAGAACTCGTGCGCCGACCGGATCGCGGTGACCTTGACGCCCGCTTCCTCGAGCACGCCCTCGTCGTCCAGGGCGCGGATCCGGTCCGGCCGGATGCCGTTCTCGGGGAGCGTCTCGGCCGGGAGGCGCGGGACCACGAGGCGCGCGCCGGGGCTGGCGGCGAGGAGGAGGGGGAGCGCCGGCCGGTCGATATGGTCGCGGTGGTCGTGCGTGCCGAAGACGAAGTCCGCATTCGTCACCTCTTCGGGCCGGAGGAGCGGCGGTACCCGCCGGCGCGGATGGGGCGAAAGGAAGGGATCGAAGTAGAGGATGCGGCGGGCGGTCTTCACGACGTAGCCCTGCTGGCCGAGCCACCAGAAGCAAAGTTCGCCCGGCTCGACGCGGCGTCCGTCGATCTCTTCGATCAGCGCAAGGCCTTGCCGGGCGACGGGGTTCATGGCTCGGTCACTCCTCGGGACGCTGGGGCTGGAGACAGGCCCGCACGAGGTCCCGGAGCGCTGCGTGGGGGAGGCGAAGGCGAATAGAAAACCCCGGCAGCCCTTCTTCGTTGGCCGGCGTGGCGGCGAGGAGCGCCAGGAAAGGCATCCCCCCGGTGGCGACGCGCTGGAATTCCTCTACCCACCGGGCGGCTGAGGCTTGCGCCGTCGGCGAAGGGGCCGCGCCGATTCCAGCCGGGGCGGAGGCCGCAAGCCGTATGTAGCGGAGGGGCGCGCATGCGCTCGCGTGGAAGAGCGCCTCCCCTTGCGGCACGAGGGGCCGGGGAGAGGGCCCGATCCCCAGTCCTCCCAAGAGCGCCCGGCCGGCCGGACCCTGGGAGAGGATCGGCCGGCGGCGGGCCAGGGCGCGGACGACCTCGCCCAGGGTGGCCCGAGCGCGCGGGCCGGCGGCCACGACGAGCGTCGACTCCACCACGGCCGTGTAATACGTCTCCTCCAGGAGCGGCTCGGACTTCGGGCTTCCTGCCGAGCCCTCGCGCGCAACGGCGCCCGCGCGGAGGAGGACACGGCCCACCGGCACGTTGGTTTCCCTTTCCACTCCGTCGGCGGGATAACGCTCGAGGGTTACATCAAAGCCGCTTCGACGGAACGCGTCGCGCAGGGGGCCCGCCCGGTTCGCGGGGGCGCGTTCCTCCCTGTTTCCGGCCGGAGCGGACGAGGGCCCGAGAATCCGGTCGGCCGTGTCCCAAAGCGCGGAAAACTGCTCCGCCAGGGATTGGCCGGGCGCGGGAAGGAAGCGCACCAGGCCCACGCTGTCCGGCAACGGCCCGCCTTCGGTCGCTCCCTCGGGGGGGGCGACGAGGGCCGAGACCGTCTCGACCGGCCGCAGCGCCAAAAATCCCTGGAGGAGCGTCTCGAGATCCTGTTGCACCGGAGCCTCGACGGGTTCGCTGAGCCCCTCGGAGACGAGGCCCGCAGCGAAGGCGAGGATCCGCCCCGCGCCTTCGGGCGGGAGCGCGGACCAATCGAGCGAGACGGTGCGCGGGGGGAGATACTCCGGGAGCGTCAAGCCCGAAGGCGCGACGCCCTGGGGCACGGACGTGACGGCTCCCTCGTCCCACTCGAAGACGAGGTTCAGGGCCGTGGCGGGGCCGAGCGCGCCGGTGGCCTCCGCGCCTTCGCTCGCGGAGGGCGAGTCGGCCAGGCAAAGGCTCGCCCGGCCCAGACGAGCCTGGCCCGCCAGCGCGCGCATCGCGTCGGAACCCCCCTGGAGCACGCGCTCGATGCGCGTGCGGTCGGCCGCGTTTTGCGGAAGAAGGTCCGAGGCGATGTCCTCCCGCAGGTGGAGGAGTCCCCCCTCGATTTCCGGTCCGTACCCGTTTTCCGCGGTCAGGCGCTTGCAATGAAAGACCGCCACCGCGTCCTCCTCGGCCGGGGGAAGAAGGCCGCGACCGGCGCGGGCATAGATCGCGCGGGCCATATCCACGGCCTTGCGGTCCCTCCCGAAGAGCATGGGGCCGGACGGAACGGGGGCGAGGTAGAGGTCGGCGGCGGCGCCCGCCGCCTCTTCGCCGAGGTGAAAAATTTCGTCGAGCCGGTCCACGAGGCTGACCCCCGCCTCGGCCGCGAGGGAACGGATATAGCCCTGCGGATCCTCCGAGGGAAAGGCGAGGACGAGAGGCGAGGCCTCGATGCGCTTGGGATTGAAGAGGAGGACCTCGAGGAAGGCGCCCTGGGGGAGGTTCAGCCGCGCGGGGACGAACGCCCACGCGGCCAAGGCATTCCCGGCCGCGCCCGGCTCGGTCCACCGGGGGGCCACGGCCTCGAGCCAGGCGTCGAGGCGTTTGCCGCACGCGTCGAGGTCGGAGATCCGCACGACCGCCAGTAGGTCCGGGTTCTGTTCGAGAACCGCCGTCTGTCCTTCCGGGGCCGGGGGAAGGGCGCTCGAGGCGCCCCGGGCGCCGCCGCCCGCCCCCACGAGCAGGAGCGCCCATCCCAGGACGGCGGCCCGGAAGAACCGACGGCTGTGCCTTCGCATGAGACCCCCTATTCGCGGATGTGGCCCCGGCCGTCCACCAGGTACTTGTAGGTGGTGAGCTCCTCCAGACCCACGGGTCCGCGGGCGTGGAGCTTGTTCGTGGAGATGCCCATCTCCGCGCCCAGGCCGTATTCGAAACCATCGGAGAAGCGAGTGCTCGCGTTCACCATGACGGAGGCGCTGTCCACCTCCGCGCAGAAGCGATCCGCCGCCGGGAGGCTGTTCGTGACGATGGCGTCGGTGTGCCTGGAGCCGTAGGCATTGATGTGCCGGATGGCCTCGTCCAGGCTTCGAACGACCTTGACCGAGAGGATGAGATCGAGGTACTCGGTGGTCCAGTCCTCCTCGCCGGCGGGGAGGATCTTCACGCCCTTCGCGGCCCGGCGGGTGGCCGGGCAGCCGCGCAGCTCCACGCCGGCCGCCTGGAGGGCCTTGAGGCAGGAGGGCAGGAACCGCCGCGCCGCGGCCCGGTGGACGAGGAGCGTCTCCATGGCGTTGCACACGCCGGGGCGCTGGACCTTGGCGTTCAGGGCGATCCGCTCCGCCATGGCGAGGTCCGCGTCCGCGTCCACGTAGACGTGACAGACCCCGTCGAGGTGCCTGAGGACGGGGATGGTGCTCTCCTCGAGCACGGCGCGGATGAGGTCCTTGCCCCCGCGGGGGATCACCACGTCGATGTAGCCGTCAAGCTTCAAAAGCTCCGTGACGAGGGCCCGGTCGGGCGTGTCGATGACCTGGATGGCCTCTTGGGGCAGGCCCACGCTCCGCAGCGCCTCGGCGAGGATCGCGCCGAGGGCGAGGTTCGAGTGAAGGGCCTCCCGGCCGCCGCGAAGGAGGATGCTGTTGCCGCTCTTCAAGGCCAGGCCCCCGGCGTCGATGGTGACATTCGGGCGGCTTTCGTAGATCAGGAACAAGACGCCCAGGGGGATGCGCACCTTGCGGATCTGTAGGCCGTTGGGGCGGCGCCACCCGCGGATCGTCTCGCCCACCGGGTCGGGCAGGCTCGCCACCGCCCCGAGCCCGGCGCGCATCTCCCCGAGGCGCTTCGGGGTGATCTCGAGGCGGTCGAGCATGGCCGAAGAGAGGCCCGAGGCCCGGCCGGCCTTGAGGTCCCCGGCGTTGGCGGCGAGTACGGCCTTCTTCCGCCGATCGAGAAGGTCGGCGGCGTTGAGGAGCGCGCCGTTCTTGAGGGCGCTTCCCGCCCGGGCGAGCGGCCCGCTCGCCTGCCGCGCCGCATCGGCCAACTGCACTGCCCTGGCTCGCCACATGAATACCCCTCCGTTTTTCCTCGGAACCCCCGGCCGGAACCGCTGTCCATCCCGGCCGGGAGGAGGGCGGAAGCCCTTTCCGGCCGCGCTTTTTTCAACCGGACGACGGCCAGTCTTCCGTAAGGACCAGGTTGTCGCGGTGGACCACGGTGGTCGCGCACGCGTAGCCCAGGATCTCGGCGAGCGCGTCGCTCCTTTCGCCCTGGATGCGAAGGATCTCCGCGCCGGAGAAGTTGGAGAGGCCCCGCGCGAACTCTCCCCCCGCCTCGTCCACGAGCGAGACGCTGTCGCCCACTGCGATGGCCTCGTCCGCGGCCACGACGCCGATGGCGAGAAGGCTCTTGCCGTCCCGCGCGAGGGCCCGCTTGGCGCCGGCGTCCACGCGGATGGAGCCCGCGGGCCGGCGCGCGGCGATCCATCGCTTCTTGGCCGAGAGGGGCGAGACCTCCGCGGAGAAGAGCGTCCCCACGGCCCGGCCCTCGAAGATCGCCTCCAGGATGCGGGCGCGCCTGCCGGAGGCGATCACGACCGGCACGCCGCTCGCCGAGGCGCGCTTGGCCGCGAGGAGCTTGCTCGTCATCCCGCCGCGGCTGATGGGGCTCTTCGTATCGTCCACCCGGGCCTCGATCTCCGGGGTGATGGCCGGGACGTGCTCGATCACCGGGCTCGGCCCCTCGGCGGGGGGACGCTGGTGAAGCCCCTCGATGTCGGAGAGGATGACGAGCGCCTCGGCCTCGGCCATGCCGGCCACGAGGGCGGAAAGCTGGTCGTTGTCCCCGAAGCGGATCTCCTCGACCATGATGGTGTCGTTTTCGTTTACGATCGGCAGGCTCCCGAGCTCCAGGAGCGCCAGGAGGGTGTTGCGGGCGTTCAGGTACCGGACGCGGTCGTCCATGCCGTCGCGCGTGAGGAGCATCTGCCCCACGGGGATCTCGTGCCGGGCAAAGGCCTCGGCGTAATGGCGCATGAGTATGCCCTGGCCCACCGCCGCCGCGGCCTGGAGGAGGGGCATGGCCGTGGGAGGCTTGGGAATGCCGAGCCGCGCCGTGCCCGCGGCGACCGCGCCGGAGGTGACGAGGATGACCTCGCGCCCGGCCTTCCGCAGGGCGGCCACCTGCCCGGCCAGCTCCTCGATCCAGGCCTGGTTCGTCCCCTGCCGGAGGTCGGCCAGGAGCGTGGAGCCGATCTTGATGACGATCCGCCGGGCGCTCGCGATCGGCCGGCGGTGGGGAAGGATCGTTGCGGATTCCATGAAAGGGTCCCTCTTCTCCACTCCACCCCGTCCCCTTCGCCAGGCCACCGGGCCCGGGATATGGGCCCATTCTAAGGGGGAGGGAGGCCTTCTGCAAGCAAAAGAAGCGCGGAAGGGAACGCCGCCTTCCCCGGCCGGGAAGGGAACGCGGGCAATAGACGAGGCGGAAGGGGTCTTTCCTTGACACGGGCGCGGGCAATGGGTACCATACCGTTGTATACGAAAGAAGGGGAACGTCGATCCGCCACGGAATGCGCGGAACAAGGGAGAACCCCATGAAAAGAGCCTGGATTCGCTTCGCGGTAGTCCTCTGCATCGCGGTCTGCGTCACGACTCTCGCGTGGGCGGGCTTTTGCGCCCGTTGCGGACAGAAGATCGAGGACCAGGATCTCTTCTGCCGCTACTGCGGCCACAAGGTGGGCGCGCCGATCGAACCCGTGCTCCTGCCGAAGGCCCAGGAGGCGCCCAAGCCCGTGCCCGTGTACGAGAACATCGAGGAGGCGAACCGCTACTTCGAGCTCGCGGAGACGAAGCGCGCTTCGGTCAGCGCTCTCCTCCCCATCCTTCGGAAACGGCGCTACACCGAGGCGCTCGATCTCTATCAAGGGATATTGGAAAAATGGCCCATGAGCGACAAGTGCGAGGCTTCGGCCTTCAACATCGGGCAGGTCTACGAGTCCTTCTACTTCAAGCAGTGGGACATGGCCGTCAAGTATTACTACATGGTCCTCGAGATCAACCCCGATACGACCCTTCCGGCGCGGCTGCGGATCGCCAAGATCACGGAGCACGGCGTGCGCGACTACGAGGGCGCGGCGGCCCTTTACCAGGAGTGCATCGACAAGGCCCGCGATCAAAAGGAAAAGCTGTCCGCCGCCAAGTGCCTGCGCAAGCTCCGGGAAAAGATGGAAAAGTCCCGGGTGAAACTCCAGGACGCCCAGCGGAGACCCTGAAGCCGCCCGTCCGCTCCCGCCCATTAAGCGCCTTCCCCCAACGGCCGGATGCTCCGGCCGTTTGTTTTCCTTGACGGCGGGAGGGAAAATAGCTAAGGAAATATCCGAGTAAAAAGAGGCGGTCGGCCCGCGCTCGGCAGGCGAGGGCCGCCCGCTCCCCCGGCGCGGTCGTCTCGATAGAAGGGCGGGCCTGCTCCCGTGAAGACGCCGAATCTCTTTGCGGATATTCCCGCCGAGCTTCCCGAGGAGCTTTGCGAGGCGCTGGTGGAGGGAGGGGGAGTCCGGATCGAGCGGATCGTATCGCGCGGACACGCCTCGCCCGAGGGATTTTGGCACGATTCCAACACCCAGGAATGGGTCGCGCTTTTGCGGGGACGGGCCGGCCTCCGGATCGAGGGGGAGAGGGAGCTCGTCGAGCTTGGCCCCGGCGATTGGGTGGCCATTCCCGCCCACGCCCGCCACCGGGTGGAGTGGACCCTTCCGAACGAGGATACCGTCTGGCTGGCGGTGCACTACGGATAAACCTTGCGTCTCGGCACAAGAAGGGAGACCCCGTGGCCAATAAACGCATCTTCCCCCCGTCGTGCGGGCGAGCGTCGATCGCTATCCTGGTCTGCGCCTGGGTCTTCGGGGCGGGCGCCGCTTCCGTCTCGGCGCTGGACATCCTGCCCGGGAGGCTTCCCTTTGGCAGGGCCGTGCCCGAGCCGCTCCTCGAGATGGGCCCGGTCCTGGGCTATGCGGGGGAGACCTTCTTCACGGTCTCCTTCAAAACCGACGAGAACGCCCAGGCGATCCTGAAGGTGGCGGGACGCGAGTTCTATTCCGTGCCGGGCAAGTACCACGCCTTCCTCGTGCCGGGGCTCCAGCCCGGCAAGGACTACGAGTATTCCGTGGAGATCCACGAGGTGGAGGAGAACAAACTGGCGGGCGCGTTCGGCCCCTACCGCGTCCGGACCTATCCGGCCGCGGGGGGCTTCACCTTCGCGGTCTATGGCGACATGCGCAGCCAGCCCGAGGTCTGGCGGTAATGCGCCGCGGCGGTGCGGAAGGCCCGTCCGGCGTTCGGCCTCGCCCTCGGCGACCTCGTGCTGGACGGCGGGAGCAAGGAGGAATGGAAGGCGAACTTCTTCGGCCCCGGCGCGGAGCTCCTCGCCTCGGTTCCGCAGTACCTCGCCAAGGGCAACCACGACCTCGGGGGGGAGCGGTGGCTCGCCCTTTTCTGCACGCCGACCGGCGGCATGAACTGGCAGCAGCGCATCGGCCCGGTCATGCTCGTGGGGCTGGACATCCTCCTCGACTGGACGCCGGAGAGCCGCGAGTACCAATGGCTCGAGACGGTGCTCTCGCGCTCGGACGCGCCGTATCTCTTTGTCGCGCTCCACGCGCCGCCCTATACTACGACCCCGCACGGCGATCTGGACGAGGGCATGCCCCGGGACAGCCTGGTGCGGAAGGCGCGTGAGGCGGTGCTGCCCCTGGCGGAGAGGTACCGGGCGACGGCGATCCTCGCGGGCCATTCGCACATCTACGAGCGCTCCGAGCGCCCGAGCGGCCTCACGCTCGTCACCACGGGCGGCGCCGGCGCCCCCTTGAGCGAGCCCACGGGAAACCGGGTCGAGAAGAACCCCTACCAGAAGAAGTTTTTCCAAGAGCATCACTATTCCCTCATCACCGTGAGCGACATTGATTGCCGCCTGCGGGCCGTGACCCTGGACGGCGGGGTCTTGGACGAGCGCGCCTGGCTTCCGCGAAAGGGCGGGCCGTAGACCGGGCTCCTTTCCGAAACGCGCTACGGATGCGGACCCGCTTGTGGGCGCCTCGCCAGTGGAATTCGGTTCTTAATGTTCCCGACTTTTCAAAAAAACCGAAGCGCGGCGCTCGTTTTCCTTGCAATGGCGCGCCCCAACGCAAATAATGCACTGCGAAGGGATGCGGAGCGGACGGTTCGGCTGAAAGACGCCGCTCTCCATGAGACAACCCGTTTGAGGGGGAAGCGCGCCGCATGGTCTATGTCCTAATGTTTCTCCTCGGGAGCGCGATCCTGGCTCTCACCTTTACCCTCACGGCCTTTGGGCTCGGCCTCTTCTGGGAGGCGGTCCGGCCCAGCGGCCCGGGCGACTTCCAGGCCTTTTATCTCAAGTTCCTAATCATCGCCTCGATCGATGTCCTTTTGGCCATGGTCCACTTCCCGAAATTCATCGCATTTGTCGTCACGTGCCTCGCCTATCAGAAGCTTTTCAGCGCCGGCTTGGTTCAGGCGCTGGTCATCGGGAGCGTGGGCGGGAGCATCGGACTCCTTCTCTTCAAAGGCATTTTCATGATCTTGGCCGGGCTCGGAATGAAATTATCCTGACTCCTCATCCCCGGGTCATGGGGGCCTCTGCCGGGCCGGGTCCTTTCGGCGGGAGAAAATGAACATGGCCCGTTCGTCGAATCCGGCCGCGTTTCTTTCCCCGGAGGAAACGCGCCTCGTGGAAGCCGCCACCAAGGCCGCCGAAGCCGAGACCTCCGCGGAGATCAAGCTCGTCATCGTGCGCCACTCCTGGAAGGACCTCCTGGTCAAGGCCGAGGGCGTCTTCCAAAAACTGGGGCTGGAACGGACGCGGGACCGGAACTGCGTTCTCATTCTCCTCGTCACGACCAACCGCGAGTTTCTGATCTACGGCGACCGGGGCATCCACGAGAAGGTGGGGCAGAACTTTTGGGACGACGTGCGCGACGTCATGGCCGCGGCCTTTCGCAAGGACCGCTTCGGCGACGGCCTCGTGGAAGGCATCGAGCGCATGGGCCGGAAGCTCGCGCAATTCTTCCCCCGCCGGGAGGACGACACCGATGAAATCCCCAACGAGGCGGCCTATGAAGAGTGACCTCTTCCCGCGTGCGCTGAGCGGGGCGATTCTTCTATTCCTCGGGGTTTTCGCGTCTCTTTCGTCCGCAATCGCGGCCGCGGCCCCGAGCGCCAGCCCCGAGAAAACCTTTCCGCTTCCCAAGGCGGCCGCCGCTCCGAAAGCCCTGAACGACCTGGCGGACTGGGGCAAGCGTCTGGCGGGCGCGCCTCTTCCCAAGGCGCCTATAACGAACAAGTACGCGCCTTACCCGGAGCCGGACGCGGGCTACGTCACGGACCGGGCGGGTGTGCTGACCGCGGAAGAGGAGGAGCGGATCGAGCGCCGGCTCTGGCAGGCCGAGGCCAAGACCGGGCTCGAAATAGCCGTGGTCACCATCGGGTCGATGTGGGAGTATCCCGGCGCGCCCCAGGGATCCATCGAGAGCTTTGCCCGCGGGCTCTTCGACAAGTACGGCGTCGGCAATCGGCCCGCGAACAAGGGCATCCTTCTCCTCGTGGCGGTCCGGGACCGCGCCGCGCGCATCGAGCTCGGGGCGGGCTACAAGCTCGCCTTCGACCGGGAGGCCGCGCGGATCATGGACAAGGTGCTTGTGCCGCGCTTCAAGGAGGGAAAATACGCGGAGGGCATCACCCTGGGCGTGGAGGCCCTTCTCCTCGAGTTTGGAGGCCTTCGGGTCGGCATGAACTGGCCGCTCCTCGCGATGATCGCGGCCATTCCCGTGGTGGGGCTCATCGCCTACAGCCTGTTTAAAAGCGGCAAGCGCGGCTGGGGCTGGGTCTGCGTGGGGTTCCTCGTCATGCTCATCCTCGCGGTCTTGTATTCCCTCGTACAGATCGCCAAGGCCTCGCCTCGCGGCCGGAGCGGCGGCTGGCGGGCGGGCGGTTTTGGCGGGGGCTTCGGCGGCGGATTTTCCGGGGGCGGCGGGGCCTCGGGCCATTGGTAGGAGAAGCGCATGCACTGTCCGAAATGCCGGAAACAGCTCCTGGAGCGCCGCGCCCTTGCGGAGGAGGGGGTCGCCGTGGATTTTTGCGCGCATTGCAAGGGCGCCTGGTTCGACGGCAAGGAACTCGAGTCCGTGCTGGACGTGGCCGCAAGGAACCTGAAGCCCCTCGACGACGCCAAAGAATCCGGCCTGTTATGCCCGCGCTGCGGGCACGGCCTTGTCGAGTTCGACTATCCGCAGACGTACGTAACCGTGGACATGTGCGGGAATTGCAACGGCCTCTGGCTCGACGCGGGGGAGTTCCGGGAGATGAAGATCGTGCGCGAGGCCCTGGAAAAGAAGAGGACGCTCGAACGGGTCGCCCCTCCCACCGGCGCGAAGGGCGCGATCATCGGCTTTATCGACCGGGCCATCGAAAGACTTGCCACCTTCAAATGAGCCACCGGGACGAATCCTTGTTCCCCTTGCTCGTGGAAAGGTTGACTTCGCCGGTGCCAAAGCTTGAGTAATTACCAAATAATATAGAGCTCAAGGAAAAGAACATGCACGAAACGTATCTCGTGGACGGCTTCAACCTCTTTCACCAGTGGCCGCGGACCGCGAGATTTTTCAAGAAAAGGGAGAACCTGCCACGGGCGCTCGCGCGCGCGGCCGCGCTTCTTTCCGCCGGCTTCAAGGGCCACAAGGGGCGGCTCCTCCTCGCCCTGGACGGGGGGCTTTCCGCAGGGAAGGCAATGCTTGGCGGGCTCGCGGTTCATTACGCGGGCCCGGGCAATAGCGCGGACGAGGTCATACTCGACAAGGTCCGGGAAGCCCAGAGGCCCGGCCGCTACATTGTGGTGACCGACGACCGGACGCTCCGGGGCAATGCCCACGCGCTCGGGGCCCGGACCCTAACGGTGAAGCGCTTCCTCGGCGGCTTCCGGCCCGAGAAACCTCCCTTGAGGGAGGAGGACCTCGTGCCCCTGCGCAAGCATCTCGCGCCCACCCCGAGGGAGGTGGAGGAGTGGCTCGCCATCTTCGGCCAAGACGCGGACGAAGAGGGGGAGGCGTGATGCTCGGATGGCTCCTCCTTGTCTTCATCACGGTCCCGGTCGTGGAGATCTACCTCCTCTTCGTCGTGGCCGGGGCGATCGGCTGGGGCCCCACCCTTGCGATCGCCGTCTTCACGGGAATCCTTGGGAGCGCCCTCGTCCGGCATCAGGGCCTCCGCACGCTCCGGCTGATCCAGGAGGACCTTGCCGAGGGGCGGCTTCCCACCGACCGGATTCTCTCGGGTCTTTTCCTGCTGATCGGCGGTGCGTTTCTTATCACGCCGGGGATTCTTACGGATGCCGCGGGATTTTTGCTCATGGCGCCGGGCATCCGGCGCCTCCCGGCAAGGTGGCTCAAAATTCGTCTGCAGGCGCGGCTCAGAGAGGACGCGAGAGGCCCTATCTTCTTTTTTCACAAGGGATTCGGCCGAGAGGCGCCCCGCCCCCTCCCTCCCTACGACATCGAGGGCACGGCCGAGCGCGTGGAGGGGGAGAAAGATGGAAAGGGGACATAATTCGAATGACGTGAATTAGAAGAAAATAGTGCGATGCCCCAATTATTCTATTAATTTTTCAATTTCTCGATTTTTATTCGGATTTAGGCTATAAGTCTTGTGTGAACCCTTCTCCGGAACAAGCAAAAATTGGCGACGAACGCCTTCTTCTACAGCAGCGTTTAGTTCTTTTGGTTCTATACGAGTAATTTTTTGTAGAGTTTCAACCAGGCAAGTTGATTTTCCCCACCATTTTTTGTTACTTAGTTTAACGATAATTTTTTTTAGATTAGATTCAATAACTGTTTCTTTATTTTCTTGTTTGAAGGCTGTTTCATCAACGGATTTTTTAACATAGGGTTTTTTCAGCATTGAAACTTGGATGGTCTTAATAATCCCGTCATCCACTTCTGGCCATACATCTTGATATTGTAGTAATTCATCTAGTTCAGAAATATAAAGCAACAAAAAAGCTGGATGCACACCGAGAGATCTAGCAGCTTGGATCAATTTAATCTTCATAATCTAAAGCTTCCTGCACTTCGTGAGGGATAGAGCATAAAATAAATTCCAAAGTTAAATTATCAGATATTTTAACATTAAAATTGAATAGCGAAGGAGCATCATCAATGTTTATATGAGATTGAAATACAGGCCATTCACGGTTATTTATAACTTTAATAACAAATTCACTATCATTAGTTCTACAACCCGACTCCTTGATCATGTTCCAAATGGTCATAATGGCCCATGAAACATTATCGGAAGAATCTTCACTTTCCATTTCCTGCCATGTAGCGAAAGAAAGGGGTAAAAAAATATTTATGTTTCTTTGTTTATCAGCAAAATAATATATTTCTTCAATTTTGCTTTCTCTGGGAATATTTTCTTGAATTGTTAACGCACC
>JAZDLH010000071.1:0-7125 GCA_043802275.1 Planctomycetota bacterium
CGGCTTATCTGAGCGAGGACAGCCGGGCTCAAAAGTTCTGGAGCAAACGAAAATCAACAGGAAGGGCCGTCGGCCAGAATCGATTACACGGTTGCCTGATCCCGGCGGCATGACCTGCGCAGCTACGGGGATGCACCCATCGTCCGAATGCGTGTTGCGCCATTCAATCTGATCGACTGGGTTAACGTCGGAGAGGAAGTTCCCGGGAATCCACATCTTTTTGCCCTTAAGCAGTTTGTTGTAACGCGAAAGATAATTCCGGTAATTGATCAAAGCCTTGACGAGCTCTAGTTTGAAGTAGGCGTTCTCGTTCGCGTCGGCCGCGACTTTGAGATCATTGAAGTCGGCCAAGATTTGCGCAGAAAGAAATTCCGAGAGCATTTCGCCGAGAGTGACCGGCTCGACCTTGGCCCCCTCCTCCGGCGCAGCCTCCCCCAGATCGCGAGCAATCGCAGCATCGAAATCATCCGCCAGCGCCCGCTCATACACAATGTCGCGCCCAACATGGAGAGTGATGGACTCCGCCGTTTTCTCTACGCGGCTTCGCGCAAGATCGTCTTCGACGCGGATCCGCAGGCGGACGCCGTCCGTGACTGCGCCAAACAGCGCATTTTCGACGATTTCCTTGGGGAAAGCGCCGAGCATCTGCCAGACAGCCTCGCGGAAGGCCTCGGTCGCGTTTTCGAATTCGATATCGGAAGACCGGCCGCTAAAAGGCTCCGGTGCGCGCTGCTCAGACCGGGAGTAGAACGGATGCGCCTTTTCTTTCTCCAGCACTTCATCGAGCGCGGCAGGCTCGAGGAGCGGCTCATACTTCTTCGCCCCCACGCGCGTTGTCTCAGAAGAGATGGGGAGCTGAACAAGATAAACGCGGCTATAACTGTAATGGAGCGCCGGAGGACCGCTCAAGAACACCGTTTCCTCGAGATGGAGTTCCACGAGCCAGCCCTTCTTCACCATGTCCTGCAGGACGCGCCCCACCCGTCCGGACTGATTCGTGTTGATTCCGGAATCCGCGGGAATCACCGCGCCCTGCATCCCGGCGTTATGCGCCAGCCTCTGCGCCGCTTCGAGGAGCGCGTAAACCGCCTTTTCATCGCCGATGTCGATATCCCCGAGGTTGATGCCGGGAAGGGCCAGGGTCTTCCATCCCTTCGGGCTTTTCCGGATCGCAATCGCGTCCGAAAGGCCGGCCGCCTTAAGGTCGCGGGCGCGGATTCCCGTTTTCGTGACCTGCGCCTGGCTCACGGCGCTGATCCTTCCGGAGGAGTCCTTGACGGCAAGCATGCCGAAATGCGGTTCCGTCAGGGCCGCTTGTTGGGCCCGGACCACCCAGGTGCAGACGCCCGAGACCATGAACTCGGCCACCAGGTGCAGGAGGTCGTCAAAGTAACCGGCATAGAAATATTCCGGCCCGAGAATTCCGCCTTCTTCCGACGCGGTCTCGGGCGATTTTTCCTTAAAACCCCGCAGCTCCTTTGCGAGATCTTCCATTTCTTCCTTGAAGAGCTGCTTGACGGCCATACGGACCAGTTTGCTCACCAGGGGCTGCATTTGCCTCTTGAGATCGGTTTTGCCCTCGATTTCCTTGGCCGCGCGGCCCCGTGCCTGCATCAAGGCGCTCTCGATGACATACCGGATCTCCTCGGGGCTGATCTTGAGATCGGGATCTTCCTCGCGGCGCTTGGCCTTGGCCTTGGCCTTCCGGAAAAGCGACACGAGGACCTTTTCCGTGACCGTGCTGCGCACCCACTCCCCAAACTGGACCTGCCGGTCCTCCCTGAGATCGGCCGCCTCGACCGTGACAAACCACGCGTTGGCAAAATGCCCGGTCAACTCCTCGACCTTTTCCTGCACGCTGGTTTTGTTGTTGGCCAGCACGGTCAGGATCTTGTCATCCAAGGTAAACCCGCGGTCCGCCAATTTGGTCAAATTTGGAATTTTCAACTCTTGGACCAGCCGGATCAAGGGGTCGCTCTCGAGCGTCACGACAATGCCCTCGATGAGGTCGGCAACCTTGGCCGCGGCATCGGCTCCGTACGTATCATGCAGGAAGGTCTGCCAGCGGGTGAGCAGGCCGCGGACCTTGGCCTCCTCCGTCGAATCGAAGAGGTAGTCCTTGGGGGCCTGCGCGGAATTGAGCAGCGTGAATTCCACTGCCCGCAGTTGGAGCGTCTTTTTGGCTTCGGCAAATTCCTCCTTGCCGATCGCAAGGATGAACTCCCTCAAGGCCCCCGTGAGGACTTCCAGCGCCTTGCTGATCGCCTTTTCGGCCTCCCCTTCGGGCGCGCCGCCGGCCGCCGGCAGGAGGCCGGTGAGCTTCGCATGCGCGGCCCCGCGGTCGATCTTGTCTTTTTCTTCGGGCTCGTACACAACCTCGACCTTCCGGGCCCTCATGCGGTAAAGCTGGCGGAGCGCTGCATCCACATTGTCGGTTCGCTCCCGGCCCCTTTCGCGAAGGGTCTTGCGAATGGCCCCGTAAACCGTGAGGAAATCCCGGGCGGACAAATTGCTGATGCTCATGTATTTGTAAAGCAGGGCCATCTCCTCTTCGAGCGTGAAGCTGTATTTGTCGATCAGTTTGAAAAATCCGAAGAAGCCGCCCCAGGCCACGTTGCGCAGCTCCTCCCCGAGGTCCGCCTTCATCTCCGGGATCCTTTGCGGATGCCGGCTGAAATAATCGAACAGCTTGTGGGTGATGACCGGAAAGCCGTTGCGGTAATAATTTTCGATGTTCTTCTCGAAATCGGCCCAATGCCGCTCCTGCCAGGCGCTTAGCCTGTCGTCATATCCGCGCAGGATCTCGAGCATGCCCATGACTTCCTGCGGAGCGCGCCTTTGCTGCACCTGTTTCTTCCTTTTCTCGTCTTGTGTCCCGAACGGCATCCCCTCCCCGGCCAATCGGCACACAACCTTCATCAGATCGGGAAAGTGTTCCGAGCGGATGACGCGGTTGGTGACATCGAGAAAGCCGCCGCCTCCGCCTCGCACGGACGGTTCTCCCAGCGCGCGAATGATGCGGGTCAGCGGATTATTGACCGGCAGGGTCTTCCGGAGTTCCTCGAAGGCCTCGGCCGGCTGCCCGATGGCCGCGATGGCCTTCAACACAAGCGGCGTATTGCTGTGAACGGTTTCGAGATATTTCAGAATCATTCTGAGCTCCCCGTCCAGGGACGGCTGGTAGTAAATGCCCGGAAACATCGGCTGAAATTCCTCCCCTACCAGCACCTCCATAGCGGCGGCGTCTAAATCCACAGCACCGGGCATACCTTCCGCGTCCATGACGTCGATCACGCCGCCCTCCAGAGCGAATGGATCATCCGCTTCGGGCATAGGGAAGGCCGGCAGCGGGACGGCGTGCACAATGCGTCTCGGGGGTATCCCTTTCCCCTTTCTTTCCGATAACTGCATCGCAAGATCAAGGTAAGTTTCGATGCTTCCGTGGATTTGAATGCGGATCCGTTCCCGGTCGTGAGCAGGTTCTCCTTCGATCGCTTCGTTGATCTTAAGCGCAATGTCCTTGATCAATGCAGGCTGGAACTTCTGATGCTCGAAGATCATTGGATCGCCTTCGTGCCGCCGTTCATAATTCCTCTCATAAATGGCGAGTAGAGCCGTCACCGGAGTCGTGCGCACGATCTTGAGCCATTCGTCCTCAGGCAGCCCCTCGGGGAGTCCGGCAGCAATTGTTCCGACGGAATCCAGGGCCCGCAGGGATACGGCAGGATAACGGCTGCTCACTAAAGGGACGATTTTCCCCAGCATGGCCGGATCGGTCGCGGGGCCTATGGCATCCAAAGCCTCCTCGGCAGCCTTTCTCAGCGAGGTATTCGAAAAGCCGATCATGGACGCTTCCGCGCCTTTGGGATTGCCAAGCGCCTGGCTTGACTTTTCAAGGATATCCAACAGCAACGGCACAGCCGCCTTGGCCGGCGGGCCGATTTTTCCGAGAGCACACGCAAAGATTACGTCATTGAGCTCGAGGGATCGACGCCGTGAAGGCCGGCCGTAAAGCAGCGCGCGAACCTTGTCCATCAAAGGCACGACGGCTTCCGCCGCCGCCTCTCCGATGGCACCCAGGGCGTTCGCGCAAGCATTCACCAAATCCGCATTTTTGTCCTTCAAGAGTGTGATCAAATCACCGACGGCATCCCGGGCCGCAGGACCGATTTTGGCAAGCGTTTGCGCCGCAAGAATCTGTCTTTGTCTTTCCGGCGGCTGCATCAAAGACCAGCCCATGACCTCCTGAAGGATGCCGCGAAGCTTTGGGACGGCGGGGGCCCCAAATTTTGCCATAGCCTCCTCCGCCAATCCCTGGATGTCATTGACAGACCCCACAGGCAGTCCGACCGGGTTAAACATTTCGTATAGGATTTCGATATTTTCCGGCGAGCTGTCTCCGAGTTCTCCAAGCGCACTGATGGCCCATTCCAAAAGATGCCCACTGACAAGATAATTATGGCGGCCTGCTGCGGCAATGGCATCCCGCAAGGCTTGTGATGCCGCTTCCTTGCGCTCCCGGCCGATCGCAATGATTGCATCATAAGCCGCTTTATCTACCCGCGAATTTTTCAATAGGTCCGTCAGCCGCGGCAGGGCGGTTTCGGCCTCGCCCCCCATGGCGCCCAGGGCAGCGATAACGGCACTATAGGCCAGACCGACATGGTCAAAAGACGTTACGAGGCCATCCTTCGGTTCAGGATACAGGGCGTGGGTCAGAGCCGGCACCGCCGCCTTGGCCGCGGGGCCCCATATCGCCAAAACCTCGGCCGCCGACATTCGCATGCGTGGATTGGAAAAACCAAGCGCCCGGATGGCTTCAGTGACGCCGTCAAATGCTTCCGTATTCATGGCGGCCGCTTCCTCTGTTTTGTCGCTGGCAAGCAACGCATAAAATCTCGCCCGCGGCGTCCCGATCTTCATCAAGGCATGAGCGATCGCCCGAAAGGCATTGTTGAGGATCTCTTCTTCGGCCGGCAGATCCAACTCATAGCTGACCGGACGGCGAGTGACATCGAGCGCGGCAAGGAGGTCTTCTTCGGCAGATTGAGCGGATGTTCCCATCCTTTCGATCGCCACAGCAGCCGCCGCACTTTTCGTCTCATCCTCTTCCTTCACAAGGGTTCGGAGCTTTGAAAACACCGCGGGATATCCGGTAACGGTTCCTTCGCCGAATCGTCCCAGGGATTTGGCCGCTTCCACGACGACTCTTTTATCTCCGTCATCAAGGGCCTTATCGAGAGCGCCGGCCACTTCCGGCGAAAGCGAAGAAACCCTGCCCAGGGCCTCCGCGGCAGCGACCCGCAATCCGCCGTCCTCATCCTTCATGTTTTCGAGAAGCGCGCTTGTCACTTCCCGGGCCAGGGGGCCCATCCGGCCGTAGGCACGGGCCTGGGCCGCCCGCACGGCGGGATGCAGGGGCTTGAAGCGTTTCAAAGCATCGAGGGCCGGCGACCCGATTTTCCCGAGCGCATCCGCCGCCATGCCGAGAACCTTCTCGTCGATCCGCTCTTTGGGGTCGCGGACCGGATCTTGTAACATTTGCATCAGCGCCGGAACAGCCGGCGAAAAATCCAGATCGGGATAGCTGCCGACGATCGTCAATGCGCCGTTGCACCATTTGGAATAAGAATGCCCCAGGGCTTCGATCAGGAAGGGCATCCGCGCGCCGGGGTCACCGGCCAAAATTTCGGCGGCCCCGGCCATTCCTTCCTTTTGTAAAGCGTAAAAGAATTTGGCCTTGGGCGTTTCGATCTGGCCCAGGATGCTGACCGCCAGCTCATGAAGCCGCTTCTTCCCCGGATCCACAGCTTTAAGGAGAGGATCCACCGCCGGAGCGCCGATTTTGACCAAGGCTTGCGTGGCCGCCAGGACGACCTCGTTGTTCTTGTCGTTCAGGGCCGCAAGAAGGGCCGGCACCGCCCAAGCCGCCTCCGGCCCCATGGCGCCAAGGGCCTTGGCGCTGGCCATGCGCACATTGTCCGGATTCTTGCCGCCGAGAATAGCGATCAAAGTCATCACGGCGCCGGCCGCTTTCGGGCCGAACGCTTCGAGCGCCTCGATCGCCGCCTCGCTCGAATGTCCGAAGGGATCACCCGCCTCGGCCTGCACCACGCCGACAAGCGCCCCGATCACTTCCGCCTCCTGCCCTTTGAACCTGTTCATTCCCGACACCACCGCCTTCGCCGTCCCGAAACGAACCTTGGAACTGGCATGCCCGAGGGCCCTGATGATTTCCGCGGAAAAATCTTTGAAATTTTCAAAACCGTCCCAAGAACCGTTATAAAGCCGGCCGTAAAAGAGGGCCCGAGGATGCTCAATCACAAACAGGGCAGAGGCAGCGCCGTCGCGGACCTCCTGTTCGACATCGTCAAGGCGGTCCACCAGGGCATTGATGAAACGTTCTTCCGCAGGAGCGCAGGCCTCCAGCGCCTTGGTGGCGGCAAGCCGCACGGCCGGGAGCGGATCTTCAAGGCCCTTGAGGAAATCGTCGCCCGCGGCCGTAAGCCCTTCCGCCCCCATGGAACCGAAAGCCCGCAGGAGATTGGCACGCACATGAGGATTGGGTTCCTTCGCCAGGACCCCGGCGAAGACCGGCGCATGGGCCCCCAGCGGCGTTTCTGTGCCCGCGAGCCCAGCTGCCGCCACCATGCGGACGGCCTCATCGTCCGATTGCACGAGGTCCACGAGTTCGGCGGCCCCGGCGGGGCCGAGTTTGGCCAATGCTTCCGCGGCCATGCTTTCGAGCGATTTCTGGCTGTCGCCCGCGTCCAGCCCGAGGAGCGCCACCGCGACAAGGTCCTCCTGCAGCGCCGGCTGCTTCGCGCTCCGGATCATCCTCGAGAGCGTGGCAATCCCCTGCCCGGCCGTGACCGCATCCATGCGGCCGAGGATTTTTACGACCCTGCTTTTCATCGCCCTGTCGCCGGGTCGAGGCTCTTTTTCAAGCATTTCTAATAATTCCGGAATGGCTACGGCGCCGAGCCGTATCAAGGCCGTGGAAGCCGCTTCGGTTTCCTCCGCAGAGCCCGCAAGAGCCGGGATGAGGGCCGGCAAAAAAGGCCGGGCCTTTTCGCCCAGGGCGCCCAGGGCGAGCATGACGGAGCCGCGCACGCCGGCGTCCGG
>JAZDLH010000072.1:0-6654 GCA_043802275.1 Planctomycetota bacterium
TACGAAAAACCCCGCTTCCGCTCGGAGCTCGACAAGTGGATGCGCGAGGAACAGGGCTGGATTATTAAGGACGATCCGGAAGGCATACGGGACAACCTGGAACGCGCGGCCAAGTTCGCGTCCTATGCGCTGGTCAACAAGCTGGTCTTCCACGAAGCCCTGCTCAAGCGGTATGGGGCGAAACTGGGAAAGCTGCAAGTCCCCAAGCATATCGACACCAGCGAAGGTCTTCGCCTGCATCTGGAAGGTTATTTCGAGGACGCGAAGAAGGTCACGGGCGATTACGAAACGGTCTTTGGCGAAGATCACGCCGGCATCGGCAATCGCATCCCGTTCTACTCGGATGCCGCGGTCGATTCGTGGCGGTCGCTCATCAATGACATCCACGAGTACGATTTCAGCAAGATCGATTACGAGGTCATCGGGAGCATCTTCGAACGCCTGATTTCGCCGGAGGAGCGCCACAAGTACGGCCAGTTCTATACCCGGCCCGAGGTGGTGGACCTCATGAACGCGTTTTGCATTCGGACCGGCCGGGAGCTCGTAATGGACCCGGCGTGCGGCGGCGGGACTTTCTTGGTCCGCGCCTATGCCCGCAAGCGCGAACTGGCGCCGGAACGCAAGCACGGGGAACTCCTTTCCGACCTGTACGGCGTGGATATTTCCCATTTCGCCGGGCATTTGACCACGATCAACCTCGCCACGCGCGACCTGATCGACGACGAGAACTATCCGCAGATTGCCCGGAGCGACTTTTTCGACGTGGAATCCGGGCGCGTGTTCATGAGCGTTCCGAGCCACGTCAAGGCCAGGGGCCTGGGCGAGGTCCAGCAGCGGGATATTTCGATACCGCCACTGGATGCGGTCGTGGGCAATCCCCCTTATGTTCGGCAGGAACATATCCAAAAGGCGCGAAAGGAATTTTATCAAAGGCGTGTCAAGGAGGAGGCCGGGGCGGACCTGGCCGGGCGAAGCGACATTCATTGCTATTTCTGGCCGCACGCCGCGACCTTTCTCAAGGACGACGGGTACTTAAGCCTGATTACGTCCAGTCAATGGCTCGACGTGGAATACGGCTTCAAGCTGCAGAAGTGGATTCTTCGAAAGTTCGAAATCGTCGCGGTCATGGAAAGCCTCGCCGAGCCGTGGTTTATCGGGGCGCGGGTGGCCACGACCGTTACCGTCCTTCGCAAGCAGGCCGACGAAACGAAGCGGATGCGGAACCTTGTCCGCTTTGTCCAGTTCCGAAAGCCCCTCTCGGAAATCCTGGCGCATGACGGCACGACCGGCGGCGCGATGGCGGCGGCCAATGCCTTTCGGGACGAACTGCTTGGCTTGAGGCAAAACGCGGCGAACGAGCGGTATCGCGCCCGGCTGGTTCCGCAAGGCGATTTGTGGAACGATGGCGTCCGGCTTGGCGTCATGATGGGCAAGTCAAAGGATGGCGGAACCGATGACGACGAAGTCCAGGACGGCGAATACTACGGCGGCAAGTGGGGCGTTTATCTTCGCGCGCCGGACTTGTGGTTTAAGCTGCTCGACAAGTACGGCGACCGCTTCGCCCACTTGGGCGACATTGCCGAAGTCCGATTTGGAGTAAAAACAGGCAAAGATTGTTTCTTCTTCCCAATAGACGCGTCCGGAGATTGCCTTAAGGCCCGTAAGGACGACAACAAATTCGAGGCCGAATATGGCGTTCCGCGCAAGGATATTGCGTCCGGCAAGGTGAAGCTTGTCAAGGCGGGCGAAAAGCGAGGCGAACTTTTCCCCATCGAGGCGGAGTACCTGGAACCCGAAGTTCATAGCCTGATGGAGATAGACGGCTTTACGGTCGCGCCGGAGGATTGCGCGCGGTTGATCCTGCTTGTGGGTAAACAGAAGAAAGAACTCAAGGGGACTTATGTTCTGGACTATATCGAATGGGGCGAGAAACAAGGCTACCACAAGGGCGCAACCTGCGCCGCCCGCGTATCCAAGGAACGCGGCTGGTACGACCTGACCGGGCATAAGCGCGGGGCTATGTTTTGGCCGATGGCCCAACAATATAAACATACAATCCCAGCGAATGATCATGATTTGATATGCAATCACAACCTGTTTGATGTTACCCCCGAAAAGAGCAATGCAGATACTCTCGCTGGATGCCTTAATTCTTCATTTGTGGTTCTGTCGAAATTCCAATATGGACGACCTGTCGGTGTCGAGGGTAATCTCAAAACCGAAGTAGTCGATGCAAAGATGATGCTTGTCCCCAACCCCGTGGCAGGAATAGATGCGGCAAAGCCGAAAATTATCCAGGCGATGAAACATCTTAAAAACCGGAAAGCATTGTATTTCATCTCCGAGCGCCGCCTTCGAGAAATGGCCTACAAGCAGCGAGGCAAGGAGAATGAGCTTGTTAATTTATCGGACGAGAGCGAATTGGACATGGCCGACCGGCGGGAACTGGACGACGCCGTTTTGGAGCTCCTTGGAATTGCATCCAAGAAGGAACGCCAATCGCTGATCGACGAGTTGTACACCTACCTTCGCGAGTTCTTCGAATGGACCCGCCGCAAGGAAGAACAGGCCATTGTCAACAAGAAGGCCACGAGCCGGCGCGGGCAGGTCGATCCGAACGAACTGGCGGTCAAACTCTATGAACATCTACACGATAACGAGCCGCACTTGCTTAAATCCTACGACCCCGACTTCCTGGACGGGAAAAAGCCGTTCGATACCTATGAGCTTCCGACAGAAGGCGTGGCGGTTGCGGAGAAAACCCTGTTCAGCAGCCGCGGCGTGAGCTTCAAGAAGGGCAGGAAACAACCGGCTTATGTCGAGACGAAAATGCCCGGGCAGGATGCCCTTGTGGAACTCGTGGCCAATTCCGGCGTTCGCGGCATTGTCCGGTTTCCCCGCGATGCCGAGGAAATCGAACGCCTCCAAAAACGATACGGCGACTTTATCAGGCAGCGTGAAAACCGCGTCAAGGAGCTGATCGAGGAGCGCACGGCCGACAAGGACATCCAGGAACGCATACGCGATGCCTTGATGCCCATGCTGATCCGGTGATTTTCCCCGGCGCAAGGCGTCTTTCCCCCTGCTTCGGCAGCGAAATTGGCTTGTTTGGAGGGCATTTCCTTGACTTTTTCGCCGGATTCGCTATGGTTCGAGGCGTTCCGCGCGCTTTTTATGGCGACGCACGAAGAGAGGGAACCCCCGTCTTTTTTCGAGGGGCTTTTTCAAAACCGGTCAAAATGCGCCAACCGGTTTCAAAATGCGCCCATCTGTGCGGGAGCAAGGTCTTTTGCCGGTCTATAAACGGCTGCTTAAAGAAAAGGAAAGGGAGGGGAGCATGCAGGCAGACATCGGGCTCATCGGCCTCGCGGTCATGGGCGAGAACCTGGCCCTGAACATCGAAAGCCACGGCTTCACCGTCGCCGTCTTCAACCGCACCGTCTCCAAGGTGGACGCGCTTCTCCAGGGCCGCGCCCGGGGCAAAAAGTTCATCGGCTGCCACACGGTCGAGGAGTTCGCCGCGAGTCTCAAGCGGCCGAGGAGCGTCATCCTCATGGTGAAGGCGGGCGAGGCCGTGGACGCCATGATCGGAACGCTCCTTCCCCACCTCGAGAAGGGCGACATCCTCCTCGACTGCGGCAACTCCTTTTTCAAGGACACCGAGCGCCGCGCGGGAGAGCTCGAAGCCCGGGGCCTCCGGTACATCGGGAGCGGCGTCTCCGGCGGCGAGGAGGGGGCCCTCAAGGGGCCCGCCATCATGCCGGGCGGGGACAAGTCCGCGTACAAGCACGTGGAGCCCATCCTCACGGCCATCGCGGCCAAGGTGGCCGACGGCCCCTGCTGCGCCTACATCGGCCCCCGCGGGGCCGGCCACTACGTCAAGATGGTGCACAACGGCATCGAGTACGGCGACATGCAGCTCATCTCCGAGGCCTACGCCATCCTGAAGGGCGTCCTCGGCCTGTCGGAAAAGGAGATGAGCGCGGTCTTCGCCCAGTGGAACCGGGGCGACCTCGACAGCTACCTCATCCAGATCACCGCGGACATCCTGGGCCAGACCGATCCCGAAACGGGCCGGCCCATGACCGAGGTCATCCTCGACACCGCCGGGCAGAAGGGCACGGGCAAGTGGACGAGCCAGAGCGCCCTCGACCTCGGGGTCCCGGCGTCGACCATCGCCGAGGCGGTCTTCGCCCGGTGCATAAGCGCGATCCGGCCCGAGCGCCTGGAGGCGGCCAAGGTCCTGAAGGGCCCCAGGGCCTCCTTCCGGGGCGACCGGGAAAAGTTCGTCTCCGACCTCCACGACGCCCTGTACGCGAGCAAGATCTGCTCCTACGCGCAGGGCTTCGCGCTCATGCAGGCCGCGAGCCGGGAATACGGATACGACTTGAACTTCAAGGAGATCCCGCTCATCTTCCGGGGCGGGTGCATCATCCGCGCGGCCTTCCTCGACCGGATCAAGGAGGCCTACGCCCGCAGGCGCGACCTCAAGAACCTCATGCTCGCGCCCTACTTCCGGAAGAACCTGCGCCAATGCCAGAGGGGCTGGCGCCGGGTGGTGCTCGCGGCCGTGAAGATGGGCGTCCCGGTCCCGGCCTTCTCGAGCGCGCTCGCGTACTACGACTCCTACCGGACCGAAAGGCTCCCGGCGAACCTGTTGCAGGCCCAGCGCGACTACTTCGGCGCGCACACCTTTTCGCGCGTGGACAAGGAAGGCGTCTTCCACCACCACTGGTATTGACGGCGCGCCCGGCCGAACGCGAGGCAAACCAAACGGGGACGGCCTTCGGGCCGTCCCCTTTTTATTCCATTCTCTTTTTACGCGACCGAAGTCGGCCGGCTCGCCACGGGCCCGGCCGGGAAAACCCGCCCTTCGCGGTCAGGTGCCCATGTCCCAGCGAGAGAGGTAGTCCTTCTGCTCGGGCGTCAGGCTGTCGATCCGGATATCCATGCTCGCGAGCTTCAGGCGCGAGACGACCTCCTCGATCCTGCGCGGCACGTCGTAGACCCGGGGCTCAAGAGAGCGCGCGTGCTTCACGGCCCACTCGGCCGCGAGCGCCTGGGTGGCGAAGGACATGTCCATGACCGAGGCCGGGTGCCCCTCGGCCGCGGCGAGGTTCACGAGCCGCCCCTCGGCCAAAAGGTAGACGCTCTTCCGGGAGCTTATAACATACTCGTCCACGAACGGGCGGACCCCCTTGACGACGCGCTTCGCCAGCTTTTTCAGGCCCGGGATGTCGATCTCCACGTCGAAGTGGCCGCTGTTGCACACGACCGCGCCGTTCTTCATGCGGCGAAAGTGCTCCGGCCGGATGACGTGGATGTCGCCGGTGAGGGTGCAGAAGAGGTCGCCGAGGGGCGCGGCCTCGCGCATGGTCATGACGCGGTAGCCGTCCATCACGGCCTCGAGGGCCTTGAGGTGGTCGACCTCGGTGACGATGACGTTCGCGCCCATGCCGCGCGCGCGCATGGCGAAGCCGCGGCCGCACCAGCCGTAACCGGCCACGACCACGTTCCTGCCGGCGAAGAGCATGCCCGTGGCGCGGAGGATGCCGTCGAGCGTGCTCTGGCCCGTGCCGTAGCGGTTGTCGAATAGGTACTTGGTGTGCGCATCGTTCACGGCGATGACCGGGAACTTGAGGGCCCGGTCGCGCTCCATGGCCCGGAGGCGGATGACGCCGGTGGTGGTCTCCTCCATGGAGGCGATGATCCGCCGGTGGAGGCGGGGGTGCCGGGCGTGAATCTCGCTCACGAGGTCCGCGCCGTCGTCCATGGTGATGCGGGGATTGTGGCGGATGGCGGAGGCGAGGTGCCGGTAATAGGTCTTGTGGTCCTCCCCCCTAACGGCATGGACCGGGACCTTGTATTTCACGACGAGCGCGGCGGCCACGTCGTCCTGGGTGGAGAGGGGGTTCGAGGCGCAGAGCACGAGATCGGCCCCGCCCGCCTGGAGCGCGCGCGCGAGGGCGGCGGTCTCGGCCGTGATGTGGAGGCAGGCCGCCATCGGGAGGCCCTTCAAGGGCTTCTCCCGGGCGAAACGGGCGCGAATCTCCCGGAGCACCGGCATATCACGGTCGGCCCACAGGAGGCGGCGAAGGCCCTGGGGAGCGAGCCTCAGGTCCTTGACATCGTGTTTTGCAGCCATTCGGATTTTCCTTTCCCATCGGCGTCGGAATGAGCGTGGCGGCGCACCGATCGAGGCGCGCTTCTCTTCGAAAGGAAAAAGCATAGCGGCCGAGAGGGGGAAAAGCAACCTCTTTTCCGGGCTCGAATTGGGTGCGAAACCCCAGGGACAAAAGGGAAATCGCTCTGCCGCGGCCGTTTCTGCCGCGGCAGGCGGTACGGCCGGGTAGGACCATCCGCGGCGCATCGGCCGAAGGAAAGACTTGGCATAAGGAATCAGCGCGCACTTGCGGAGGCGCCGGGCGCGAAGCCGGAGGTCTCCGGTCGTGCATTTCCAAGGTTCGTTACATCGCTTCCTTGGCGGTTTCTTCGGTGGTTTCTTCGCTTTCCCCTGTGGCGGGCGGGGCCAGGGGCTTCCGGGGTTCGGGAGCGGGGTGAATGAGCTCGAGGCGGGGCGATTCGGCCCAGAGATCCGCGTGGAACCAGCGCACGTCCACGGAGACCGCCTCGAGCGCCCGGACCCTCGCTTCC
>JAZDLH010000073.1:0-2495 GCA_043802275.1 Planctomycetota bacterium
ATCTCGACCGAGAGGTCGGGCGCCTCCTCGCCCGAGGCCTTGAGGTAATCCGCGAAGGCCTCGACGCAGAGGGCCGTGTCGCGCGTGGAGCTCCAGTACGCGGCGTGCCTGCGGTTGTTGAGGAGGTACTTGACGAGGCGCGCGACCCTGGGGTCCCGGGGCGAGACGCGGGCGAGGAGCTTGAGGTAATAGGCGTGCGTCTCCGTCTCGCTCCCGTACCACCGCCACCAGTAGCCCTCGTTCGGAAGCTTGAGATACGCCGTCTCGTTCTCCCGGTCGGTCACGAGGTACTGCTCGATGTTCTGGAGGATCATGGCAAGCAAGTCCGTTTCCTTCTCCCGGTAAAGCGCGAGGCCGAACATGGCCTTGGCGTAGGGAGAGAGCTCGTTCCGGTCGCGGTAGAGGAACTCGCGCATGGCGTCGCTCTTTTGCCCGGCGTCGGAGAGTACCATGTGCACGAACGCGTCCAGGTCGTCGGCGAAGCGCTCGCGGGGTTCCTTTTCCCGGGGCCAGTTCCGCAGGCGGAGGACCTGCTCGTCCCGGTAGCGCGCCAGCCACGCGAGGCCGCGCGAAAGTACCTCGGGCGGCACGGCCACGTCGTTTTCGATTGCGACCTGGAGGCCGTGCGCCACGAAGGCGGTGGTGTGGGCGTAGGAGCGTTCGCCCCAGCCGCTGAACCAGCCCCAGCCGCCGTCGGAGAGCTGCATGTTGGCGAGGGCTTTTACCCCTTCTTCCACCATGGAGCGGAGCGCGGCCTCGTCGAAGACGGCCTCGCGCTCAAAGCGCTTCCACTGCGCGGCGCGCGCTTCCGGGGTCCCCAACTCATGGGCGTTCCGATTCGCGCGCTTTTCCCGGATCTCCTTCAGGGTCACCCCCATGCGCTGCAAGGTGTTCTGCGTGACGACTGCGGGCAGGAACCGGTCCAGGGTCTGCTCGGTGCAGCCGTAGGGGTAGTCGGCGAGGTAGGGGAGGGCGTCGAGCATGGCGGCGGCGAGCGAAGGCGAGTAGCGGATCTCCAGGCGCGAGGCGTCCACGCGCCGGGCCGCGGGCACGTTTAGGGTGAGGGAGGCCCGGGTTTGCTCGGGGAAGATCGTGCCGCACTGCGCGACCATCTTCTCCATGCCGTGGACGTAAACCGGGAAGCGCATCTCCATGGCGTCGCTCTCCACGTCCGAGAGGGCCTTCATGCGCACCACGGCCTCGCCTTCCTTCAGGGTCTTGACGCGCCAGTCCACGCGCGTCTCGCCGCCCGCCGGGACGGAGAGGGATTGCTCCGCGGCCCCGCCTTCGGGCATGAGCTCGAGGCATTCGCCGTCCAGCTCAAGGAGCGCCCGCACGGGCAAGGTCCTGTCGAAGTAATTGTGGATGTTCGCGGAGAGCACGACCTCGTCCTTCTCCACGAAGAAGCGGGGGCCCTGGAGCCGGAGGAGGAGTTTTTTCGTGGTGACCGCCTCGGCCGAGCCCTCGCCCACCTGGGTGCCGTGGCCCATGGCCCAGACCTTGAACTTCCAGGCGGCGAGGTTCTCCGGCATGGGGAAATCCATCGTGGCCGTTCCGTCCGGGCCGGTGTTGAGCGTCGCCACCCAGAGCGCGGTGTCCGCGAACTCCCCGCGGATGGCAGGCTCAACCATGGCCGCGCCGCCGGGCTCGCCGACCGCCCTTCCTGCGGATTCCATGCTCAGGGCGTACATCGCGCCCTCATCCATGGGCGCGGCGGCCTCTTTCGCGACGGCCATGCCTACGGAGTCCCACCGAGCCCGTACAGGGGCATTGAGCCCACGAGAGTCTTTCTTGTCCTCCTCGTCCGCCGCGAGGCGGCCGAAGACGCCGAGGTCCCGCATGGGAATTTCATTCTGCTTGAGGAGGTTGTAAAAGGTGCGGTCGAGGCTCGAGGCGAGGGAGAGGTGATGCCGCCGGCGCCAGCTCCAGAAGAAGGCCTTGATCTCGGGCACGTTCGAGCCGCCGGAGATGTATTCGACCGACCGGTCGTACACGCTTAAAACCGTGGAGCCGGCGAAAGGCTCGCCCTCAAGGTCGGTGAGCTTCACCCGGACGGACGCCTTCTCCCCGGGCTTGTATTCCGCCTGGGAGGGCAGGACCTCCACGTTCAGCACGCGCTTCTCGGGCGGGACGGCGATCTCGCGGATGTCGCTGTAGAGCCTGCCGTCCGAGACGGTGAAGGCCTCCACGAAGAAGTTGGGCATGTCCTTCTTCGTGACCTCGATCTCCTCCACGCGGCTCTTCCCCTCCATGCGGAATATCTTGGGCGGAAAGGCGACGCCGTTCGAGGGCCGGAGGAACAGGGCCACCCAGGCGTCCGCGCGGTCGGTGTTGATGAGGAGGCGCACGCGCTCGCCCGGAGCGTACTCAGGGCTATCCGGCACGAGCTCGAGCTGATTGAAGCGGAAGGCCCGGCCGTCGAAACCTTCCCCGCGCACCACGAAGAGGTAGCCGCCCTCGATGGAGCGCCCTTGGCCGTCGGTTACGGTATAGGA
>JAZDLH010000074.1:0-6600 GCA_043802275.1 Planctomycetota bacterium
CCTGGGCTCGGCCTTTGTCGACAACATCGTCTTCGTGGCGGCCTTCATCCCCGTGGTGCAGGAGCTCGGGCAGTCGCCCCTCTGGTGGGCACTCCTCTTCGGCGCGTGCTTCGGCGGGAACATCACCGTGATCGGGTCCACGGCGAACATCGTGGCCATCGGCATGCTGGAGAAGCGCTACCGCTCGCAGGTCCGCTTCGTCGAGTGGCTGAAGGTCGGCGCGGTGGTGGGCGTCCTCTCCTCGCTCTTCGCGTGGGGGGCCATCGCCCTCCTCGGGGGGTGAGGAATCCCGCGCCCCTCGCCGCGAAGCGCGCGCCTCCCTCGCGGGACGCGGCGGGCGGGGACTCTCTTCACGGCATCTTTTTCGGAATCCCGAAAGCTCAGACCGCGTGGGCCGCTTTCAGGAGAGGGGCGGGAAGCGCCCGCGCGCGGGGGTGGGCCGCGGCGTAGGCGGCATTCACCTCGCCCATGGCGAGGTGCGTGTAGTGCTGGGTGGTGGAGATGTTCTCGTGCCCGAGGAGCTCCTGCACGATTCGAAGGTCCGCCCCGCGCGAGAGGAGGTGCGTGGCGAAGCTGTGCCGAAGGGTGTGCGGCGCCACCTCCACCGGCAGACCGGCCTCGGCCGCGTAGCACTCGAGGATGCGCCGGACGCTCCGGGTGGTGAGGCGGCCGCCGCGGTGGTTCAAAAAGAGCGCCTGCGCGTGGAACCGGGCGCGGTTCGGGTGGTACCGCTTGGCCGCCTGGTACGCCTTGACCGCGCGGACCGCGTGGCTGCCGATGGGGTTCAGGCGCTCCTTGCGCCCCTTGCCGCGCGCGCGCAACAGGGCGCGCTCGAGGTCGATGTCGTCGTGGTTGAGCGCCACGAGCTCCGCGCTCCTCAGGCCCGCGCTGTAGAGGAGCTCCAGAATGGCGCGGTCGCGAAGACGGGTGAAGCTGTGCCCTCCGGGCGCGGCAAGAAGCGCCTCGACCTGCGCGATCGTGAGGCACATGGGCAGGTGCCGCTCGATGCGGGGCGTGCGAATGGTCGCGAGCGGGCTTTCGGCGACCCGGCCCCGCAGGAGCAGGAACTTGTAAAAGCTCCGGAGCGCCGCGAGCTTGCGCGCGACCGAGCGGCGGCTCAATCCCGACTCTTCGAGGTCCCCCAGGAAACCCCGTATCTCGAGACGCCCGGTGCCGGAGGGGAAGCCGGCCAGGCCTCCGGAACGGGCGAGGTAGTCCACGAACTGCTCGAGATCCACGGCGTAGTTACGGAGGGTGTGCTCCGACATGTTGCGCTCGTCGGCGAGATAGTGGAGAAAGGCGCTGACCTCCGGATGGCAGTCGGCGGAGCGGGCGGACACCGCGCAACCCCCTTAGTATGGGCCATGGGTGGAACCGGGCCTGACGCGCCTGTCCCGGGAACGATCTTCACCTCGCCTGGATCCCCGGACAAGCGGCCGGGGCGCGCCGGGAAAACCGGCGCCTATTCCTCTTCAATGGATGTATCGTCGCAAAAGGGCCGTTGCTTGACGGAGTTTCCAGGTTCCGGTTCCGGTTGAACGGGCCTTCCATCCGGGGGCGCAACCGGTTCCCTTCGAGTACATTACCCCCTTCCATCGCGCCCCGAAAAAGGCCCGGCCGGAACTTATCAAGGGAAAACGCGCGCTCGCTGCGCGCGATTCCCGGTTTGGTCTCCCTCGGGAAGATTCCCCGCGCGAACCTCCGCAGGGATTGGAAATGAGGCCTTGCTCCGGCTCCCCTTTTTTCCCCCTCACGGGGCTGCAACAGGGGCGACCTGCGCCCCCCCTGCCGGCGGAGCGGACGATCCCGTCTTTGTCGGGAGCCGTTCTCCAATGGAGAAGGGGAGGTCCGAAGTGACCTCGCGGCCGCTCGTTTCGTCCCGGCAGGTAACGATCAGGGTGTACTTGCCGGAGGGGAGGTAATCCGGCACGAGAAAGTCCACCCCGGCAAAAACCGTCCTCACCGGATGCCGGTACTTCGGAAAAATGCGGCAGTATTGCGGCTCATCGTACAGGGTCTGCTGAAGGTCGTTCCGCACGGCGAGGCCGAAGGAGAGGCGGAGCTCGTGCTGATCGCCCACGGCGCGGAACCCGGGGCCCATGACCTCGAGATAGAGCCAGGTCGACTCGCCCGGCGCAAACGCCTTTTCCGGCCGCGGATTGTACTGCCCGTACTGGCGCACCTCCTCGCAGAAGAGCGCGCGCTGGATCTGGAGGGGGATGAGCCGGCCGATCGATTCTCCCATCCCCTCCAGGAGGCGCGTCGCGGTCGCATGCTCTCCCAGGCGGAGATGGGCATAGGCCGCGAGGAGGGGCCAGAAGACGTCGAGCTCGGAACCCGGACCCGCGCGATCGAGGTGGCGCAGCGCCCGCTCGGGGTCGTCCTCGAAGAGGTAGAAGCGCGCCAGGGCCAGGCGCGGCTCGCGCGCGTCGGGCTTCGCGGCCACGTCGGCGCGGAGAAACTCCTTCAGCCTCTCCTCGACCTGGGCGCGCTCCACGGGCTCGGCCGGCCTCGGCCGATCCGCCTGCAACCTTTCGAGAATCGCGCTCGCCAGTGCCCGCTCGCCATCCGGAAGCCCCTGCGCCTTGAGCCGCGCCTCCAGGACTCCTTTCAGGTACACGACCTCCTCCCGGGCAAACGGCAGGACGGCCTCTTCCTCCGTCTCGGCCGACCGGGCCGTAGAAAGAATGAGGCCGATCCCGACCGCCAGGGAGAAAAGGCCGGCCAGGCGGCCGCGCCGGGCCGGCGGCCAAGGGGCGTGGTTGCGTCGCTTCATGATCGATCTCCCGTGCCACGATCTGCCGGAGCATGCCGGATTGGAGCCGCAGAGATTTTTAAAAACTGTTGCAAAACTACGCACATCCTTGCTCCGGCGCGTTGGGGTGCATTTTGGGCCGGTTTTGAAACAGCCGTTTACGGCCGTTTCCCCTCGCTAAAGAAGAGGAAAAACGCCCCGACTCCTTGCGAAATGCGCGGACCAGCGAGGCGCGCCCCTCCCGCCTCCAGGCTTTAGCGGGACTCCTCGGCGCGCATCATTCGTTGGCCTTTTGTCCGGTTGAAGCATAATCCGCTTCCTCGAGGACCGCGAGGGCCTGGTCCAGGGCCGCGATCGCGCAGGCCTGCCCCTCGATCCGCACAAGCGCGGCGTCCTCGCGCGCGCGAAATCCCCCGACCGCGCGCTCGGGGCAAGGCATGCACCAGGTGTCGTATCGCTCGCGGATTTGGAGCTGCAACAGGGCGCGCAAGCCCCATTGAACGGCCTCGCGGTAGCGGTCCAGCCGCCTCTCGTCGCCAACCTCCCGGGCCAGGGCCAGCCCCTGGATCAAGCCCTGGAGATAAAGCCCGGTCGCCTCGGCCGCGGGCGGAGCGTTTCCCCCCTCCGGCAAGGGAATCTCGAAGCGTCCCCGGCAGTCTTCGGGCGTCTCTTCCTTCCGGTCCTGGGAGCTGGCGATGAGGTCCGAAAAACGGAAGACGAAGCGCGCGATATCCTCCTGGCGGGTGGCGCGATAAAGATGCGCGCACGCCTCGAGATGCCAGGCCATGAGGGGCAGGGGAAAATCGTATTCCGGCGCCTGAACGCGCCGCTGGACATGGGCAAAACCCTTCAAGAGACCCGGCAGGAGACGCGCTTCGCCCGTGGCTATATACCACTCGACAAGGGCGAGCTGGGCCAAGCCGGTTTCGCGGTCCTCCTCCTCGCGAAGAAGCGCGGGCCGGTCCGGGGAGAGCCCGGGCTCGTACCGGCCGAAGAGGTCGCGCCGGCCTTCCAGAAAGGCGGCCATCTTCCGGGCTTCGGCTCCCAGGGTCGGCTGCAGATCCAAGCTGAGCAGGGCCGACAACCCGGACGCCGCGGTTCCGAGCGAGGGGGCGTTTCCCTCCTTGAAATACCCCCACGGCATCTTGGGGTGCTCCACGTAGGATTGGTCAAACGCTCGGCGAAAGTCGCCTTGCCATTGGGCAAGCTTTTCCGGATCGCCCTGATACTTCTCAGCGAGACCCAGGGCGCGCAAGGTCTGGAAAATCTGGCCCGGGGAAGGGGGCTCCCTGCCTGCGATATCCGACATGGGGTCGTAAAAAATAGGAAAAAACCCTCTGCCTTCTCCTGGATTTCCACCCAGGCCGCCGCTTTTTCCACGGCCGCGCGAAGGGAGGAAGCGCTCACCTCCTGGAGAGTTACGAGCCGGCCGCCTCGATACAGGCGAACGGGTTTTTCCCCGGCGTAGGTTATTGCCATGACGGACGGAATAACGGCGAGTTGCAAATCCGAAAGGTCTGTGGATCCGCCTTCGCTCACGGCAAGGACTTCATTCCACGCCTCTTCGAGCAGGGGCTTTGTCCCGCGGCCTTGAACCAGGATGACCGAAGCCGGCACAAGCCTGGTACGGCGGCGCAGGGTCAAGCGAAACCCTTCGCGGCCGCTGTCGATGCGCTTGGCAAAGACGACCGGATCCCTTTCGGAAACCGGCGTTTCCGGCAGCATGACCTCGAGGAGGCAATCGACCGCATCCCTGGGCTGAAGGGTTACGTTGGACAGGGCGCGCGCGGCCCCGAGGCGCGCATTGGCCAAAAGGGTCGACTGGTCGCTCTCGCCCGCGCCGATCGGCCGGCCGTTCAGAAAAAAGGTCACGCGAACGGCATTCGTGGCGGAGCGGGGGTCTTCCGAGGCCGGCCGCGTGGGCACGGAGCGCCTGGCCTTGCCCTGCCGGATGTCGAGCTCCTCCCGCGCCTGGGAGACGAGATCCGCGAGGATGGAGTCGCTCACGGCCTCGCGGGTCGCAAGGGGCGCGCGGCCCGCGCGTCCAGGAACCGGACAGGCAAGGACACCGGAGAGAATAACGAGGGAGACGGTCCGATAATGCACAAGAATCTCCTTGGGCCCGACCGGTTGGAAAGAGCGCCTCCAGCACATTTCCGGGCAGGTTCTTCAAAGAACCGGCCGGCTCAAGCCTTCTTTCGCCGATTCCCCTCGATCGGACCGGGCGGTCGCGGGGAACGACGGCGCGCGCGCAACCCCCTGTCTCTCATTCCTGTTATACAAGAATGTGCCCGGGAATCAATTGAAATGAAAACCCCTCCGACAGACGACGCGCACCGCCCCGCTATACGGAAAAAGAAATGCGCGCATTTTTTAGAAATAACTACAGAAGCCTTGTGGAACGTCCGCTAATATGCCCGGCGGCAGGGAGGCCGCGCTGTTCTCGGATGGTTCTGCCGGGGTTCAAGGAGGAATCCTTGGGCAAGACGCACAGCACAGCCCGGCAGCCCTGCCTTGCTGCCCGAGGATCGGAACCGGGGAGAAGAGTCGAGGACTCTGTCTGATCCTTAACTGCCTTGGGGAAAATTTCGCCCCCAGTTCGTGCTGCATCCGAGAGCTTTTTTTCCTACGCCCAAGAATCTTTGGCCGATTGCCCTCTTTTGAATCACGCACACCCGTTAGCGAAAAAATCCCCTGTTATATCCAAGACGGAACGATTCGAAGGCGCCCGGACGCCAGGCCGCCTCCCCAGCCGCGCGAAGAGGCCCTCCCGCAACCGCCTGGCGCGGAACGGCTGCTCCGCCCGGCTGCTGCTTCTTTTGCCCCTTCGAGGTTGACACATCCGACCATTCCCCTATGATTCATCATGCCGAGGGGCTGCAAGGAGAACTCCCCCTTAGCGCTTCCCCCCCGCGGGAGGGGACCTCCCTTGTGCGGAGGGAACGGAGAAGGGCTTCGTCCTCGGCGTGACAAAGCCTTTTGTAAAGGCAAGTCCACGCTTCGGCAGGGATTGCGTGTCCCGAGCCGCTTGTGCGGGAGGCTTTCGCAGCATGGCGCTTTTCCGGCGAAAGACGCGGCCGGTCCGCGTGGGAAACCTCACGATCGGGGGCGACGCGCCCGTCTTGGTGCAGACCATGGTCAAGGCCCTGCCCGACGACGTGGAGGAGATCTTGCGGCAGGTCCGCGAGGCCGCGGAGCTCGGGTGCGAGCTCATCCGCCTCGCCGTGCCGAACGAGGCGGCGCTAAAACCCTTCGCCGAGGTCAAGCGCCAAAGCCCCCTGCCCCTCGTGGCCGACATCCACTTCTCCCACCGGCTCGCGCTCGGCGCCATCGAGGCCGGCGCGGACAAGGTGCGCCTCAATCCCGGCAACCTCCGCGACTGGGAGGGGATCGCCGAGGTCGTGGCCGCGGCCAAGGCCAAAAAAATCCCCCTGCGCATCGGGGTGAACTCGGGCTCCATCCGCCCGCGCGACCAAGAGCCGGACCCGCGCGAGATGGCTGAACTCCTCGCCGAGGAGACGCTGGGATACGCCCGGCGCATCGAACGGGACCTGGGCTTCGGGGAGATGGTCCTCTCCCTCAAGGCGAGCGAGCCATCCGTCACCCTTGCGGCAAACCGGATCGCGGCAAAGGAGACGGACTATCCCCTCCACCTCGGGGTCACCGCCGCGGGACCGGGCGAGGAGGCGCTCCTCAAGAGCGCCATCGGCATTGGCGGGCTCCTAGCCGAGGGGATCGGCGACGCGATCCGCCTCTCCTTCACGGGGTCCCCCGCCTCGGAGGTGCGCGCGGGCAAGGCGCTCCTCCGGGCCGCGGGGCTCTTGCGCGACCGGGTGGAGGTCGTC
>JAZDLH010000075.1:0-14312 GCA_043802275.1 Planctomycetota bacterium
GTCGTGCCCGCCGTAAGCTCCACCGGGGAGACGCCGATTAGGCGCAGGGGATTGTAAAACCCGAGCGCGAGCATCTCCTCGAGGGTGAAGTCGCCCGTGGACGCGAGGAAATTCATACACTCGAGCAGGGTGAGAGAGGAGCCCACGAGGCAGTTTTTTTCGGGGTTGTAGAGGCGGCCCGAGGGTTCGAGGATCACGTGGTTGTTGAGGATGTCGTACTCGCCGGGCGGCATGCCCGCCAGGGCGAAGGCGTCGCTCACCACCGCGGAGCGCTCGACCCCCTTGGCCCGGATCATGGCCTTGAGCGTGGAGCGCGGGAGGTGGTGGCCGTCGCCGATCACCATCATGAAAAGCGCGTCATTCGCCAGGGCCGACCAGATGGGGTTGGGGTGACGGGGGAGGATGTTGGGAATGCCGTTCCCCAGGTGGGTGAGCGCCCTGGCCCCGGCCCGCGCGAGGCGTTCCTGCTCGGCCTCTTCCGCCAGCTCGTGCCCGAGGGAGACCACCACGCCCCGCGCCGCGGCATGGCGCGCCAGGGCCTCCGCGCCTTCCGGTTCCGCCGCGAGGGTGAGGATCCTGACCGATCCGAGGCTCCATTCCATGAGCCGGTCGAAAAACGCCATGTCCGGGGCGCGCACGTGCTCCGGCGGATGCGCCCCGACCGCGCCCGTACGCGGGGAAATGAACGGACCTTCGAGGTGGATGCCGAGGATGCGCCCCTGGAACTCCTCCTCGGCAAGCACCCGCGCGATGACGGGGAGCGAATGGCGGTACATGGCCTCGGGGCCGGTCACGACCGTGGCGAGGAAGGCGGCCGTTCCGCGCTCGAAGAGCGCTCGCGCCGTCGCGCGGAAGGCCTCGGCGGTGAGGCGTTCGCTGGCGAACTCCACCCCGCGAAAGCCGTTCACCTGGAGGTCGACAAAACCGGGGATCGACAGGCGCAAGTGCGGATTCTCCTTAAAACAGGGACTGCCGTCTACCAAACGGGCTCCGGCTCAGGGAAAGACGGCTCTCTACGATTTTCCTTGGTCGAGGGTCGCGTCGCCTGGGTCCGCTGCGCCGGGGGCGGCCTCGGTGTCCCTATAAAGGCGACCCTTTTCATGCGCCAGGATCAAGGCCTTGACGACCTCGGAATCGAACGCGCGGCCGCTCTCCTTGCCCACGGCAAGCAGGGCCGCCCGCGCCGCTTCCCGGCGAGCCGCCTCCGAGGCGCCGTTCGCGCGTTCGTCAAAGGCGCTCGCCACGGCCAGTATCCGCGCAAAGAGAGGGATGTCCCGGCCCCGCAGGCCCTCCGGGCCCGAGCCGTCGTAGCGCTCGTGCCGGCAGCGGACGGCCTCGTGAATGGCCCTGGGGCAGGCCATCTCGTCGAGAGTCTTCAGGGTCTCCTGCAGGCGCTTCGGCGGGGAAGCAGGCCCGCTCGCGGCCCCGGGAGGATTCAGGGAAGCGGTCTCGGCCGCGGCGAACGGCCCGAGGTCATGGAGGAGGGCCGCAAGCTCGACCTCCCCCCGCTCGGCTTCGTGTAGGCCCATCTCGGCGGCGATGCCCGCAACGCAGGCGGCCAGCCGCTCGCGGGAGCCGCGCAGGGCGGGTCGGCCGAGCTCGCCCAGGCGGACGAGCGTGCGGGCGGCGCAAAGAAAGCGCTCCCGCCCTTCGCGCTCCCGGCGGAGGTTCTCCAGGGCGAGGCCGGTCATCTCGGCCATGGCCGCGAGGAGCTCGAGGTCCCCCTTGTGAAAGGAAGGCTCCCGGCCGCTTGCCGTGACATAGAGGACGCCCCCGGCCTCGGCGCGCGCCGAGAGCGGGGCGCAGATCACGCTTTGCGCCTCCCGTGGCCCCCGGCCCGACGGAAGGGCGGGCGAGGGGCGGGCCTCCGGCAGCGCGTTCGCGGCGAGTACGGCGCGCCCCTCCTGGAGGGCCCGGCGGATGATGCGGCGCGAGATCGGGGCGTGTTTCTCTTCCGTCTTTTGATAAATGCCGAGCGGAACGATGTCCCGAGTACCGGGGTCGAGAAGGAAGAGATACCCCGCTTCCGCGCCGATGCGGCGGGTGACGAACTCCAGGGTCCTGTCGACGAGGACCGAAAGATCGCGCTCCTCGGAGAGGAGGCGGCTCAACCGGTAAAGGGAGCGGAGGCGAAGGCTCTCGGCCTCGTCGGCTTCCCCCCCGGAGACGTGGAACGCGAAGAGGTCCTCCAGCTGCAGGGCCAAGGTCTCCCCTCCCGCCTCCTCCGACTCGGAGGAGAATTCGATCGCGCCTTCCCGATCCGAGGAAAAAGCGCCTTCAAAGACGAGCACCGTGTCGGCGATCCGGATGCGGTCGCCCTCGCGGAGGAATTCCTCCTCCACGCGGATGTCGTTCACCAGGGTGCCGCTCCGACTGTGGAGGTCGCGGATGAAGTAGAGCTCGCCCACCCGGTAGATCTCCGCGTGGCGCGGCTTTGCCTCGCCGTCGAAGAGGGGCACGTCCGAGGAAGGGTCGCGCCCGAGCGTCACGTTCTTCTCTTCGAGGGGGAAGGTCTGGCCCGGATGCGGTCCCTTCACGATGCGGAGGCGCGGCATGAAGCCCTCCCGTGGGCGGCGGCGGGTCGGGAGCGCGGGTCAGTCGCCCTTCACGAGCGCCTGGAAGGCGGCGCGCAGCTTCTGGGTCACGGGCCCCGGCCTGCCGCCGCCGATGGTGCGGCCGTCGATCCGGATGACCGGGACGATCTCCGCGGCGGTGCCCGTCAAGAAGCACTCCTCGGCCGTGTACAGGTCGTACCTTGTGATGTCGGGCTCTTCCACGGGGATCTCCAGGCCGCGCGCGAGCTCGATGACCACGTCGCGCGTGATGCCCTTGAGCGCCCCGGCGGACGTGGCGGGGGTCTTGAGCGCGCCGTCGCGGTACAGGAAGATGTTGTCGCCCGAGCACTCCGCCACGAATCCGTGGATATTCAGCATCACGGCCTCGACCACGCCGGCGTGAATGGCGTCGATCTTGGCGAGGGTGTTGTTGAGGTAGTTGCAGCTCTTGATCTGGGGATTCAAGCACTCGGCCGGAAGGCGCGGCACGGCGGAGGTGATGAGCTCCAGCCCCTTCTCGTAGAACTTCTCCGCATAGAGGGTGATGGCGTTGGCGATGCAGATCACGTTCGGGTTCTTGCATTTCCACGGGTCGAGACCGAGGTCCCCCACTCCGCGCGTGACGATGAGGCGCACGTATCCCTCACGAACCTCGTTCGCCCGGCAGGTTTCTTCCACGATCGAGGCCATCTCTTCCTGCGAGACCGGGATGGCGAGGGCGATGGCCCTGGCCGAGTCGTACAGCCGGCGGATGTGCTCTCCGAGGCGGAAGATATTTCCGTGATAGACGCGGATCCCCTCGAAGACGCCGTCGCCGTACAGGAGACAATGGTCGAAGACGCTCACCTTGGCCTGGGACTCGGGGACGAGCTTTCCGTCGATGTAGATGGTGCGTTCCATGCGCTTCGCTCCGGCAGGCCGTCTCGATAAGGCCCATTATTCTAACGAGATCCACCGGCCGGAGTACAGGGAAAAATCAGAAAACCAAGGGGAATCATGCGCAAGAAGGGGGGAAATCGGCCTTAGGAAAGGGGGGACGAGTGGAGCCGGCCGTCTTCCAGGAAGAGCGTGCGGCCGGATCGGGAGGCGACCTCCTGGTCGTGGGTGACGAGGAGGAGGGTGGCGGGAGCGGACTCTTCCAGGGCGAAGAGGACGTCCAGCACGCCCCCGGCGGTGGCTGCGTCCAGGTTGCCGGTGGGCTCATCGCAAAGGACGAGCGCCGGGCGGTTCATGAGTGCCCGGGCGATGGCCGCGCGCTGGGCCTCGCCCCCCGAAAGGGTCCGGGGCTTCTTCCCGGCCCTGTCGGAGAGACCGACGGAGGCGAGAAGCGCCCGCGCGCGCGCCGCGCTCCCCCGGCCGGCCACGCGCGCCGGGAGGAGCACGTTTTCGAGCACGGTGAGCTCGGGCAGGAGGTGATAATGCTGGAAGACGAAGCCGATCTCCAGCGAGCGGATGCGGTTGCGCGCCCGTTCCGGGAGCGCGGCCACCTCTTTTCCTCGAAAGAGATACTCCCCGCCGCTCGCGGGATCGAGCAGGCCGAGGATGTGGAGGAGCGTGCTCTTGCCGCTGCCGCTCCGGCCGAGGATGGAGACCGACTCCCCCGGATATACCGCGAGGTCAAGGCCCCGCAGCACCTCGAGCCTTTGCCCGCCGTCGAGAAAGGTCTTGTCGATCTTGCGGAGTTCCACAAGAGGTGCGTCCGAGGGCGGATTATTCATGGCGCAGGGCCTCCAGGGGCGGCCGGTACCCCGCCCAGATGGCCGGCGGGAGGCTCGCCAGGAACGCCATGAGCACGGCCGCGAGCGACCGGATCACGACCTTGTCATAAGCAATGGCGATGGGGAGGGTCTTCACGCCGAAGAGATAAGGGGGGTAGAGGGGCGAGCCGGTGACCCATTCGTAGGCGCTCCCCACGTGCGGGGCAAAGGCCACGCCCCCCGCGGCCCCGAGGACGGCCCCCGCCAGCCCCATCCCCAGGCCCGCCAGGCTGAAGATGAGGACGATCCCGAGGCGGCTCGCGCCGATGCTGCGGAGAATGCCGATGTCCCGCACCCGTCCGGCCACGAGCGTGTACATGATGGCGAAGATGGCGAAGCCGCTCGAGAGGGAGATCATGGCCATGACGATCTCCATGAGCGCGTTCTCATGGGCCATGCCCTCGAAGACGTTCTGCCAGGCGTCCTCGGCGGTGGCGGCGTGGAAGGCGTACTCCGTGCTGGAGGAGGCGCGGCCCGCGGCGAGGAGAATTTCTTCCGTCATCCGGTCGAGGGCCGGGCCCGACAAGGTGGCATCCTCCAGCCAGATGGCGCCGAAGGTCACCTCCGGCGCTTCCGGCTTGTTGAAGAGCTCCTGCGCCGTTTTCAGGGGCACATAGGCGTAATAACGGTCGTAATACCCGATGCCGCATCGGAACCGGCCGGCCACGCGGAAGCGCCGGCGCAGGAGCTTATCCTCGCCGACGCCGGCATACTCCAGGGACAATACGGCCCCCAACCGCACGTCCTGGCTCGTGATGCCGAGAAAGTCCGCGAGCTCGGTCCCGATGAAGATGCCCGGCCGCTGCGGATCGGGCGCCTCCTGCCCGGGCGCGAGCCAGGAGAGGGCCTTCGCGTTCTGGTCGAGGACATACTCCGGAAGGCGGCCCAGGGACTGCTCGGCACGGAGGTCGATCCCCCGGACGATCACGGGCTGCTCCCCGTACGGCCCCCGGAGGACGGCGTAGCGCTCCAGGACCGGGGTGATGCCCCGCACACCGGGCATACCGGTTACGGCCTGCCGGGTCCTGGAAAAGGTCTCTTCGGTCTCGGCGTCGTGGGGAAGGTAGAGCGTGACCTGCTCGCCGAGGCCCCGAATCCGATCGCGGTAGTCGTCCAGCATCCCGTCCAGTACCGCCATCACCACCACCTGCACGAGCACGCAGAGGAGGATCGTGAGGACCGCCACGGCGTTGACGAGGCGGTTGGCCGCATAACGCCAGGCCAGATGGAAGACATACATGGGCGGCCCTCTCGGAGACGCGGAACCGGTGGCGCGCTCCCGCCCGGCCCCGGCGACGGTTTCTTCAAGCGTATGAAAGGAACTCCCGCGTGTCAATGCCGCGCGTTTTTACGTTTCTTTCGAGTTGCGTTTTTCCCGGGTCTTTTGTATGCTTTCGGAGTCGTAGGAGAATCCATTGATGCGGAATCCCAGGCTTCTCTTCGGTCTCGTTTCGATCGCTCTGATGGCGGGAGGGAGCGGCGCTTTCGGCGCGGATCTTCCGGCCGGGGCGGGGCGACCGGCCCTCCCGGAGGTCGTGGCGTCCTTCGAGGGCGGCCGGATCGCGGGCGCCGAGCTCCGGGAGCGGTTGCTCGAGCTTTTCGCCATGCCCCTGCTCTCGCAGCTTGCGGGCTCCACCTATACCCAGGCCGTGCTCTTGCGCGAGGAAGCGAAGAAGCTCGGGATCCGGATCGAGCCCGCGGAGGCGACTCGGAAATGCGCCGAGCGGGACCGGTTTTTCGCATCGCAAGGCGGCTTTGAGGAGGAGATCCGGCGAAGCGGTCTCGGGTGGTACGATCCGAGGGCCGTCGCGGAGGATATGCTGCTCTTCGAGCGGATCGCGCGCAGGCGGAAGAGGCTCTCCGCCCAGGCGGAGCTCTCGGAAGAGGATACCAAGGAAGTCGTTGCCCTGTTGGAGAAGGAATACGCCCCGGCCTTTTTCGGACCCCGTCACCCTCGCGTCGCCACCGTGGGCGGCATCGACCGGACGCAGGAGGATTTTCTCCGCTTTCTGGTCACCCAGGGCAGTCCCGTTTTTCTTCGCGCCCAGGTGGAGACGCTCGCCGCGCAGAAGCGCCTGCTGTGCGAGGCCGAGCAACGCCGGCTCTTGCCCACGGCCCTCGACCTCGAGATGTCCCTGGCGCGCGTCCGAAAGCAAGTGGACGAGCAGAACAAGGGCCTGTGGCAGGCCCAGGCGCCGCTCACCCTGGAAGGGCTGCTCGCCTCGCAGGGGCGCACCCTCGAGGAGTTCAAGGACAGCCTGGAGTTGCGCGCCCAGGCCGCCACGCTCAAGCTCCTGGCGCCCTTCTTGACGGACAAGGCTCTCGAGTCCGATTACAAGAATTCCGAGGAGAGCTACACGATCGTGCGCTGCGCGCATGTCTTTTCGCCCTTCAACATCGAGAGCCCTTACAATCCCCGGGAGGTGACGGACGAGATGAAACAGGCCGCCCGCGCGCGGATCGAGGAGGCCGAGGCCGTCCTGAAGCGAGAGAAGGAATATCCCAAGGTCTCGGAGGAGGTGTTTGCGGACCTCGTCCGACGATATTCCCGATGTCCCCTGTCCTGGGACCGCGAGGGGGATTTGGGGTTTCTTCCCCGCGATCCGCGGCTTGCGCGGGTCCTCCCCCCGGCCGCCTATCGGCTGGACGTGCTGCGGGACGCGAGCGGCCGCGTGCAGAGCCCGATCCGGGTGAGTCCCCCGGAGCTTCTCGAGCCGCTCTTCGCTCTCGAGGACGGGACGGTCGGCGCGGTCGTGGAGTCCCCCTTCGGCTACCACCTCCTCCGGCGCATGGAGACGCGGAGGCCCGCCGGATGGGAATCCCTGCGGGAGATGCTCTACGAAGTGCGGCTCATGGAGAAGAGCGTCGAGCTCTCGCAGGAGCTTCAAAAGAAATACCCGCTTGCCTGCGACTGGGCCCCCGCGGCGGAGAAGAGAGCCCCACCGCCGCGGTAAACGTTCCCTTTTGTTTATCGGGGAGAAGTTGGGCGCCAGGCACGAAGCGCCCCTAGAACGGCTTCCCCGCGCCGAGAAGCATCCCCCTTCGAATCCTCGCGCCGCGCACGTAAGCCGCGCCGTCCAGGGCGCGCTTCCCTGCGGCCTTGACGCGCGTGAGGCGCAACGCCCCGCCGCCCGCGGCGACGAGCATCCCGATGCGCGGATCGGCCTCCAGCACGGTTCCCGGTTTCTCACCCTTGGAGGGGAGGGCGCCTTCGGGCTCGAGCGCGGCGCCGAGGACCTGGAGCCGGCAAGGGGGGGCCTCCGCCCGTGCGAGGAGGGTAAAGGCGATGGGCCAGGGCTGCAGGGCGCGCACCTGACGTTCGATCGCTTCCGCGGGCTCGGCCCAGTCGATCCGGCCGTCTTTGCGCCGGAGCCTGGGCGCGCGCGTGGCGAGCGCGTGGTCCTGGGGGAGGGGGGTGGCGCAGCCGGTTTCGATCTCCGAGGCGACCTGCGCGAGAAGGCCGGCCGCCAACCCGGCCAAACGATCGAGCACGCTCCCGGAGGTGTCGTCCGGACGGATCGGGGTGCGCGCGAACGCGTAGACGGGCCCCGCATCCCAGTCTTCCTCCACCCGGAATACGGTGACGCCCGTCTCCTTCTCGCCGTTCCAGATCGCGTGGGGAACGGGCGCGGCGCCGCGATACTTGGGGAGGAGCGACGCGTGGGCGTTGATGAAACCCCTCTTAGGGACGGCGAGGAGTTCCCCGGGCAGGCGGCATCCGTAAGCGGCGACGATGCAGAGGTCGGGCGCCTCGGATCGGATCCGCGCGAGGAAGCCGGATTCCGCCGGGTCGTCGGGCTGGAGGAGGCTGAGCCCCAAGGCCAGGGCCGATTCCTTCACGGGCGTCGGATGGAGGCGCGGGAAGCGGCCGGCGGGCCGGTCCGGCTGGGTTACGACGAGCGGAATGGAGCAGCCCCGGGCGTGCAGGCGCTGGAGGACCGGGACGGCGAACTCACCGCTTCCGAAAAAAATGACCTGCATGGGCAAACACTCGCGGCCGGCGGACGGGGCGAGACTCTCGCCGTTCTTTTTTAAAAAAGGGGTCCGGTCATTCCTGGAGCGCGTTCACAATGCCCTTTTCCAGGCGTTCGAGCTCTTCCGGGATCTGGAAGCGCTCCACTTCCTCGATGCGGTCGATGAAAAGAATCCCGTCCAGGTGGTCGATTTCGTGCTGTATGGCCCGGGCGACAAGGCCTTCGGCCTGGATATCCAGTTCCTCGCCCTCCAGGTTCTGGGCGTAGACGCTAATGGCGAGCGCCCGCTCCACCCGCGCCTGGATGCCGGGAAAGCTGAGGCACCCCTCGTCGAATGTTTCCTTCCCGGTCTTCTTGGTAATTTCCGGGTTCACCAGGATCTGCGGCTCATTGCGCTCCTTGGAGAGATCGATCACAATGAGGCGGGTGTTTACGAAAACTTGCGGCGCCGCAAGTCCCAGCCCGTTATTGGCATAGAGCGTCTCGCACATGTCCCCGGCCAGGCGGCGCAGGTCCGCGTCGATCACCTCGACCGCGGTTGAAGGCTTGCGCAAGACCGGATTGGGGTAAATGGCAATTTCACGGTTCACGATCCGATGCCTCTTTTTCACTGGGAGCCACGCTCCGGCCCGTGTTCCTTATCCTCTTTGGCTCAATAGATTGCGTTTCCGCATGGATAAGAATCGCTCCCCTCGTCCTGCATGATAACCAACCGGAGAAGGATTTTCAACCTTCTTTTTTATTTGACTTGAAATGCCTATCCCAATAAAGTTCTACCCATAAGGATTCCGTTCTATCGTGTTCCCGCGATTGATCTTGCTGTCAAGCGCGAGAAACTTACTATTGGAGCGCCGGAATACCCACGCCCCGGTGGCGGAGAACAAGGATTTGGTATTCCATGGCTGTTGACGTCACGAAGCTTCTGATCAAGGCGAAGGAGGGCATCGAGCGGAGGAATTATGCCCTGGCGATCCATTGCTACAAGCAGGCCCTGACCTTCCAGCCGGGAAATATCGATGCGCGCGTGAAGCTCAGGGCCACCCAGAGCCGCAAATTCGCCGAGAGCGGTTCGGGCCGCCTGGGGGCGAAACTCAAGGCGCTTTGGCCCACCGTGCGGGCGTTTATCCTCTTCCGTCGGAAGAAATACGAGCAGGCCATTCTCTCGTGCGAGGACGCGCTGACCGCCTATCCCGATTTCGTGCCGGCCATGAAGCTGTCGGCCAAGAGCGCGGCGGCCCTGGGCTGGCATGAGATCGCCATCTGGCAGCGGGGGGATATCCTGGCCCGTTTTGAGCAGAAAAACATAGCGCTCATGCGGGAGCAGGTGGATGGGATGCGGGCCCTGGGTCGGACCACCGAGGCGCTCGATCTGTGCCAGCGCATCCTCCAGATCAAACCCAAGGCCCCTCTCGGCCCCCTGATGAAGGATCTCGCCGCGGACCAGACCTCGGTTCTCTACGAAAAGGGGGCGACCGAGGGATCGCACACGATCATCAAGGACGAAAGGGAGCGGCAGGGACTGGAAGACGACAGCCAGATCACCCGGACGGACGAAATGCGCCGGCGCAAGGCCGAAGCCCTGGAGGAGGAGCTTAAAGAACGCCTCGAGGACTACCGGATTCTTCTGCGCATTGGAGAGATCTGGTACGACCTCGACGATTTCGAGGAAGGATATGCCCGGGCGAAAAACGCCTACGACCGCGCCATGTCTATCATGCCTACGGACCATAATATCGCCGTCAAGATGGGCGATCTCGAGATCAAGCGCCTGCGGCGGGAGGCCCAGGCGCTCAAGGAAGCGGCCGAAGCGGCCGGCGCCTCGGACACGGAGGCCCGCAGCAAGTACATGGAAGCCTTGAAGTCCCTGAAGCGCTTTCAAATCCAGGAATACGAGACGCGCGTCCGCAACCAGCCCTTGCTGACGGAGTACCACCAGGAGCTCGGAAAGCTCTACCAGGAGACCCGGCAGTACGACAAGGCCGTGGCGGAGTTCCAGTTTTCCTGCAGGGACCCCAGGTTTTCCATCGATTCCTACACGCGCATGGGACAGTGCTTCCTGGAGATGGGACAGCCCGAGAGCGCCATCGGCACCTTCCAGCGCGCTATCGAGGGACAGGAGGTCTTTTCGCGGATCCACGACACGGTCTACCTTCTGGCCGAAGCCCTGGAGAAGAACGGCCAGCTTCACGAGGCCTTGGAGCAGTACACGCGCATCTTCGAGACGGACATCTTGTACAAGGACGTCCGCCGGCATGTGGAACGGTTGCGCAAGGAGCTGAAGGGCTTATAACCCCGGCAATCGACCGCCCCGGCCGGGTCGTTCGACCGTGGCGTGGGCGGTTCGGTTTGGTCCGGACCTTTGGAAAGAGGAGTCGCAATGGCGCATAGTCGTTCGGCAAAGAAACGGATTCGGCAGCAACGGAAACATCATCTTCGCAACCTGGTGCGCAAGGAGCGCGTCAAGAAAGCGCTCCGCGCCTTCTCGGCTACGGTCCAAAAGGGCGACGCCGCGGCGGTGGAGGCGGGGCTTCGCACCGCCCACAGGGCGCTCGACAAGGCCGGCACCAAGGGGATCCTCCACCGCAAGACCGTCGACCGGCGCAAGGGGCGCCTGGCCAGGACCGCCCATAAGCGGCGCATGGCTTCTTCCTCCGCAACCTAAAGGATCGGTTGCCGGTCCTTACGCCTTTGCCGGGGTCCGGATCCGCGCGGTCGGCTGGGCGCTTCCGTTTCCCCCTGCAGGGAAGTACCGCGGCAGCGGTTTCCCCAGTTTCCCGGCAGGCGCGCGGTGGAGGCATATCCATGCTCGGCTCCCTTCCCTCCCTACTCCAAAAGGCCATGGATGGAGATCCGGCGGCTGGGCTGGAAGCGGCCCGTCGGCCGGAGGCCGGTTCCGAGACGCTGGAGCGGCTCGCGCACCATCCGTTTCCGGAGACGCGCATGGCCGTGGCCGCGCATCCGAACGTGGCGCCGGAGACCCTGCTGCGCCTCGCCTACGACCCGGATTTCCGCGTCGCGGCCGCGGTCGCGCGCCGAGGGGGGCTCTCCGGGGAAATCCTCCACGGCTTGTTTCTGCGGGCCCAGGCAGGATTTCTGATGACGCGGGGCCGGGAGCGTGCGCAGGTTTACGAGCTCCTCCTCGCCTTGAGCGACAACGAATCGGCGTCTCTCGCGGCAATCCAGGGGCTCCTCCGGGAGATTCCCACGAGCCACCTGCCCCGACTACTCGCTCGGAAGGCCGCGCGGCCGGAGCTTCTTCGGTGGCTGAGCGCGCATCCCAAGGCGACGGTGCGAATCGAGCTCTCGACCAATCCCGCTCTTCCCGCGGAGATCGTGGAATCGCTCTCCCGGGACTTAAACGACAAGGTCGCCGCCGCCGCATCGAAGTGCATCGAGGCGCGGTTCCAGGACATTGCCCGGGCCCGGGAGGAGTTTTACCCGGAGGAAAAGAAAAGGCAGGGCGCCGCCGCCGCCGCGGCCTGGGAGCGGGATTCCGCGCTCTTTGCCGGGGGGGAGGCGGCCGGCCGGGCCCGGACGGATTTCTTCACGGAGCCGGTGACGGACCGGATGCGCGTCCTGGACCTCGGCTGCGGCACGGGGCTCTTGACCCGTGCGATCGCGGGGAAAAACCCGCGCGGCGCGACCGTCGGCATGGACATCGCGCCGAAGATGCTCGCCTTGGCCGAAGCCTGCGCGAGGGAGATGCCGAACCTCGCGTGGCGCGAGGCCGATCTTTCCAAGGGGATTCCGGAGGAAGACGCCTCCGCCGATTTCGTGATCGCCCACGGCCTCTTGCACGCCGTGCCGGAGCCGATCGAGCTCCTCCGCGAGGTCCTGCGGGTTCTGAAGGAGGGCGGAATCTTTCGAGCGGTCGTGACCTCTCTCGATTCGATCACCGACGGCGGGACGCGCTTTGCAGAAGTCGCCCGGGAGCACGGTTTTTTCTTCGCCCCGTTCGAGGAGGTTTCGGTTCTGCTCGCCACGAGCGGCTTGGTCTTCCAGGCGTTGCCGACCGCGAGCCGACCGATCCCGGCGCTCACCGATCCCGAGGTCCTGGCACGGGTTGCCTGCCCGGTCTGGCACGCGGTGCTTAAGGACGCCGCCGCGGCGGGCGTCCGTCCGGAAGACCTTTCGTTCGGGCTCCTCCGCGTCGAGGGACGAAAAGCGGCATTCTGAGGGGCCGATCCTTCCTTGCGCCCGCGCTTAGGCTACAAGCCCGCGCCGAGGCTTGCCTGGCGGCGCAGGGCCGAGCCCCGGGAGGGGAGTATGGCGGTTCCTCCGCTCGTCTCCATCATTGTCCTGGCCTGCGACAAGGCCCGCTTCACCGAGCGCTGCCTAAGCGCCGTGCTCGGGACGGAGTACCCGTCGGTCGAGCTCTTCCTCGTGAACAACGGCTCCACGGATGCCACCGGCGACCTTCTCGAGCGAGCCGCGCGCCTGGCCAGGCGCCGCCAGGGCTGGCGCGCGGAGGTGCTCCACTTTTCGGCGAACATCGGCGCGGTGGCCGGCCGGAACGCCGCGCTCAAGAATGTCCGGGGCGATTACGTCGTCTTCCTCGACAACGACGTCGCGGTCGGGAGCCCGGGATGGCTGCAGCGTTCCGTGGCGCGCCTGGAGCGGGAGCCCCGCCTGGGCGCCCTCGGGCCGAAGCTTGTCTTCCCCAAGCCCGAGGGCGTGCTCCAGTGCGCGGGATGCGCGGTCACGCCCTCGGGGCGGGTGCAGTTCGTCGGGCGGGGGGAGAGCGCAAAAGCGCCGAAGCACAACGTGGAGCGCGAGGTGCAATGCCTCATCAGCGCGTGCCTCGTGCTGCGGCGCACGGTCGTCGACGCGGTCGGGTTCCTGGACATGGCCTACCACCCCGTGCAGTACGAGGACATCGATTACTGCTACCGCATTCGGGAGCGGGGCTACCGGGTGCTCTACTACCCCGAGGTCGTCGCGTATCATTACGAAAACGTGACCACCGACGCCACGCCCGGGATCAACTACCGGTATCTCACGATCAAGAACGGCCTCACCTTCAAGGAGCGGTGGCGGCACCGCTTCCGGGTCGAGGGCGGGCCCCCGGATGCCGAGGCGGAGTGGAAGGACCTCCCGCGCGTCTCCTGGGAGGAGCTCGATCCTGTTCCTCCCTTTCCGGGGTTGGAGGAGGCTCCGGTCTCGCCCACGGCCTCCCCTCCGCCCTCCACGCCCCCGCCTTCGGAAAGCGAAAGGGCATCCCCTCCCCGTTCGGAAGAGCAGCGGGGGGGAGATTTTCCACCCCAAATCGAAGAGGAGCCCGCGAGGGGAACCGACTCCATGGCTTGGCGCCTGGGGCTTCTCATCTCGATCGTATTGATGGCGCTGATCCTTATCCGATACCGCGAGCCGATCCGCCGGGGAAGCTGGGCGACGCTGCGGGAGGCCCTCTGGGAGCCTTTTTCGCAACCGGAATCGACCGAGGCCTCCCGAATGGAAACCGCGAGGGGGCCCAGGGGCGAGAAGCCCTTGCTGCTGGTGGCCGGGACCTCCGAGGAACCGGCTGACAAGGCCCCCTTGCGCGGAGGGATCGAAAAGGCGGGACAACCCACACCCGGGGAATTCCCGCGGCCCTGGTCGGTGGGGGAGGAGCCGTTGCCCGTGGAAGAGGCGCCTTCCGGGGAGGAGACGGCTCCCCCGCTCCCGGTTGTGCGGACACCGGAAGCGGGCCCGGGAACTCCGCCCGTGGATTGGCGGACGCGGGCGATCACCGGATTCGTTCCGCGGGCCAACGTGGTGGTCTATCTCAAGCGTCGCGTGCTCCTCTTGCGGAGCCATGCGGACATCGTGCGCATCTATCAGGGCATCGCCGTGGCCGGCGTGCCGGGGCCCAAGCAGGCCCAGGGCGACGGCCGCAGCCCCGTGGGACTCTACCGGATCTCCGATCGGACGCGCGTTGAAAAAGGGACGCCCGTCCTCATGCTCAACTATCCGAACGCCGGGGACGCGGATGCGGCCCTGGCGGCCGGGCGCATCACCCAGGCCCAGCACCAGGCCATCCGGGCGGC
>JAZDLH010000076.1:0-4436 GCA_043802275.1 Planctomycetota bacterium
GAAATGCGCGGGCGCCTTTTTTCTAACCGGCCATACGTTTCGTCTGTCCTCTCCGTAAAAAAGTCTAATGTTGCGGATGCGGCTGTCAAGGAAAGGATAACGCGGCTGCCCCTCGATCCGCCGCAAGTGAAGGAGGCGCGCGAAACCGCCCGCCCGGGGGGCGAAGGGAAGGAGCGGGACCCGGGGCGATGTGCTTCGGCCCTTTGGGCCAAGAAAGCGCTTGCAATTTTCGGCGGGCGCGGTGTACAATGCGCGCGAGCACCGGTAGCTCAATTGGATAGAGCACCTGACTACGGATCAGGAGGTTAGGGGTTCAACTCCTCTCCGGTGTGCCAGGAAATCTTAAGGGGCGGCGCGGGGTTGACTCCCGGCCGCCTCTTTTTTTATCGAGCCGCCCGCGGGGACAAAGCGGGAACAAGCCGCGCAGCTATTGTTTGCCCGAAGCTGCTCTTCCATCAGGAGTCGATCGTTGGGACAAAAGAGAAACTAACAGGGCATCTTATGGCGGCCGGGGCCGAAAAAGCGCGCCTCACGCCGTCTCCGCCAGGGCATAGAGGCGCTTGTACAGCCCGTTCCGCGCCAGAAGCTCCTCGTGCGCGCCCATCTCGCGGATGCGCCTGCCCTCGAGCACCACGATCTGGTCCGCCCGGCGGACCGTGGAGAGGCGATGCGCGATGACGATGGTGGTCTTTCCCACGATCAGCCGCTCCAGGGCCTCCCGGATCAAAAGCTCGGTCTCGGTGTCCACCGAGGAGGTCGCCTCGTCGAGGATGAGGATGGGCGCGTCCTTGAGCACGGCCCGCGCGATGGAAAGGCGCTGCTTCTGGCCGCCGGAGAGCTTGACGCCGCGCTCGCCGATGAAGGTGTCGTACCCCTCGGGCATGTTGGCGATGAACTCGTGGGCGTTCGCCACCTTCGCGGCGCTCACGAGGTCGCGCTCGGTCGCGTCCGGCCGGCCGAAGAGGATGTTCTCCCGCACCGTGCCGTGGAAGAGAAACACGTCCTGCAGCACGATGCTGATCTGCCTCCGCAGGCTTTCGAGCTCGAGGTCCCGAATGTCCTCTCCATCGAGCAGGATCGCGCCGCTCGTGACGTCGTAGAACCGCGGGACGAGGCTCACGAGCGTGGACTTTCCCACGCCGGTCGGCCCCACCAGGGCCACCACCTGCCGGGCGGGGACCTCGAGCGACACCCGGTCGAGGATCACGTCCCCCTGGGCGTACCGGAAGGTCACCTCGCGGAAGGCGAGGGCGCCCTCGGCCCGGCCGGGGAGCGCGCGGGCGCCGGGGCGGCTGTGGACCTCCGGCTCCTCCTCCAGGAGCTCGCTCACCCGGTCCGCGCCCGCCAGGGCGACCTGCACCTGCTCCCACGCGCCGCTCAAGTTCCGCACGGGCTGGTAGAACATCTCGAGGTAGAGAAAAAAGGCCACGAGGTCCGCCACCGGCAGGAGCCCCCGCAGGGCGAGCCGCCCCCCGAAATAGATGACCACGAGGATCCCCAGGGACGAGGTGAAGTCCACGAAGGGCTGGAAGGTCGCCATGAGGCGCAGGGCGTTCAAGAGCGACCGGCGGTAGCGCTCGATGCCGAGGCCGATCCGCTCCCGCTCGGCCTCCTCGCGGGTGAAGGTCTTGATCTCCCGGATGCCGGAGAGGCTGTCGTTGAGCATGGCGTTGAGGTTCCCCAGCTCCTTCTGCCGCTCGCGGAAGGCCGGCCGCACCACGCGCGCATAGACCTTGAGCGAAAACACGACGAGCGGGATGGGGAGGAGGCTCAGGAGCATGAGGCGCCAGTTCAAGACAAAGAGCACCGCGCTCACGCCCCCCAGCGTGAGGACGTTCACCAGCATCTCCGGCACGGCGTGGGCGATCAGCTGCTCGAAAAGCTCGGTGTCGTTCACGAGCCGCGACATGAGCTGCCCGGTCTGCTTGTCCTCGTAGAAGCGGAGCTTGAGCCGTTGCAAATGCTCGTAGACGAGGAAGCGGAGGTCCGCCACCACGCCCCAGCCGGCCACGTGCGCCATGTAGCTGCGCAGGAACTGGAGCCCCGCGCGGACGAGGTAGATCGCCAGCACAAGGACGGTGAGGTACCCGATCCGGTCGAGGGACGCCCGCGCCGTGGCAGGCTCGGTGATCATTCGGATCAAGTCGCGGATGATCCAGGGGATCAGGAGCTGCACGCCCACGAGGAGGAGCATGCTGACCACGGTGACGACCAGGGCCGTCGTGTACTTCCGGGCAAAGTGAAAGACTAGGGAAAACGGCTTCACGCCTTCCTATCCCTCCTCGGGGCAAACGGGCCTGTCAGCCGCGCCGGGGAGCCACGGCACGCATCGGCCCGTGCCAAAGATCGCGTCCAGTTTATAAGAGAAACGGTTGCCCGTCAATGGAGCCGGGGATTTTGGATGCTATCAAGACCTTGGCGTGAAAAGGGTTGGATTGCGTGGGGAGCGGTATCCCGGTGTTGTCGGCCGCGCCCCGGCCTCCCCGCGTGCGCACGCCCCGCCGGCCGCTGAAAGGGAGAAAAACCTCCGGGGCGGAACTTCTCCCCGCAAACAATTGCTTCCGGCGAGCGCGTGTTGTACAATACCGCGGCTCGCACGCGCGCCCGGGATGGATGAAGGAGAAGCCATGAAAGACCTGGTGGGCAAGAAGGCGCTGGTCACGGGCGGAGGTTCGGGCATCGGCCGGGCCGTGGTCCGGGAGCTTGCCGGTCTTGGAGCGGAGGTGGCGATCCATTACTTCACGAGCCGCGGGCCCGCCGAAGCCCTGGTGCGCGAGCTGGAGGCGCAAAAGCGACCGGCCCTGGCCGTGGGCGGGGACCTCACGCGCGAGGCGGACGTCCGGGAGCTCGTCGCGCGGGTGGAGGAGCGCTTCGGCTGCCTCGACGTGCTCGTCAACAACGCGGGCGACCTCGTGGGCCGGCAGACGCTCGAGGGCATGCCGCTCGAGTTCCTCCGCCGGGTGACGGCGGTGAACGTGGAGACCCTGATGCTCGTCACGCGCGAGGCCCTGCCGCTTTTGAAGCACCGTCCCGGCGGCTCGAGCATCGTGAACCTTTCCTCGCTCGCGGGCCGCAAGGGCGGCCATGCCGGGGCGCTCGCCTATTCCGCGGCCAAGGGCGCGATCCTCGCCTGGACGCGCGCCCTCTCCACGGAACTGGCGCCCTACGGCATCCGCGTGAACGCCGTGGCGCCGGGGCTCATGCTCGGATCCCGCTTCCACGCCGCGCACTCGAGCGAGGAGTCCCGGCGCGAGACCGTCGCCCGGATCCCCCTCGGCCGGGCCGGCACCCTGGAGGACGTGGCGCGCGCCGTGGCCTTCCTCGCCAGCGAAACCGACGGCTTCATCACCGGCGCCACGCTCGACATTAACGGCGGTATCTACATGGCCTGACCGGGGAACGGCTCGTTTCCCGGACCAGGGCCGTCCTGGAGACAAGTGAAGGAGACGCGCATGCTCTTCGCGGGTGCGAGCGAAATCGACATCACCCCACCGCCGGGCGTGGAAATGGCCGGCCACGAGAACGAAGCGGGCGGCGAGCGGATTGCCCAGGCCGTGCTCGATCCCCTCCACGCCTCGGCGCTCGTCCTGAACGACCGGCACAAGGCCTGCGTCCTGTGCGCGGTGGACCTCTTCGGCGTGACCCGGGTTCTGGCGGAGTCGCTCCGGCGGCGCCTGGAGGGGGAATATTTTCTGCATTTGACCCCGGAACAAGTCCTGCTCGCGGCCACGCGCACCCTTTCCGCTCCCGCTCTGACGAGAGAGAACACGCTAAACCGCGTCTGGCTCGCCGAGTTCGAGGACCGCCTGGTCCGGGTGATCTACGAGGCTATCGCCAACCGTCGACCGGCCCGGGCGGGCGCGGCGCGGGGCATTGTTCACGGCCTCGGGCTGGAGGGACACAATCCCGAAACAGGCCCGGCGGACCCCGCCCTTCTCCTCTTTCGCGTGGAGGACGCCGGGACGGGAAAGCCCCTTGCGCTCGTGGTGAATCACGCCCTCGCGTCCTGCTCGTTCGGGCTGGAGAACCGCCGGATCTCGGCCGATTTCCCGGGCGCGCTTCGCCGGTTCGTGCAGGAGAAGACCGAGGGCCGGCCGGCCGTGCTCGTCCTGACCGGCGCCTGCGGAGAAATCCATGCCGGCGGCTTCCGGGCCGGTGGAGACGCGCCTCGGGAGACGGCCGGAGACCGCGCCTCGAAGCAGATTGAGGAGACCGGCCGCCTGCTCGGCGAAGAGGCGCTCCGCCTCTCGCGCGAGGCGCGCACAAGCGGGAACGTTATGATCCACGCGGCCGTGAAGACCGTGCGGCTGCCCCTGAAGACCCGCCCCACGACAACCGAGGCGGCCGAGCTCGTGCGGCAAGGCGAGGCGCGCCTCCTGGAGCTGGAAAACAAGGGCGCGGAGAAGGCCGCGCTCGAAACGGCCCGGCAAAAGCTC
>JAZDLH010000077.1:0-4253 GCA_043802275.1 Planctomycetota bacterium
ACGGCTTCCGCATCGCCGAGGAGGACCTGCGCCTGCGCGGCGAAGGGGAGTTCCTCGGCACGCGCCAGCACGGCCGCGCCCTCAAGCTCACGGACATCATCGAGGATTTCCCCGTCCTCCGGCAAGCCCGGGACGACGCGCGCAGGCTCCTCCAGGGCGACCCCGGCCTCACCGCTCCCTCCCACCGCGCCATCCGGGAGGAGCTCTTCCGAACCCTCGGCGACAAGCTGGACCTGGCGGGCGCCGGCTGACCCGTTTGGCCTCCCCAGGGAACGGATTTAAGAGAATAGGGCCGACCCCCCCCTTGCGAGAAAAGAGTTGACGTCTTGGCCGCCGTTTCCGAAAATACGCTAAAGATGCGCGGGAGGTCCCTCGGCAAGCGAGGAGCAGCTTTTTTTTCCGATGGGGAGGCCGGAGCCGGCCATGAAGAAACAAGACTCCCTGAGCGACCTTCTGAAGGACTTGCGCTCCGACCCGGAGGGCGCCCGGACGGCGGACCTCCTGGACGCCCATGCGGAGGCCCGCGCCGTGTACGCCGAGCTTCTTTCCGCGCATCCCGCGCTGGCCGGGTGCGTTCCCTCCCTCCTCGCGGCGCACCGCGCGCTTGTCCAAGCCTTTGCGGCCGGAAATAAGCTCCTCCTCTGCGGGAACGGCGGCTCCTTCGCCGACGCGCTCCACCTCGCCGCGGAGCTTCTTAAATCCTTCGAGCGTCCCCGCCCCCTGGCCCCGAAAGACGAGGCCCGCCTGAGGGACCTGCCCCTGGGAAAAGAACTTGTGCAGCACCTGGAGCAGGGGTTTCCGGCCGTGGTGCTGGGAACGAATCCGAGCTTTGTGAGCGCGATCTTGAATGACTGCGAGGACCCGGCCGTTCTCTTCGCGCAGGAATGCCGCGCCCTGGGGAGGGCGGGCGACGTGCTCCTCGGGATATCCACGAGCGGCCAGGCCCGGAACGTCGCCCTGGCCATGACCGTCGGCCGGGCGCAGGGCCTCGCCACCGTGGCGCTCACCGGTCAAACCGGCGGGCGGTTGAAGGACCTCGCGGACATCCTGATCGCGGCGCCCATGGCGCACACCCCGCGCGTCCAGGAAGCGCACGCGATCCTCTACCATGCATTGGCGGCCGGGGTGGAAGCCCATTTCTTTGCCGGCGGAACCGCGAAACGGCGGTGGAGAGACCACCCGTAAATCGGGGAACCCAGGTTTACGGCCCCACGGGCGGCCGTCGTAAGCCCGCACCCCAAGGAGACCCCGTGCCATCCGATGAATCCCCGGATTTCCTCGACCGGACGCACCGGCGCGTCTTCGGAGAGAAGGCGAAAGCCCCGACGCCCGAAGCCAGGGCCGCCCCGAGGCGCGCGGAGCGAGAGACCCGGATCCGCAACAAGTACGGCTTCCACGTGCGGCCCGCCACGCGGTTCCTCGAGCTCGCGAAGCAATACAAGAGCGCCATCGAGGTGCGCGCCAACGGCAAGAGCGTGGACGGCACCTCCGCGATCGCGCTCCTCTCCCTTGGCGCCGTGCAGGGGGACAGCGTCGCCATCGTGTGCCGGGGCGAGGACGCCGAGGCCGCGTGCGAGGCGCTCCTGGCCCTGGTGGAAAGCCGCTTCGACGGCATTGAATAACAAGAAGCGGCCGCCCGCCGGTCTGGGAACGAAATCGGCGACGCGGGAGAACGTTCGCGCCTTGCGCGCATCCGGCTTTGCGAAAAGGCCTTGCGCAGGGGCGGGGAATCTGATAAAGACCATTCCGCAATACCGCCGGGAACCTTTTCCGACCGGACGGCCAACGCGGCAAACGCAAGGAAGACGGCATGCAACCCGCTCGGCGATGTTTTGCCGCGTTTCTTTTGGCTCTCCTCTCGGCCTGGGCCGCCTCTCCTAAGGGCGCGGCCGGCGAAAAGCCGGGATTCGAGCCGTCCCGAATCCAAACGGTTCTTTCCGAGAACTTGAACCTCGATCGCTGGAAGACCGACGGCGGCCTCGCGGCGATCGTTCCCCTCCCCACGGGCCAGGGCAACGCCGCCGGGCATTACGCCGCGCTGGACGCGCTCTACCCCAAGGAAAAGGGCCCGAACGGACTGACCGTCCCGGAAAACGCCCAGGGCATCTCCCACATTCTCGCGGCCTCCCGCATCCAGGAGTGCCGGTTGGTGCCCGACTATTACCTGGCCATGGTAACCTTCAATCCCCCCCTCCCGAGCGCCCCGGCCTTTCAGGCCTATGTGCGCGCCACCCTGCGCCGCGCGGAAGCCTGCCGGAAGAACGGCCTCTTCCAGGAGGCGGAAGAGCTCTACCGGGCGGTGATCGTCATGGGCTGGCACCTCACTGAGGACCGTCCGAACCTCCTGGTCTACTTCTTGGGACTTCTCATCCAGGAGGACGGCTGCCGGAGCTATGCGGAGTATCTCCGGAGCCAGATGAAAAGCGTCGCCGCGCGGAAGATTATGGACTACGCGCGGTTCCTCAGAAATGCGCGGCTCCAGGTGCGAAAGAAGAACGCGATCCTCACCTCCTGGGGCCAGTTCGACTCGCTCCTCTCCTGCATCCGCTGCGCCACCGAAGACAAGGACCCCCTCTGGCGCCAGGAGGCGTGCCTCTCCCTCGGCGTCCTCGCCAACGGCGCGCCGGACAGCGAGGGGAAGCTCCGCCAGGAGCCGCTCCAGCAGCGCCTGGCGCAGAACACCCTGGAGCTCGTCGCCAAGAACGATCCCCGGCCCAATCTCCGCGAGCTCGCCCGCTGGTGCGTGGACAAGCTCCCCCAGGAGATCGAGAAGGTCCGCAAGGAGCAAAAGGCTTCGGGCCTGGGCGCGGGGGATTGATCCGCCCCTTCCCCGGGGAGACCCGTCATGGCCCGGCCGGGGCGGGCCGATCCCGGAAGGGGCGGCCTTCCCGGTAGAGCTTGAGCCGCGCCTCCATCTCTCCGAGTTCCCGGTCGCCCGCCCGTTGCCCGCGCGCAAGCTCGATCGCCCGGGACTCCCTCTCGACAGCCTCTCCATAGCGCCCGGTTTCCGCCAGGGCGGCGGCGAGGGTGTCGAGATAGGTCGTGAGGAGGTCCAAGTCCTTTTCGGTCGCCTCGTATTTCTTCACGAGCGCCTCGGCCAGGACCACGGCCTCGTCGCCCCGGCGAATCCCGTCCGCCGGGCAGGTCGCCAGGAGCCACGCATACAAGTTCCGGCAATACTCGAGGGAGGACTCCTCGCCTCCCTCGGCCAGCTTCAGGGCGCGCAGCAGGGCCTTCTTCGCCTCCGGCCAATCCCCGCGCAACCGCTGGACCGATGAGACCTGGACCAGGGCCAGGACCGAGGCAACCCTGTCCCCGGACCGTTCCAGCACGGATTCGGCCCTTTCATACGCCTGCAGGGCCTGGTCGAGCTTTCCCAGTTTCAACTCCACGAGACCCAGGTCCTGGAAGATGTTCGCAAGCAACGGGTGATCCTGGCCGCGGGGCGCGCTCGCCTTCAAGAGGGCCTCTTCCGCGCGATCGTACTGCCCGAGGCCCCGGTGGGCAAAGGCGAGCTGGAAGTAGAAAAACGCGGGATCGGGCTCGATCTCCTCCTTCTCCCCGGCGCGTTTCACCGCCTCCTGGAAGGCGGCCCGGGCCTCTTCCGCGCGACGCCGACGCAGGTAAAACCGGCCGAGGTCCACGAGGGCGCTCGTCACGTTCGGCGCCTCCCGGATGGTCTTCTCGATCTCGACGACCTTCTTCCGGCACGCTTCGGCCTGGTCGGCGTCCTGCAGGAATTCGTAGTTGTCGGCGAGGGAAGCATAGAGCTCCGCGAGATGGGCCGGGTGGGCCTTGGCCTCTTCGAAGAATCCCTCGGCTTCCCGGTACGCCTGGACGGCCTGCGAAAAATTCCCGCGCCTGGATTCGATCCGCCCGATATGCGACAAAACATTCGCCAAAACCCCGGGGTCGTTGTTCTCCTTCCGGAGGATGGTTTCGGCCTTTTGGTAGAGCTCCAGTGCCCGTGATTCATCCGCGGGCTGGAAGGAAGCCGCGCCGGCCTCGCGCAAGAGCGCATCGACCTCGGGATTCCCGGCCGCGCCCCGCCCGGAGGGCGCCGCGGAAGCGGGCGCGGAAGGCGGGGACGCGCCGCCGGAATTCCTCGAAGGGCCGAAGACGGGCGAGGCAAGGAGAAGATAAACGGCGAACCCGGCGAGCGCCAACGCGCCTGCGATTCCGAACAAGAGTCGCTTCTCTTTCTCCATCGCGCTCCTCTCTCCCTAAGGTTTTCGCACCCCGCTCCCGCAGGG
>JAZDLH010000078.1:0-22955 GCA_043802275.1 Planctomycetota bacterium
CAGGGCCTCGTCGATGGCCGTGCCGCCGCTCGCGTTCACCTTGTCGAGAAAGGCGAGCGCGGCCTTTCGGTTCTCCGGCGTGGCCTCCACGAGGCCGTCCCGGAAGCGATCCACGGACGTTGCGAAGGTGAGGAGGTGGAAGCGGTCGCGGAGAGAGAGCTTCTCCAGGCAGTACCGGAGCGCCCGGCGGGCCGAGCCGATCTTGTCGTTGTGCTGCATGCTGCCCGAGCGGTCGAGCACGAAGACCACGTCCCTGGCGACCGTTTCGCCCCCCTCCGGCTCCACCGGCGGGGCGATGAGAAAGAGGGCGTAGTCGTCCTCTCCGGGCGGCGTGAGCGTGAGGACGTTCACGCCCACCCCTTGGTCGGAGGTGCCCCAGTAGAGCTGAAAATCGCGCTCGGGCCGGACCTCCCTGGCCTCGAAGCCCACCGTGGCGCGGGTCTCGTCCGTGCGCGAGATGTCGACGGGATGCGTGGGCGAGTAGAGGTTCTTGAGCGCGGCGCGCGTCTTCAGGCGCACGCGGATCGCGGCCGATCCGATGGGGGAGGCGTCCTCGGTTTTCGCCGAGGAGAAGGGATAGGAGAGCTCGTAGAGCCCCATGTCCTTGCGCACGAGGTGGGCGTAGGAGAGGCGCACCTTCACCTCGCCTTGCGCGGGGATGGGGAAGACGCGCACCTTGATCATCTGCATCCCCACGAATTCCAACAGCCCGGGGTCGCGCGCGCGGCGCACGATGTCCTCGTAGACCCGGCGGGCGCGGTCGGCGTCCAAGAGCTCGGCCTTCACCTCCCGGCCGTTCATCCACATGGAGAAGCGGTCCACCGCCACGCTCGCCGGCAGCGGAAAGAAGTAGGTCCCTTCCATCGGAAAGGGATTGGGGTTGTAGAACACGGCCTCGACCGTGACCGAGGCCGTCTGGTCGTCGATCTCGATCTCGGCGCGATGCTCCCTCGTTTGGATCGGCTGCTGGGGGACGGGCCTGGGCAAGGGCTCGATGGGCCGCGGATCGATGATCCGGCAGGCCTGGGCCGTGGAAAAGAGCGCGCCGCCCGCCCAGAGCGCGGAGAGGATAAAGACCAGGGCCCTTGGCAGAAAGACCCCTCCGGACCATCCGGCAACGCCTCCTGACACCTTCCCGCAGGAAGGGCGGAAAAATCCCATCGCATTCATCGCTTTTCTCCTTCCGCCAGCCGTCCCAAGGACATGCAACATCCAGAAGAGCGCAGACGCCCGCTCGATCCGTTTCCGAATGCGTCCGAGCGGTTGGCTCGCCCTATAGACGCCCGTCTCCTCCGGGAGGGGTTAAAATATTTTTTGTGAAAATTGTCGGGTCTCTCCCCGACCGGTTTCAACTTTTTTCGTCTTGCCTTTGAGGTTGCGCCCGCGGATCATCGTAACAAGGAAATCATGGGGAGCGCAAGAAATCGTGTTCCACCGGAGCGGCGAGCGGTTCCAGGGGCCTTCCGGACGAGAGAGGCAAGGACGCCTTCGTGAGAATCGGACCCCTCTATCCCCCCGGCTGGAGCGGCGCGCTGCCGCTATCAGCGGCCTCGGAAGCGGCGCTACCGCGCCCCCTCCTTGGGGCGGAGGAACGGAAGCCCGTTTCTCTCTATCCGATCATGGTCGGGCTCGTGTTCTTCTTCATGGCCATCGAGCTTCCCTACCGCTCGATCCACATCCCGCAACCGATCATGATCGCACTGGGGATTCTCTCCTTCTTCACCATCGTCGTTCTCGCTTTTGAGAACTTTTTCCTCGTGATGCTTCTCCTCGTCTCTTACCTCCCCTTCAGCTCCCTCCTGCCGGGCGACTTCGGCGGATTCCTGACCGCCTTCAATCTCACCAACATCCTGACGGTGGTGGTGTTGGTGGGGTGGCTCGCGCGCCGGGCCTTCCGGGACGAGCCCTTTTACCGCCCCACGCGCGCGGACGCGCTCCTCGGGCTCTTTTGCGCGCTGGCGTCGGTCTCCCTCATCCGCAGCAGCATCGAGGGGCACACGAACGAGCACATCCTCTTCACGCTCAAGCGCTACCTCACTCCTTTTCTCTACTTTTACATCTTCGCAAACAACGTCCGCCGGAAGAAGGAGATCGAGTACATCCTCGTCACCACCGCGTTCATCGCCTTCGTGGCGGCGGTCATGGGCCTGAAGGAGTCCTACATGGACATCGGCCCCTTCGGCGATCTCGACAGCATGCGCATGCGCGGCATCACCCAGCAGTCGAACGACACGGCGGCGTTTTTCAGCTACTACGCGCCGTTTCTACTGGTGCCTTTCCTCCACCAGGCGCGCAGGAAGGTCTTCTGGCTCCTGCCCGGCGCCGCCTTTCTCTGCTTCTGGGCCGCGACCCGCACCTTTTCGCGGGGCGGGGTGATCGCCTTTGTGGCGGCCATGCTCGTCACGATCGCCATCTCGCACCGGAAGACGGCCCTGGCCTTGACGCTGGCCGCGGTCCTCCTCGTCACCCAGTTTTCGCAGTATCTGCCGGAATCGCTCGTGGGGCGCTTCAACCTCCTCGTCCGCGCGGCGCCCTCTCCCGGAAGACCCTTCGACGCGAAGCGTCTCGATCCCTCGGCCGCCCGGCGGCTGGAGATCTGGAAGCGGGCCCTCCCGCACGTCGGGCGCAACCCCGTCTTCGGGATCGGCTACGGCACCTTCGGCGGGGTCATGCGGGGCGACGCGCACAACGGATTCATCCTCATCTGCACGGAGATGGGCATCCCGGCGCTCCTCATCTATCTCCTCGTGCTCTGGCGCTTCGCGCTCGGCGCGCGATATCTCTACCGGCACGCTCGGAGCCCGCTCCTCCGGTGGCTCGGGCACGGTTTCCTCGCGTGCACCCTCGCCGTGGTGGTGGCCAACCAGTTTGGGAGCCGCTTGAACTCCCAGGAGCTGTCCAGCCTCTTCTGGATCCTCGGCGGGATCACCCTCATGGTGGAGCGGGAGATGCGGCGGGGAAATCCCGAGTTCGCTTCGCGCGCGCCCGCGCCCGCCCCCGCGCGCCGGGTGAGCGGCGAGGTCCCGCCGGTCCCGGCCGAGGCGGGGCTCACCTGACCGGCGCTCGACCCGGCCCTCCCTCGAAGCCGACGGCTCGCGTCGGAGGAGGGGCCGCAGGCGGCCGGAGACGAAGGGAATCCGCCGGGAGGCCGCGCCGAAGCCTTGGCGGGGGGGAGGGGGAGGCATCCGCATGCAGCCGCCGCTAAGCCTCGTCGTCTTCACCGTTTTGCCCCTTCGCGAGGGCTACGACCGTCTCTTTCGCAAGCTCGCGGCGCATCCGGACCTCGACCTCCGGGCCATCGTGGTGGACGCGTACGAGCCCCCCCGGCCGTCGCGGCTCGGGCGCCTGGCCCGGGCCCTCGCGCGGGACGGGGCGCCCCGGCTCTGGTACAAGATCGGGCGAACGCTCGCCGCTTGGGTCCGGAGCGCGGTCCAGGGACTTTACGAGATTTCTCATCCGCCGCGAAGCCCCGGGATCTCCTTCGAGCGCCTGGCCGGGGAGACCGGCGTCCGCGTGCTCTTCACCCCCGACATCCACAGCCCGGAGACCCTCGACGCAGTCCGCGGCCTCGCGCCCGACCTCGGGGTTCTCTGCGGCGGCCGCATCCTCTCGCCCGGGCTTCTCTCTCTCCCCCGCCGGGGCACGATCAACATCCACCGGCACAAGGTCCCGGACTACCGGGGCGGCGGCCCGCCCGGCTACTGGGAGCTTTTGGACGGCGCGCCGGAGCTCGGGCTTACCGTGCATTACGCCACGGAGCGCGTGGACGCGGGGAACGTGCTCGCAGAGGCCGCGGTCCCCATCGAGGCGTTCGATACCCTCGAGAGCCTCCGGATCAAGGCCGAGGTGCTGGGGAACGAGCTCTACTTCGAGACCCTTCTCCGTCTCGCCCGGGAGGAAGATCCCGGGCGTCCCCAGGCGCCCGCCCCGGGTCCCGCGCGACGCGCGCCCGGCCCGGTGGCCGAGCATCGCCTCGAGGGCATGCGGAGGAAAAAATTGTCCCGCATGCCCCGCTTCCGGCGGCCCCGCGCGCATTGGACGCGCACGGTCACGGGCCTGGTGAAGTATCTCGCCGCGCTCCCGTTTCTTCTCACGAGGCGGCGGCGCTTGCGCAGGGCCGGGTCCGCTCCGATCGTGGTGCTCTATTACCACACCGTCGGGAACGACGGCGAAAGCCCCCAGGCGCTGCCGCTTGAGGTCTTCGCCCGGCAGGTGCGCTTCCTCATGCGGCACTTCGAGATCCTCTCGCTCGAGGAGGCCGCCCACCGACTCGCATCCGGCGCCAACGCAACCCCGGCCGCGGTGCTCACCTTTGACGACGGCTATGCGGCCGATCTCGGGACGAGCATTCCCTTTCTTCGCTATTATGGAATTCCGGCGACCTTTTTTCTCTCCGCCGGGCACGTCGAGACCGGGGCGCCCTTTGCGCACGACCGGGCCCTAAAGCGTCCGCCGCGACCCTTTAGGGTCGCCGAGGCCGCGTCGCTTGTCCGCATGGGCTTTGCCGTCGGATCGCACGGCCTCTTTCACGAACGCTTCGCCGGACTCTCCGAGAAGGAGATGGAACGGGTACTCCGGGCGAGCCGGGAGCGGCTGGCCGAGTGGACGGGCGCCGCCCCGCGCGCCTTCGCCTTCCCGGGCGGTCTTTGGGAGCGCGACCTCGACCGCAAGGCCCTTCGCAAGGCCGCGGAGCATTATCCTCTGGCGTGCGTGGCTTGGGGCGGGTACAATCATCCCCTGCGTTCGACATCCCCGGCGGCACGGGCTCCGGGCAACGGTTCGCTCCGCGGGCGGGTGATCTTCCGCTATCCGGCGCCGGACAACGTGCTTGAGCTCGCCTGGCTCATGGACGGATTCACGCGCCTGCGGGAGGTCCTGCGCGGCAACGCGTGGGGCATGAAGGATGCGGGCGAATGGGAGGAGCCATGATGGCCGAGGAAAGGGGTCCCTTGAAGGTCGTCTTCGCGGAGGCGGGCTCGGGGGCGGGCGGCAGCGCGATGAGCCTCCTTCGGATCCTGCGCGTGCTCCGGGAGGAGCACGCGGCGCTCATCGAACCCACGGTGGTCACCCTCTCGACACGGGCGGCGCGGCGCTTTCAGGAGGCGGGCCTTCCCTGGTTTTCCTTGACGTCCCAGCGGTTTTGGGGGCGGTTTCGGCAGATGCGCGCGATTCTCAAGGAGACAGGCGCCGAGCTCGTGCATTGCAATAACCCCCCTTATGACCACATCCCCCTCGTCTTTGCGGCCCGCAGCCGGGGCCTTCCGGTCACGCTCCATTTTCGCGTCTCCCGCGCCCTCTCTATGGGGGAGCGCCTGACCCTGCGGTTTGTGCGGCATGTCTTTGCCGTCTCCGAGGAGGGGGCGTCCGTCTTGCGAAAGCAGACCGCTCTCCCACCCGGGCGGGTGACGTTCCTGGGGGAGGGGGTCTTTTTGGGGGAGTACACGAGGGCCGCGCTGACCCGGGGCCCCATGCGGGAAAGGCTGGGGCTCGCCAGGGGCGACTTCGCCGTTCTCCTTCCGGCCACGCTTCAGCCCGGCAAGGGACAGGACACGGTCATCGCCGCGGCCCTGATCGAGGCTCAAGCGACCCCCCGCGCCGGGGGCCAGGCCTCCGATCCCCCTGCAACGGGGCGGATCGTGTGGCTCCTGGCGGGAGGTGAGCACTACCAGGCCCAGGGATTCGCCAAGAAGCTAATGGCCATCCTTCGGGAGAGGAAGCTGGAGGCGCGCGTGCGGCTCCTCGGGCATCGCCGGGACATGCCGGAGCTCCTGGCGGCATGCGATGTCGTGGCGCTCCCGAGCGAGCTCGCCGAGGGGACGCCCTGCGCCGTGATCGAGGCCTTTGCCGCCGGGCGGCCGGTGGCGACCACGAGGGTGGGCGGCCTGGGGGGCATGGTGGACGGGACGGTCGGGGTGCTGATCGAGCCGCGGGACGCCCGGGCCCTGGCCGAGGCGGTCGTCCTTCTCAGGGACGACCCGGTCCTGCGCGCCCACCTCGGCGCAAACGCCCTCCGCCGGGCGGAAGAGAACCATGATATCCGCCGGGTCGTCATGGAGCTCGTGCAAACGCTCCTCGCCGTCGCCCGGCCGAAGACGGAATAAGTCACGATCGTCGGAAGCCGCGCGCCGATCTTCCCGTTACGGCTGAAGGGCAAGGCCGAGGCCTGGCCGCATCGCTCGCCTCATCGGGAAGCGCGGAGGGCGAGGCGCAGTTGAAGGAACGCTCGAAGGGGGCGGGGATGAAGAGGCGATCGGCCGGGCGGCGGAGCCGCGGCCCCGAGGCGCGGGCCCCCAAGGCGTTCTTGCATCCCCCCGGGGCGGAGAGCCTCTCCTATGGAGCGGTCCTCCTCGTCGCGTTTCTTGTGCCGGTCGTCTTTTCCCGGGGGACGCTCTACAGCGACGCGATCAAGACCGTGGTCTTTGAATGCCTTGCGCTTCCGGCCTTCTGGCTTTGGATCGCGCATGTCCTGGCCCAAGGATCCTGGCGCGTGCCGGACCCCAAAGCCCTGGGAGCGATCCTCTGCTACTGGGCCGTCAACGCCGTTTCGTATCTCTTCTCCCCGTACAAGACGGACGGTCGGGAAGCGCTCTGGCGCCTCTCGCTATTCCTCCTCTTCGCCTTCCTTGTTTCCCTGCTGGTCGTCTCTGCCAAACGACAGCGGGGCCTCGTCTATTCCCTCCTGGCGGCCTCGCTCCTCGTGGGGGGCTACGGCCTTCTCCAGCGGCTGGGCCTTGATCCGGTCTCGTGGAGCGTTTGGATGGCGGATCTCAAGCCGGGCTACGCGCGCGTATTCTCCAGCCTCGGCAATCCCAACATGCTGGCGGGGTACTGCGTGCTCGCAATCCCGGTTTTGGCCATGGCCGCCGTTCCCCCGGGGCCCAGGGCCTTTCGCGCGCTCGCGTGCTTTGCGGCCCTTCTTTTGGCCGTCGTCCTGTTGTTTACCCGGAGCCGTGGGGGGATGCTGGGATTCGCCGGGGCGATGGCCTTCCTCGGCTTTTGGAACCGGCCGGCGCTCGCCGCGTGGATCCGAGGTCACCGCGGGATCGCGGCGCTTCTCTGCGCTTCGCTTCTCCTGGGGGGCGGACTTCTGGCCCGGCCGCTTTGGCCGCGCTTCGAGAGGCTCCTCTCCAGCGCGGAGGGCGGGGAAGAACCGGCGGACCTTCGGCTCCTCATCTGGCCGGGAACAGTCCGGATCTTTCTCGACCATCCGGTCCTCGGCGCCGGGCCCGGCTCCTTCCAGGATGTCTTTCCGGAGTACCGGGGCCGGGAGGCCATCCGGCGCGGGCTCTCCAACAACATCCTGCATGCGCACTCGGAGTACCTCGAGCTCCTCGCCGAGACCGGGCTTGTGGGGCTGGTCGCCTTCCTGTCCCTCGTGGGCCTCGCGTTTTCGCGCGGGCTCGGCCCGTACCCGGCCGCGCCGCCGGCCGAGCGGGGGTACCTTGTGGGTCTCCTGGCGGGCGTGTTCGGCTTATTGGTGCAGAATCTCGTGAGCGTGAACCTTCGCTGGCCCGCCTGCGCCGTTTGCTTCTGGCTCTTTCTTGGAGCGGTTCTCGGGACCGCGCGGTCGGGGCGCGCGAGGGAGATCGCCATACCGCGCTTTTTGCAGGGACGCGCCGCTCGCTACTCCCTTCTTTTTGCGCTCGGCGCGGGATTTCTCTTCCTGGCGCATGAGAAAGCGATCCGGCCGTATCGGGCGGAGCTCCTTTTCCTGCGGGCCACGCGCCTGCACGTGGCCGTCCGCTACGAGGAGGCGTCCCGGCTCTTCGAGGAGGTGATCCGCCTCCGGCCGACTCACAAGATAGCGCTTTACGACCTGGCGTATTGCTTCACGCGCATGAAGCAATACGACAGGGCGGAAGAGGCCTACAAGCGCCTCCAGGGCTTAAGCCCGCACTATTCACACGTGCATTACAACCTCTTCGTCACCTACTACAACCGGCAAATGTGGCCGGAGGCGCTCGAGGAGTACCGGCTCCAGAAATGGCTCGGCGGAATGCCCGAGGTGGACCTCGAGCCCCTCTTCCAGGGCGTCGCGAGCGTGTCGCCGGACGAGGGGGAGCGCCTCGTGAAGGCGCTCGAGGAGGTCGCGGAATACGATCCCGGCGACGGGGCGCTTCAAAACCGGCTCGGGAACTTGTATCTCGGCAGGAAGGAACCGGGAAAGGCGCGCGCGCGCTTCGAGACGGTCTTGCGGCGGGACGGGTCGAACCTCGAGGCGGAGCAGGGCCTCGTGACGGCCGCCTTCGCCTTGAAGGACTACGCGGCCGCGGCCGAGGCGTGCGAGCGGATCCTAACGCTGAGGCCCGGGGATGTGCGCGCGTGGATCGACCTCGGGAAGATCCGCCTGGCCCAGGGCGACGAGGAGCGCGCTCGGACGGCCTGGGAGCGAGCCCTCGAGCTTGACCCGGCGAAAGGGAAGGAACCGGGATCGGTTTTTCCGCCCCAGGGGAAGGAATAGGCGCGGCGGCTCCTTTCGGCCGGCCGCGTTATACGTTCACGAACTCCCCCCCCCGCTCGCGGCTGACGAAAAACTCGACCGAGGGCAGGGCCTTGCGCAACCGCTTGGCGAGGGGGGCGAGCACCACGCGCTCCGAGGGGCCGTGGCCCAAGCGGATCACGGGAAGCCCGAAGAAGCGCGCCGACTCGATGTCATGATGCCCGCATTCGCCCGTGACGAGGCACTCCGCGCCCGCTTGGACCGCCCGTTCCACGGGCGCGCCCTTTCCGCTCCACACGGCCAGGCACGAGACGCGCTTCTTGCCTTCGCCCGCGATCTGCGAGCCCGGGGCCCGCAGGCGCTTCGCAAGCGCCCGGGCGAGGGCGCCGGCCCGGACGGGCCTGGCCAGCATGCCCACCCGGCCGAAGCCGAAGGGGACGCCCTCCTCGAGACGCGTGAAGTCATAGGCGGGGGTCTCGTACGGGTGGGCCTTGAGGAGCGCCCGCTCCACGGCCGCCCGGTCCGAGGCGAGAAGGCGCCCCTCGAGCCGCCACTCGGCCACCTCCTCGTAGGCGTTGGGTTTGCCGAGAAAGGGCGCGGCCTCAGCGCTTCCCCGGAAGCCGCCCGTGCCCTTCACGCGAAAGGTGCATTCGGAATACTCGCCCCAGCGGCCCGCGCCGGCGCGGCAAAGGGCGGCGCGGACCCGTTCGAGGTGCGTCTCCGGCACGAAGACCGCGAGCTTGAGAAAGGGCTCGCGCCCCGTCACATCGAGCACCGCGCGGTTGGGCAATAACCCGGCGCGATCGGCCAGGCAGTCGGCCACGCCGCCCGGGGCCGCGTCGAGGTTGGTATGCGCGGCATAGACCGCAAGGCGGCGTTGCAAAATAGCCGCGGCGAGGGCCCCTTTGGCTGCGTCCTCGTCCAGGGCCGTCACCCCGCCATAGAAGAGCGGGTGATGCACGAGGAGCATCTGGATCCCTTTTTGCGCGGTCTCGGCCACGGTTTCCGGACCGGCCTCGAGCGCCAGCAAGACCCTCGTCACGCGGCGCCTCATGCTTCCGGCCTGAAGCCCTATGGGATCTCCCTCGGCCGCGAGATGCCTGGGCGCGAAGGTCTCCACGAGAGAGGCGACGTCGGCAACCGTCGACATGGGTTCGACTCCTTTGCATTCCGGGTTCCCGGGGCGTTCTCTTCGACCATGCGGCTCATGGTCTTGGATTTCGGCCGCCCGGTCAAGAGGCCGGCGCGCCCTCGCCAAAAAAACGGCCGCACGGAGAGTCCCGTGCGACCGTTTTTATGCCGCCCGGGGACCCGCGCGCAACAGGATTCCCCCGAACGGCACACGCCTCTTGCGCCCCGCAAACCGTCCCCCGGCGATCGGGCGCGCCCCCTCTTTTCCCTTGGTGGTCAGGCCCCAACCCGTTCCCGGCACGCGCGACGGAGCTGTTTCAGCTCCTTCATCGCGGCGGTGTAATCCATGAATTTCTCTCCCACGCGGATGAGCGGCAGGGTGTTGATCTCGGAATGCGCGGCGAGGACCTCGATCGATCCGTCCTCGCGCCATCCCTCGTGGAACTGGATGACCTGCTGCAGATCGTGCTCTTCGTAATCAAAGCCCAACAGCTGAATCTTGTCCTTGGCCCGCCGGCAAAAGTCGCATCCCGCCTGGCCGTATACATGAACCACCATACGCCCTTTTCCTCCCTTCCGGCCCCAAGCTCGTGCACCGCACCCGTTCCTGTCCCATCGCCCCGGCATGCCGCCCAACACTTAAGCATTTCGCCCCTGCAGCACACCGGCGAGCAATGAGCTGTTGTTCGCTTTTCTCCTCATTCACGCCCGTGGATTCGGCCCATGTCTGCGAGACGCACGCTCTCTCTTGTCGAAAGGGATCATATGAAGCGTTCCATTCCAGTCAAGAAGAAAAAAACAGCGAAACACACCATATATGGTATTTCATGAGTTATTAACCGCAATATATAGGATTCTCTCATGTTATCCACAACGCGGATTTTTTTGTAAGAACATGGCGAGGAAAAGGTTAGACTCAACTTTTTTCGGGAGGCCCGGGTTTAATTTTTTTTTCGAAGCGTATAACTTTTTTTGAACGGATAGCCTTTGGCCAGGGTCACGGAGCGGAGCTTCCGGAGATTGATGCTTGCCTTTTTAGGCGATATCGGATATGTTGCGTTGTCACGGCAAGGATCAGTGTCAAGAACGCTGGGCGGTTTGAGCGAGCGGTAGCCTGGGTGACCTCATCATGCGTGATTTCTATCCGGTTCGATGGTTCCGCCTGCAATGGGGAAAGCGTTTCCGACGCGTGGCGCGGAGTCGCGCCACTCCCCATGCCATCGCGCTGGGCGCCGCCTTGGGCGTCTTTGTGGCCATGACCCCCACGATCGGGCTCCAGATGCTGATCGCCGCGATTTTGGCCACCCTCCTCGGGGGAAACCGTCTGGCCGCAATCCTGCCGGTCTGGATCACCAATCCCTTCACCATCGTGCCGGTGTTTACGTTCAATTATTGGATAGGCCGGCTCCTCGTGGATGGTCCCACCCTGCATGAGTTCAACCTGGAGATTCAGCATCTCAGGGATCTCTTGCTCTCCGGCGGTTTTGGCAAAGCCACGGGTGCCACCTTCGCCCTCGGGATGGATCTTCTTATACCGCTTTGGCTTGGGAGCGTTCTCGTGGGACTGGCCTGCGCCCTTCCGGCCTATTCCCTCGTCAAGCGCGCAGTGGGCACGTTTCGCGACCGTCTGCATCACAAGCGAGCCAAGCGGCACAAGCGCGTGCTCGAGTGGCTTCATTTGACGCGGCCCAAGAAGACCGAGCCGGGCCCGAAGGACTAAGGCAAGGCACCTCCGGAGGCGTGAGGCGCGCTTGGGAAGGGCGATTTCCGATGGCGGCAACCGCCACGCCGGAAAACGGGTTCTATGAAAATGGCCCGCCGAGGGGAGGGGAAACGAGGCTTTGCGTCCTTACCCGCGGGCCGGGAAGAAATTGCCGGGATTGCGGCGATTCCGGTTGACTTCTCCCGGAGCGTAAGGTAGGATCGGTGGGGAAGGGCGAATAGGGAGACGGTTCAACCGATGGTGCAACCGCTCGGGTTTCATCGAGTTAGGCCTATGGGATAAGGCAGGTAAAGGAGAGACGCATGAAAAGCTCGGGAACCGTCATTGTCTTGTTCTTGCTCGCGATCGGCGGAGTGGGGCTCCTCTTCTATTCCAGCTACCTGAAGGCGGGACGGCTGGAGGAACGGTTGCGGAGCTCGACCCTGGTCGACCTTGCCTCGGAGAACGACAACCTCAAGAAAGATCGCGAAAAGCTCCAGGGCACGGAGAAAAAACTCGGCATCCTGCAGGCGAATTATACAAACGCCCAACTCCGGCTGGAACAATTCGACAAAACCCTGGCCGGCCAGCGGGCGCTGAACGAGCAGATCCAGAAAAACAACGAGGATCTCAAGGCGCAACTGGACCAGGCGAGGGAGAAGTTCCAGAAGCTCGAAGCCTTCATCAAGGATCTCCAGGCCCAGGTGAATGAACCGGACCCCCTGATTGCAAAGCTCCAGGAGGATCTGGCCGCGGCGCAGCGGAAGGTTCAGGCTCTGGAGGAGGAGGTCAAGCGGGAAAAGCGCGCCCGGATCGACACCGGCGCGAACGCCAAGCGCGACCGCGCCATCCTCGAGCGGCAGATCGAGCGGCTGAAGCAGATCATCTACAGTTATGGCGAGGTCGGCGAACAGCGGGAATTGCGCCGGAAAGAGCTGTATGACGGAGAAGTCCTGGACGTGGACATGGATCGCCGGGTCGCGGTGATCAACCTGGGCTCTGTCAACCGGGTCCACCGGGGCATGAAATTCGACGTGATCCGCTGGCGTTTCAACCGCTGGGACAAGCTCTGCACCGTCGAGGTGACCAAGGCGGAGGAAGCGACGAGCCTGGTCACCATCCTCGAGGAAATGCCCTATCGGCTCGTGTGTCCCCTCTGCGGGTATGAAGGCGAACCCAACATGCGCCACTGCCCCTACTGCCGCCGGTCCATCCAGGAAACGGAGCGCAGCGAGCGGTTGGTGGAGACGGTCGACCTCATCCGCGAGGAGGTAGGCACGGAAACGCCCGTGTCCATCACCGACCCCGTCATCATGGGCGATTACATCACGAATCCCTTTTACAGCAAGGATCGGAAGCTCACCTTTGCCGTCGCCGGACAGCCGCAGGAATACTCGTTGGAAGAGATCAAGAGCGTGATCGGGCAATACGACGGCCAGGTGGTCCCCGAGATCGACGTCCAGACCGATTACCTGATCCTCTGCCAGATTCCCAGCCGCACGGGCGTGGAAAAGGACCTCGAGGTGGAGGAGATGTACAACAAGACCATCCAGGCGCGCGACCTGGCCATGCAATACGGAATTCCCATCATGCGCGAGGTGGAGCTGCTCGACTTCTTCGGGCAATAACGCCCCCCGGCGGGCATCCGGGGATGCCACGAACCGCAAGGACGATCCGGCCCCTTTCGCAAGAAAGGGGCCGCTGTGTCCGGGTGTTTCCCGAGTCCGTTTCCCCGTCCGAGGCCTCGCCACGGCGGTCCTTACCGCGCCACCACCGCCACGTAGATGCGCTCCGCCCCGCCCTCGCGCAGGACGGCCGCGCATTCCGAGACCGTAGTGCCCGTGGTCATGATGTCGTCCACGAGGAGACAGCGCCGGGGGAGGCGGCCGGGCGATAACAGCCGGAAGGCGCCGCGGGGATTGCGCAGCCTCTCCTCCCGGCCGAGGAGCGACTGGGGAGGGGTGTTTCGCGCGCGCGCGAGGACCTTGGGCATGACCGGCAGGCCAAGGCGCGCCCCGACTTCCCGTGCGAGGAGCGCGGACTGGTTGTAACCCCTCTCACGCTCGCGAATTGCATGAAGCGGCACGGGCACGACCGCCTCGATGTCCGCTATCCAGTCCTCGGAGGAGAGACGTCGGGCAAGGGCCGCCCCCAGCGGTGTGGCGGCACAACGCATGCCATGGAATTTGAAGGCGTGCATAAGGCCCCGAAGGGGCTCTTCAAACGGGGCCGCGGCTATGGCCCGGGTGAAACGGTGCGGCTTGCCTCTGCATTCCGGGCATCGACCCAACGGGTCGCTATGGGGACCCAGGGGATGGGCGCAAAACCGGCAGGTTTCCTGCGGAGGAAGCCACCGGACCTTATCCTGGCAGGGGGGGCAAAAAAAGCCTTGGGACAGGAAGTTAAGGGACCTTCCACAGCCTTGGCATGAGACGGGGTAAAGCCAGTCGAGAAGCCGGCTCGTTACGCTCCGTTCCCACAGCGCACTCTCGGACATGGGGCCTCGTCCCCCGGAAATCCCAACCGGCTTTTTTGCAGAGAGTTGCAACTCTTTATTTCATGCGCCCTTGACCATACCGGGCCCGCGGGAAAGCGCAAGGGCAATCTTTCCGACCGGAAGAAGAGGAAAAGAGGCGCACGGGACGGCCTCGGCAAAGAAAACGCTTGCCTTCAAGCCCATTTGATGGTAAAAGATTACCCTTCATGCGAAAAGCCGCCCTCCGGACGGGGCGGCAGGGATGGTGCGTCCTGCGATCCGGAGCGGATTCGGGAGCTGGCGCACAAGGCCTTTTTTGTGGGATTGGGTGTCCGCGGAAAGGAGGCAAGCCTTCCGCGGCACAGGGAGCGGATCATGGTCAGACCCGGTCGTTTCGCCTTTGTGGACAACGTGATTTCCGAGGAAGAGCTCGAAAGGGAGGTCACCCTCTGCCTGGAGGATATGGCCGAGGCGAATCTCGTGGAGGAGACCCTCGGCAAGGACAGCCACTTCGATGTCGGCTCCATCGTGAAGGGAAGGATCGTCCGCCTCCTCGGCGACGAGGTGGTGGTGGACATCAATTTCAAGTCCGAGGGCTACATTCGCCTGAGCGAGTTCAACTCGCCCGATGAGGTCAAACCCGGCACGGTGTTGGAGGTCCTCCTCGAGGAGATGGACGAGGAGAAGGGGGAGCTCAGGCTCTCCAAGCGCAAGGCCGACCGCATCCGCGGCTGGGAGCGGGTCATGTCCGAGCACGAGGTCGACGACGTGGTCGAGGGCCGCGCCGTCCGCAAGATCAAGGGGGGGCTCTTGGTGGACATCGGGGTGCCTGTCTTCCTCCCCGCGAGCCAGGTGGACATCCGCCGCGCGGGCGACATCGCCGAGTACATCGGAAAGACCCTGCAGTGCAAGATCATCAAGATCGACCGCGAGCGCCGGAACATCGTGCTCTCGCGCCGCAAGCTCCTCGAGGAGGAGCGCGACCGTAAGAAAGCCCAGGTCCTGAGCTCCCTCGTGCGGGGCGAGATCCGCAAGGGCACGGTCAAGAACATCACCGACTTCGGCGCCTTCGTGGACCTCGGCGGCATCGACGGGCTCTTGCACATCACCGACATGAGCTGGGGCCGGGTCTCCCACCCCTCCGAGATCGTGGCCATCGACGAGGAGGTCGAGGTCAAGATCCTGGATTTCGACCTCGACCGGGAGCGGATCTCCCTCGGCCTCAAGCAGGTCACCGCGAACCCCTGGGAGAACATCCAGGAGAAGTACCCCACCGGGAGCCGCGTGACCGGCCAGGTCGTGAACGTCATGCCCTACGGCGCCTTCGTCAAGCTCGAGGAGGGGATCGAGGGCCTCGTCCACATCAGCGAAATGAGCTGGACCCGCCAGGTCGGCCACCCCTCCGAGCTCGTGGCCATCGGCGACATGATCGAGGTGGTGGTCCTGGACATCAACACCCACAAGCAGGAGCTCTCGCTCGGCATGAAGCAGATCGAGGAGAATCCCTGGGCCAAGGTCGAGCAGAAATATCCCGTCGGCACCCTCATCGAGGGTCGCGTGCGGAACATGACCGGCTACGGCGCGTTTATCGAGATCGAGGAGGGCATCGACGGGCTTTTGCACATCAGCGACATGAGCTGGACCAAGAAGGTCTCGCACCCCTCGGCCATGCTCAAAAAGGGCGACAAGATCAAGACCGTGGTCCTCTCCGTGGACCCGAACCGGAAGCGCGTGGCCCTGGGCTTGAAGCAGCTTGCCGAGGACCCGTGGATCCGGGAGATCCCCGCCTCGTACAACGTGGGCGACATCATCGCCGGCACGGTCACCAAGCTCACGAACTTCGGCGCGTTCGTGGAGATCAAGGAGGACCTCGAGGGGCTCCTGCACATCTCCGAGCTTGCGGATCACAAGGTGGAGAAGCCCGAGGAGGTTGTGAGCGTCGGCGACAAGGTGACCTTGATGATCATCAACCTCGATCCGGCGGCCCGCAAGATCGGTCTCTCCTTGCGCGCCTGCAAGGGGATCCGGGAGAAGGGGGAGGAGGGATCGTCCCAGCCCGCCGCCGAGGAGACGAGCGCCGGGGTGGACGCGTCCCAGGCGGCCGCGCTCGAAACCGCCGCTCCGGAGCCGGCCCCCGCATCGCCGGAGGACGAACCGGGCGCGGCTTTAGAGGCGATCCCCCCCTCCGAGGACGCCGCGACCGGGGAAATCTCCGCCTACGAGAGCGCCACGACGATCATCAAGAAAACCCCCACGGAGGCGGAAGAATAAAACCGCGCCGGTTGCGGGCGCGCTCTTGCGCGAAGAGCGGAGCGTGCGCCTCGCTTTTTTTAGCGAACGATAGGGGCGGCCGCTCTGCGGTCGCCCCTATTCGTGTGGAGGATCCGGCTCGGAGGGCGCATTCTATTCCGAGCCCGCCCGCGCGCCCGCGCCCGCCTCGAGGTACTCCTCGTCCGCGTTCACGGACCAGAGGTCGTGCCGCTCGCCCGCGAGGCAGCGCGCCGCGAGGAGCCCGGTCAGGATCGAGTGGTCCATGTTGTTGTAGCGGAACATGCCGTAGCGGCCGATGGGGTAGAGGCGGGGAATGGGGTCGAGGACTTCCCGGATGCGGGCGAGGTGCGCGGCGTAGCCCAACCGGAAGACCGGGTACGCCTTGGGCGCGCGGAGGACGAACGCGTCGAAGACGCGGCCCTCGTCCGCGATCCCGAGGCGCGCCATCTCCGACTTGCCGAGCGCGACAAGCTCGTGGTCGGGCAGGGTCCAGAGGTCGTCGCCTTCCGTGGCGAAGAATTCCATGCCGAGAGAGCTCGTTTCCGCCTTCGGCACCATGAAGGGCGACCAGTTCTTGAAGCACTGCACCCGCCCCACGCGAAAGGCGGGGTCGTGGATGTAGAGCCAGGTCTCGGGGATGGTCTCCGGGCCGGTGAGCATGAGATTCACGGTGAGGAGCGAGCGGTAGGTGAGGGCGCGGGCGGACGAGAGCGCTTCCGGCGGCATGCCGTCCAGGGCCTCGACGAGCCCGCTCAGGGGCATGGAGCTCAAGACCGCGGAGGCGGGAAAGCGGCTCTCCCCCACGCTCGTTCGGGCGTGCACGGCCGTGGGACCGTCGCCCCGCCGCTCCACGCGCACGGCCCGGTGCCCGAGGAGGACCTCCACGCCCAGGCCGCGGCAGCGCTCGGCCAGGGCCTCGTACATCTCGCCGGGCCCGAGGCGGGGGTACTCGAACTCCTCGATCAGGGTCTTGATCCTGCCGTGCGCGGGCTTAAAGAGGGCGGAGCGGATGGCGCTTGCGAGGCTCAGGCCCTTGATGCGCTGGGCGCCCCACTCCGAGGCGAGCTCGCTGCAGGGGATGCCCCAGACCTTCTCGGTATAGGCCTTGAAGAAGTGCGTATAGAGGCGGCGGCCGAACTGGTTTTCGTTCCAGCTTTCAAAGGAGGAGGTGTCCGCGTTGGGGGCGAGCTTCCTGGCGAGGTAGCTCGCGATCGAGCGCGCGGTTTCCACGAGCCCGAGCCGCCGGAGCGCGTCCAGGGGCTTCAGGGGATAGGCCACGAATCGGCCGCCGAAGTAGATGCGGCTGAGGCGCGGCCGGCGCAGGAACTCGTCCCCCAGGATCTCGTGCCAGAGCGCCGAGACCTCCCGGCTCTTGGTGAAGAAGCGGTGGCCGCCCAAGTCGAAGCGGAAGCCGTTGTGCTCGACCGTCCGGCAGAGGCCGCCCACCACGGAATCGGCCTCGAGCACCACGGCCGGAATCCTTCGGCGGCCGCACTCGTAACCCGCGGCCAGGCCCGCCGGGCCTCCGCCGATGATGACCGCACGCTCGCTCATGTTTCTCCATGCAAAGGCGGGTTCGGATGAAAAATTCCTGACGCAACCGCGTTCCGGGAAACGGGTTGCGGGAAAAGAGCGGCCGAAGTCCGAACCGCCGGCGCAACTCGCGGTTATTGTATGAAACAGGCCCCTCCGGTCAACGGAAAAGCAAGGACCGAACGGCGCTCGGATGCCGCGTTTTTCCAAGCCCGGCATTTTTGCAGCCTTGATTTGTGAAAAATCGGGCATATGATAACAAGCTGAAGACGCCGCAGGTTGCAACCGAGGCGGCGCGGATGGAAGGAGTGGCGCGGTGAACGAGGTGAGCTTAGGCTGTTCCGATCTCGCCTGGGGCCCCACCGGTTTTGTGGAGGCCATCAGCGCGATCTCCGAGATCGGCTACGACGGGATCGAGTGCTCCTCGGACCTCGTGCAGGAATACGAGGACCGGCTGCACGTCTTCGAGGAGATCATGGACACGTCGCATCTCAAGCTCTGCGCCATGAGCCAGGCGGCCGACTTCCTGGACCGCGAAAACGCCGACGCCGTGGTGGAGCGCGTGGCCAATACCGCGAGGTTCCTGAGCGCGAACCGGACGCCGTGCTTGGTGGTCTCCCCCCGCAATCCGGCGAACGAGGCCATGGCCAACGACGACTGGGTGACCGTGGCGGCCGTGCTCGACGAGATGGGCGTGCGCTGCCGGGAATTCGGCGTGAAGCTTGCCTTCCGCCCCCGCGCCGGGTTCCTCGCGGGCGGCAGCCGGGACCTTGCGCGCCTCCTCGAGATGAGCAACAAAACGCTCGTCTTCCTCTGCTGCGACACGGCGGAGCTTGAGCTCGCGAAGATCCGGGTTCCCACGTTCCTGAAGAAATGGAAGGAGCGCGTGGCGTACGTGCGCTACCGCGACATATCGGGCGCCAAGCGCCGGAAGAAGACCACCTCGAACGAATCCGGCCGCGCGCCCCTGTTCGGGCGGGGGGCCGTGTCGTTCGCCCGGGTGGGGAAGGCCCTCCTGCAGGCGGGGTACAACGGGTGGGTCACGGTGGAGATCGCCGGCGAAAGCCATCCGCCCCGGGAAGCGGCCATGAACGCCTTTCGCTACGTGGTGCGCAAGGGCGGCCTCTTCGCGTGACCGACCCCTCTTTCCGGGCGTCCGGCCCCGGGTCGTTCCATCGACCCGAGATCCCCGCGCCCTGGCCCGCGATCCCGAACGGCCGTCCCTATGCCGGCATCCGAAACAGACCTCCGCATCGGCATCACGACCACGATCCCCGTGGAGGCGGTCTTTGCCGCGGGGCGCGTGCCCGTGGACCTGAACAACATGTTCGTCACTTCCCCCCACGCCTCCGAGGACGTGGCCCTGGCCGAGCGGTGCGGCTTTCCCCGCTCCTTCTGCGCCTGGGTCAAGGGCATTTACGGCGCCCTGCACCGCGCGGGCATCCGGAGCGTGATCGGCGTCACGCGCGGCGACTGCTCGGAGACGCACGCGCTCCTGGAGGTCTGGGCGAGCGAGGGGGTGGAGGTGATCCCCTTCGCCTATCCCGAGGCGCCGGACCCCGCCGCCCTGCTGGGGGAACTCGAGCGGCTGGCCGAGCGGCTCGGCACCACGCTCCGGGCGGCGGAGGCGGAAAAGGCCCGCCTCGACCCCGTCCGCGCCGCGGCTCTAACGGTCGACCGCCTCGCCTGGGAGGAGAGGCGCGTCTCCGGCGGCGAGCTCCTGGGGGCGCTCCTCAACACGAGCGACTTTTGCGGCGATCCCGAAGTCTACGGCGAAACGTGCGAGCGGCTGCTTCTGCGGGCGAGGGCGCGCGCCCCCGCCTCCGGGGGAACGGGGCTCGGGCTCCTGGGCGTGCCGCCCATCTTCTCGGACCTCTGCGAGGTCCTGGAGGTTAGGGGCGCGCGCGTGCTCTTCCACGAGACACCGCGCCAGTTCGCCCTGCCCGGACCGGGCGACACGCTCGCCCGCGCGTATTCCTCGTACACCTATCCCTACGGCGCGACCTTAAGAATCCGCGACATCCGCGCGGAGGCGCGCCGGCGAGGGCTGGAGGGCCTCGTGCATTACGTGCAGAGCTTCTGCCACAGGCAGCTCCACGACCGGCTCCTGCGCGAAGCGCTTGAGATGCCGATCCTCACGATCGAGGGCGACCGGCCCGGCCCTGTGGACGAGCGGACGAAGACGCGCATCGAGGCCTTTCTCGAGACCCTAAGGAAGGGGAGATCGTGAAGGCGAAGGACCCGCGCCGGCTAAAGGCCGCGCTACTCATCACCGCCCTGGCGGCCCTCTCGGGGCTGGTCCTGTCGTTCCGAGCCGCGCCGGATGGGGGGAGCCCGAGGCCGGAGCTCGCATGGGCGTGCCTCCTTCTCATGGCCGCGCCTGCGGCCGTGGTGTCCCTGTTGCGTTTCCGGGCGGTTCCCACGCTGCGCGTCACGGTGGCCGCGGGGCTCATGGCGTATCTCTTTTTCTCCGGCCGGATCGACCTGGGCGCGATGCTCGCCTGCCGGGACCGCTGGGGGTGGCTGTTGGCCGGGGGCGCCTGCATCCTCACGCAGCCCTTCATCGCGGCGGCGCGATGGCGATGGCTCCTGGCGGTGCAGGAGATACGCCTGAGCTATCTCCAGAGCCTGCGGCTCACGCTCGTGGGATTTTTTTTCAACACGTGCCTGCCGGGCGCGACCGGCGGGGACCTCTTTCGCGCCTACGCGATCAGCCGTAGCGCCCACAAGACCGCCGAGGCGATCGTCGCGGTACTCCTCGACCGCCTCACCGGACTCGCGGCGCTGATCGGCTTCTGCGGCGCGGGGCTCGTCCTCAATCTCCCCACGATTGTGCGCATGAAGACCCTTCACAAGCCCGCCTGGTTTATGACGGGCCTCTTGATCGGCGCGACGCTCCTTCTCTTTTTCCTCTTCAACCGCGCGCTCGCGGAGAGGTTGCGCCGATCCCGGCTGGGACGGGTCCCCCTTCCCGGGCGGGCGGGGATCGGGCGCGCGTACCGGGCGCTCCACGCCTACCACGGCTCCCGCAAAACGCTCCTGGCCGCCTGCGGGATTTCCCTCCTTGGGCACGTTTCCTCCGTGCTGGCCGCGATCTCGTTCGCAGCGGCGCTGGGCGTGGAGGGCCTCTCCCTCCGGATCTATCTCCTGCTCGTGCCGCTCGGGCTCATGTTCAACAGCATCCCCGTCACGCCCGGCGGGGTGGGGCAGGGCCAGGCGGCCTTTGCGTACCTCTTCAAGCGGGCGCTCCCCGGCGCCGAGGGCGCGGCGGGCCTGGGCGGGGCGCTCATGACCTTCCTGCATCTTTCCTTCTACTCAATCAGCGCCGTGGGAGCGCTCGTGTATGCGAGCGGGTATCATACGCTGAGCCAAGCCGCCTCCCGCGCCGAGGCGTCCGAGGCGTCTGAAGGCGCATCCCCCGGCCGGGGCGGCGAGCACGATCCCGAGGCATCCGGAGGCGGGCCATGAGCGCCGATCCCCCGTCCTCCTGGAAGCCGGTGCGGGGCGCCATTCACATCCACACCGCGTACGACGACGGCGGAGGCGGCATGGAGGAGATCCTGGCGGCCGCCCGCACCTCGGGCGTGGACTTCCTCGTGGTCTCCGACCACTTTTTCCCCCACGCCGCGGAGCACGGCTGGGCCGGCTGGCAGAACGGCGGCCGGGTGCTCGTGGTCGCGGCGACGGAGTTCCGGACCCGAAGGAAACACGACATCCTGGCGCTGGGTCCCCCCCTTCGCCTGAACACCCGGGAGATGGAGACGCCCCGCGCGCTCGAGGAGCTCTCCGCCCGCGGGGCGGTCCTCTTTCTCGCGCACCCGGAAGGCTGCCGGCAGCTCCCCTTCGGCCGCGTCCGCCATCCCTGGGAGGATTGGAGCCTCGATACCTACGCGGGGCTTGAAATCTGGGATTACATGCACGACTGGGTGCGAAGCCTTTCCCTCGGACGCCTCGCGGACATGTGCCGCCGTCCGGCCGCCTACATCCGCGGCCCCCGGGAGGAGATCCTGCGGCGTTGGGACGAGGTGGCCGCGCATCGGAAGGTCGCGGGGCTCGGCGGACTCGACATCCACGCCAAGAAGGCCCCGCGCCTCGTCGAATGGCTTCTCCCGTGGACGCGCGGCGGGATTTTGCCCTATCACCAGAACTTCGCCGCCTTTTCCCATTACGCGCTCGTGCCGGAGTCCTGGGGCCGTGAGGCAAGGGGAGGGGAGGGCACGGCGGAGACGGGCGAGCGGGACACCTCCGACATCCTTCGCGCGCTCGCCCAGGGGCACGGCTGGGTCGCGCGGGAGGAGCTTGCCCCGGGCCGGGATTTCTTTTATGCGCTGGAGGAGAAATCAAAGCCCGGCCGGGCGCTCACCCGGCCCATGGGCACGGAGACGCCCTATCGTCCGGGACAGAGGCTCATCGTCCGAACGCCCGAGCGGGCGAGCATCCGCCTGCGCATGCGGGGCGCGGTTTTGGCGGAAACGCGTGGGGAAGAGCTTGTCCACGAGCCGAGCGGGGCCGGGGAATACCGCGTGGAGGTTTTTCTCCGCGGGGAGCCGTGGATTTATTCCAACCACATCTATCTGCGGACCGCGCGAACGGAGTGATCCATTCCGGCTCTATCGGGCGGGGACAAAAGGCCCGTTACGGTTTGGATCTGGGCGCGCTTCGCCCAGCCGTGCCGGGGCGCGCAGGTCGATGAGCTCGCAGGGAAAGCCTCCCAGGGGCGGCGGCCCGCCCTCGGCCGAGAGGGCGAGAAGCGTCTCCCAATCCTCCCAGAGCGCGGCCAGCCACTTGCCGTACATGTCGGCCTTTTGCCCCTGAGGATAGGCGAGCCGCCCCACCCACGGCCGCGCGGCGAGATAACGCCCGTCGGGCCGTGATGCGCCCGCGGATCCGCCGAAGCGTTGTCGGTAAGACGCGAGATCCCGGGCCGCCACGGGCAGGAGCGCGACCGGCTCCAGGGGCCATGCGGGCCAGGAGCGCGGCGTCTTCCAGGATCGGGCGCCGGCTCCTTCAGGCTCCCAGTAATCCACGGGCAGGGGCGCGGCTGCATATCGGTCCAGAAACGCGCGGAAGAGCGCTTGTTCCTCCGGGGAGAGGCGGTAGGCGCGGTAATAGGTGGCATGGAGGCGGGCCAGCTCCGACCAGCCGATGTAGAGGTGCGTGTAGCCGCGCCGCTCGAATGCGGCCGCAAGCTCTTCCGGCGTTTTCGAGGCGGCCAGCATCTCCTCCAGTGGGTGGCGGGAAAAGACCACGGCCCCGTCCACGAAATCCGGCAGCCGGAAGAGGGTGGCCTCGCCCAGGGAAAGGATGCGGACGCGGCCGCCCTTCTCGCGGGCGAAGCGCTCTCGCAGGGTCTCTCCCACGCGCCAGGCAGTGCTCTGGGCGAGGTAGGCTTCTTCCGCCTC
>JAZDLH010000079.1:0-6641 GCA_043802275.1 Planctomycetota bacterium
CACCTCGTCGAGAAAGATCGTCCCGCCGTCGGCGAGTTCGAAGCGGCCCTTCTTGTCGTGGATGGCGCCGGTGAAGGCCCCGCGGACGTGTCCGAAGAGCTCGCTTTCCAAAAGCCCTTCCGGAAGCGCTCCGCAGTTGACCGGGACGAAGAGCTTCTTCGCCCGGCGGCTCTCGTTGTGGATCGCGGCGGCCACCAGCTCCTTGCCGGTGCCGCTCTTGCCCTGGATCAGGATCGGCACGCTGCTGTCGGCGACCGTGCGGATGAGCTCGAAGATCTCCAGCATCTTCTTGTCGCGGCCGATGATGCCGGCAAAGCTCTCGATCTTGCCGAGGCGCAGCGCCATGTCGTGCTCGCGCGTGAGGTCGCGGAAGGAGGCCAACACGCCCGCCATCTCACGGTCCTCGGTCAGGATCGACCGCACCGTCATGTCGATATCGCGCAGCTCGCCGCTCTTCGTATGGATCTGCAAGGGGTAACGGATCGTCTCGAAGCGGGGCACGGAGGATTCCGGCTCGGAGAAATTGCACTTGCCGCCGCAGAGCCCGCCGGGGAAGACGTCGTAGCAATCCCGGCCCAGGATCTCGTGGCGGGAATAACCGGTAATGGCCTCGGCGGCGCCGCTGAAGTAAAAAATCCTGCGTTTCAAGTCGTGGGCGATGATTCCTTCCGAGAGGCTGTCGAGAATGAGATGGGCCTTGCGGTGGGACGAGGTGAGGGCCTGGAGGTAACCGCGGTCGAAAAGATCCTCCACGAGACGCCGGATCATGTCGCGCACACGGCGGAAGGACGCCCGCAGCGAATCATGGTCTCCCGAGACGTCCCGCGGATCGGGCAGGTCCCAGTTGACTTGAGGGGGCTGTCCCGGCAACAGCATGGAGCATTCCCTGGCCGAGCTTTGGCACATGCAGATGACCACGTCCAACTCCTGTGGAGAGAGATAGGAAAAACTCTTGGGCGTCTGCCGGGAGATGTCGATCCCTATCTCGGCCATCACCTCCACGGCCAGGGGATGGACAGAGTCGGCAACGGAATAGCCTGCGCTCGCGACGCTCACGCCCTCCGGCATGCGTGCGCGCGCAAATCCTTCGGCCATCTGGCTTCGCAACGCATTGCTTTTATCAAGAAAAAGAAGATGAATCATATGCAGACCTTCTTGCAGAAGGCTCATACTGTGAACGGTGCTTTCTGCCCCTCGATTTCTTCTTATGGATTTTGTATCTGAAATGCAAGGAATAAAAATACAATTCTTGCAAAACGATATGGAATACGGTTTGCACAGTTTCTCTTTGATATAAAATATATTATAAATGAATTGAAGGGATCAAAAAGAAGAGAATGGGAAATATCATAACACTTTGTAATTAAAGAAGATAAGACACATATGGCGGCAGCTTTAAGGAGAAAGGAAGAGGCAGTCCCCTAAGATATTTCGTGAGTGCGCCCGTATCATTTTTCCACATAAATATCCGATTTTGAGATTTTCGTTGATTGTTAAGCATTTTCTGGAGAGGATACAGCTCTCCGTTTAAACAGGTCTTTCGCAGAATGGGACGAGGGATAACTGGCGGTCACGGATATCGACATTGGAACCAGAAAAGAGGGGGGAAGAAGGAAGCATGGAAGATACGGGAATGAACCGGAGGTGGGACCGTTTACAGGAAAGGAGAGGTCAATGATAAGCAAGGATATTTTGAAGGCTCTGAACGAGCAGATCACCAAGGAGCTCTATTCGAGCTACTTGTACCTGCAGATGTCGGCGTACCTCGAGGGCCAGAACCTCAAGGGCATGGCCAACTGGATGCGGGTACAGGCCCAGGAGGAGATCGCCCACGCGATCATCTTTTACAACTACGTGAACGAGCGAGGCGGCCTCGTGAAGCTCGGAGCCATCGACCAGCCTCCCCCGGACTATGCATCGCCACTCGATGTATTCGAGAAGACGCTCGCGCACGAGAAAACCGTGACCGCCTCGATCCATCATCTCATGGACATGGCGATCGCGGAGAAGGACTATGCCACGCGCACGCGGCTGGAGTGGTTCATCGAGGAGCAGGTCGAGGAGGAGGCCAACCCCACGGAGATCATCGGGAAGCTCAAGCTCACCGGCGGGAAGGGAGGCGGCCTCTTGTTCTTGGACCAGGGACTCGGCGCGCGTATCTATGTGCAACCGGCGCCGCTTGCAGCCGGAGGGTAACGCGGGGTTGCGCCGAAACAAAAGAAGAGCAAGGACTTTTAGCCTTTATGCGTTTCCCGAAGAGTACAAGTCCCGGCCAATCGTCCGGCTCAAGGACAAACACGACAAGGGGGAAGCCGCCGCTTCCCCCTCGTTTTTTTCCCGAGATCGCGTTATAGTCTGCACGCCGAACGGTACATACAAAGGATTCCTGGGACAGGCGGCCTTTTTATGCCCGGAAAGCCTGCACGCGAAATACCCTCGTTGCAAGCCAAGGCAGGCGCGAAGCGTCCTGCCATCCAGCGGAACTTGTTGGAATGGTTCCGGCAAAACGCGCGCGATCTTCCCTTCCGAATGACAAAAGACCCCTATCGCATATGGCTGGCGGAAGTCCTCCTGCAGCAGACCCGGATGGAATCCGGCGTCCGCTATTACAATCGCTTCCTCAAGGCCCTGCCCAATGTCCGGGCACTCGCCGGGGCAGGGGAGGCAAGGGTCCTGAAACTATGGGAAGGACTGGGCTACTACCACCGCGCCCGCAACCTCCACCAGGCCGCCAAGCGGATCGTTAGCGAATACGACGGGGTATTTCCCCGGACTGCAAAAGCATGGGCAAGGCTTCCCGGCGTTGGACCTTACACCGCCGGAGCCGTATCGAGTATCGTCTTTGGGGAGCCGGTCCCGGCGCTGGACGGGAACGGGAAACGGGTGCTCGCCAGGCTCTTTTGCGTGCGGCAACCGATTGACAAGGCGAGCACGAACCATGCCCTTTGGGCATTGGCAGGGTGGCTTGTGCCCGGCGAGTACCCCGGGGATTTTAACCAGAGTCTTATGGAACTGGGCGCCCAGGTCTGCGTTCCGCTCCATCCGCGCTGTGAGCAATGCCCTCTGAAACGGCAGTGCGAGGCCCGCCTGCACGGGGAGGAGAGAGCGATCCCTCAAAGAACCCGGAAGAAATCCGTTCCGCATCGGACCGTGGCGGCGGCGGCCATTCTCCAAAAAGATCGGTATCTCATGGGAAGGCGAAGGGGGGGCGGCATGCTCCCAGGACTGTGGGAGTTCCCGGGCGGAACCGTAAAGCCGGGGGAGAGTCGTTCCCAGGCTCTTGAAAGAATCATGCGTCATACAACGGGGCTCAGGATCCACGTGGGGCGTAAAATCGCCTCAATACAGCACGCCTATTCGCACTTCCGCATCACGCTTTGCCTGTACGAGTGCTCGTCCAGGGGAGGAAGCGCACATTCCGGGCATTATGACAAGTTGGCGTGGATCGGCCGTTCCGCTTTTGGCCGCTATGCTCTGCCCGCCTCGGATCGGAAGCTTTTGGCCTTTTTGTAGGTACTTCGACTACGGCATGAATGATGATTTGCGCTCGGGAGGGAGGACGGCCTTCTTTCAAGCGGAAGGGGCTGGCTTTGGTGGGGGGGCATCCTTGTTGGGAGCATCCTTTTCGCGCGCCTTGGCGCGACGAAAGGCGGCAAGCGCATCGTCGGGGGTGCGCGCGATCTCCTCGCCGTAGACGTGCGGATGCCGATGGCGCATCTTGGCCACCACGTCATGCAGCACATCTTCGCGCGTGAACGCGCCTTCTTCCTCGGCCAGGGCGATCACGAAACAAAGGTTCCACAAGAGGTCGCCCGCCTCCTCGCGGATATGGGCGCGGTTCCCGCTTTGGAGCGCCTCGACGAGCTCTCCGGCCTCTCCGGCGATGGGGTCGAGGTATGCCTCGAGCGTCTGGGAGAGGTCCCAGGGGCACCCGGTTTGCGGGTGGCGGAGCGTGGCGATCTGCTCAAAGATGGGATCGAGATTCATGTTGCCTCCCTCTTCTCATCGGATGAAAGAGCCTCGTTCAGGTTGCCGGTGCGATAGCCGGCGAGGTCCAGGGCCACGTAGGCGAATCCCGCTTTTTTACAGCAATCGACCAGGGAAACGGAGAGCGGTCCCGAGGCCTGCGGAATGGCCTCGATGGGAAGTTCGATCCGGGCGGTCCTTCCTTCATGGCGCACGCGTGCAGCCCGGAATCCGAGGGCGAAGAGGCCGTCCTCGGCCGTTTCAATTGCCAGGAGCTTCTTTAGCGTAATCGGCTGCCCGTACGGGATGCGGCTCGCCAGGCAGGCGGCCGGTGGCTTGTCCGCGGTGGGAAGGCGAAAATGGCGCGAGAGCGCGCGGATCTCCGTCTTGCCGAGCCCGAGCGTCTTCAGGGGATGGAGCACGCCCGCCTCGTCGGCCGCGCGCGTCCCGGGCCGGAAGTCGCCCGCGTCATCGACGTTCACACCATCCAAGATATGCTGGAACCCTTCCCGCGCCGCAATGGCGCGGAGGCGCTTGGCTATTTCTCGCTTGCAGAAATAGCATCGGTCGGGAGGATTCTTTACGAGATCGGCCTGAGCCAGGGCGTCTATAGTAACGACACGGTGAGAAAATCCGAACTCTCGGGCGATCGCGACGGCCGCCTCCCGCTCGCGGGCGGGCTGGAGGGCGTTTTCAATGGTGACGGCCAGGCTACGCTCTCCCATCTCGCGGTAAGCGAGAAGGGCCAAGAGCGTGCTGTCCATGCCGCCGGAATAGGCGACCAGGGCGCTCTTAAGGCCGCGAAGGTACGTTGAGAGGGCATCCAGCTTCTCTTGCAGGAAATCGGGGAGGGGGCGATTCCGCTCGGACGCCTCTTCCGCAAGGCATTCCCGGAGCAGGACTTGGATGGTCTTTTGCAGCACGGGATGGAGCGCATTCGGCGCGATTTCGGCCAATGGCTCGAGCACAAAGCGGCGCTTGTGCATTTCCGCATGCGGGACGATAAGTCCCCCCTGCCGCGCGATCCTCTCGCCGTAGAGAAGGAGATCAATGTCGATGGTGCGGGGCCCCCATCGAGGACCTCGAACGCGGCCGAGCCGGTTCTCGACCTCCAAACATTGGAGAAAGAGGGCGTGGGGCTTTAAGCCCGTCTCGATGGAGACGGCCGTGTTGAGATAGGGCCCCTGGTTGGGGGGGCCGATGGGGGGGGTCTCGAAGAGGGAGGCCTGGCGCAGAAGCTTGATTCCGTCGGAGTGACGGAGCGCTTCGATGGATCGATGGATTTCCGCTTGCCGGTCGCCGAGGTTGGAGTCGAGGCCAAGGTAGGCGATGGTCATCGCAGTACCGCCTTTCACTTGGCAATGTCAAGGATGCGGCCAAGGGCTTCCTCGAGAACCTCGTCCGGGTAGGTGAGGGAGATCCGGTAGTATCCCTCGCCCCATTCGCCGTAGCTCAGGCCCGGAGTCACGACCACGCCCGCCTTCTCCAACAGGTCCGTGGCAAAGGCCTCGCTCGAGCCCTGGTACTTCTCGGGCACGGGCGCCCAGATGTAGATCGTGGCCCTGGGCGTGGGGACGGGCCACCCGGCCTTTCGCAGGGCGGAGACCACAAAATCGCGGCGGCGCCGGTAGACGGCGTTGATGGCCGGGAAGAAGCTCTCCGCGAGGGACAGGGCCCTGGCCGCGGCGTATTGCACCGGGCGGAAGGTCCCGTTGTCGACGTTTTCCTTGACGAGACGTAACCCCTTGACCGCAGAGGCGTTCCCCGCGATAAAGCCCGCCCGCCAGCCGGTCATGTTCAGGGCTTTGCTCAGGCTGAAGAATTCCACGGCCACTTCGCTTGCGCCTTCCACTTGCAGAATGCTCGGCGCCCGATATCCGTCGTAGGTGTTCTCGCTATAGGCGCTGTCATGGGCGATGAGCATGCTGTTCTGACGGCCGAAATCGACCGCTCGTTTGAAGAAATCCGGGTCTGCAGTCGCGGTAGTCGGGTTATTCGGGTAGTTGAGCCACAGGAGCTTTGCGCGCTTGCGGATCTCCGTGGGTATGGAGTCGAAGTCCACAAGGAAGTCGTCGTCCGCGCGCAAGGGCGTCCGATAGGTCGAGGCGCCGGCAAAGACGTGTCCGATATTGTACGTGGGATACCCGGGCACGGGCGCGATGGCGAGGTCCCCGGGATTGAGGAGCGAGAGCGAAAACTTGACGATGGCGTCCTTGCTGCCCATGGTGGGAAGGATTTCCTCCTCGGAGAGGCGCACGCCGTAGCGTCGCTCGTAGAAGCGCCGGGCCTCCCGCGCGAGATCGGGCACGACGGAGTCGCAGCCGTAGCGGTGGCGATTGGGGTCGGAGGTGTCCCGGACCGCGCGGCAGAGCTCGTCCACGACCGGGTCGGGCGTAGGCATGTCCGGGTCGCCGATCCCCAGGGAGATCACCTTGACGCCCCGGGCCTCGGCCTCGGCGATTTTCCTGCGCAGATCCGCGAAGAGATAGGGCGGGAGCTTTTGGAGCCGTTCCGAAGGGGTCGCATCCATGGTTCGAGCATCCTTTCCCGAAGAAAAACGACGCAAGACAATGCCCGATCCGTTGCCTTGCGGCAGCTATAAACGCGGATCGGGGATCGACAGCTTCACAAACCTTCGGCCGTTAGGGCGGCCCGGATCTCCTGCATCTCCGAGG
>JAZDLH010000080.1:0-9981 GCA_043802275.1 Planctomycetota bacterium
CTTCCGGTCCTCTCCGGAGCCCCCGGCGGGGAGGTGCTTATCGAGGGACCGGACGGGTCCTTGCGAAGGGAGCAGGCCGATGCAGAGGGCCGACTCTCCGGCGTCCCGGCCCCGCGCGTGGGGCTGTACCGCGTCTCGAGCGGCCCGGCGGAGGAACGCGAGATAGGGGCCTCCCTCCTATCCTCGCAGGAGACCACCCTGATCCAGGTCCCCGAGATCCGGTTCCGCGAGACCGCCGTGGGCGCTTCCGTCACCCGGCTCAAGACCGACAGGCCGCTGTGGTTCCCCCTGGCCTGCCTCGGATTTGTCGCGCTGCTGGGGGAGTGGTGGTATTTCCATCGTAGACCCGGAGGCTAGGCCGTATGAACGAGGCCGTTCCCAGGCGGGGCCATGCGTTTCTTTCGCGCCTTCTTGCCCTTGCGGCGGGATGGGGTTTTGTTTTTGCCTTTTTTCTTCTTCCCCTCCCGGCCGGATTTGCCGGGGAGCCCCTGGGCGTTACGTTGCATCCCGTGGCCATCCGAAGCCGGTCGAATGCCCCCATGCAGTTCGACGCGATCCTCGCGTGGAACGGCTCGAATCTCCTGCGAGGGAGGCTGGAGATCGTCTTTCGAGACGGGCCGCAAATCTTGGGGCGCTTTCGCAGCGACGAGATCGTCCTGCCCATGGGCGAACAGCGGTTTCACCTCATGACGCCGCCGGTCGCCACCAGCTCCTTTTTCAAGAACAACGTCACGGCGGATATCTTCTTCTCCACGCCTCGGGAGCGGTATGTACTGGACTATCAATACCTGTCCGCGCCCGGCGCCGAGCAGCGATGGCTGGTCATGGGCCTTAGCAGCCCCGGGGAGACCACCGATCCCCAAATCCTCCCCCTCCTCCAGAGCCTCTTCTTCGAAAAGCTTCGCCCGGAAACCCCCGTCCCGGACAATCCCCTCTCGCCGGAGAGCGGTGAACCGCTCGGTCCCGGCGCTCCGGGCGGCGCCTCGGCCGGCGCCGCAGCGGAACGCAAGCGCCTGGCCATCACGACCAGCCTCGCGCGCATCGTCCCGGAAGAGATGCCCGTCGTTCCGTTGGAATACTGCTCCTTTGACCTCGTTTTCCTTCCGGAACGCGGGTTTGCGCTCTTGAAGGAGAAGCAGCTACAGGCGATTCGGCGCTGGGTCGAGGCGGGGGGAAGCGTTTGCGTCCTTCCCGGACAGGGCCTCGAGGAATGGCACGAAGCGTTTCTCAACAACCTGGCGGGCGCCCCGGCGGAGAAGCCCGCGTTCGTCCTGACCGACAAGGGCGGCATAAGGCCCGTCCGGCCGGAGGGGACAAAGCCGGCCGCCCTCTACCCGGTGGAGCTTGGGCGGGCGGCGGTCGTGCTCGCCCCGCCACAGGCGGAGGAAGCCCTTTCCTCGCCTTCCTGGCGGAGCGTTTCCGCCTTTCTCTGGAAGCTCCGCTTCTCTCACGGGGAGACCGTAACCCGCCTTGGCGCCTGGGATGCGAAGGCGCAGCGCACCCTTGTGGCAAAAGGCGGGTCGGGGGACAATCCTTACGGGCAGTATTACGGGCAATATTATTCAGAGGAGGAGGCGTTCGATCCCGCAAGCTTTTTCGGCGCGATCCCCATCAACACGGGGGACGAGCTGGTGCGGTCCCTCCTTCCCCAGAACATCAGGCCGATCCGCTTCTCGCTCATCCTCTGGATCCTTCTCGCATTTGTCGTCGTCATCGGACCCGTGGACTATTTTCTTCTCGGGCGTCTTCGCCTGCGCAAGTTCACCTGGGTCTTCTTTCCCCTCGCGACCCTCGGTTTCACCCTCTTCACCATCGCTCTGGCGAACCACTACATGGGCATCGAGGACCATCGCCGGGGCGTGGTGTTTGTCGACGTGGGGCAGGGGGGCCGTCCCCTCCGGCAGACCGCCTACCGGATTCACTTCGCCTCCCAAAACCAAAGCCGCCGAACGGACCTTCGGCGCGAGCTCTTCGCGCCCATGGATGTCAATAGCTTTACCCGGTACAGCTATTATTATTACGCCCGTCAAACCCCAGACGCGGATCTCGACCGGTCCGAAGAAAACCTCACGCCCTGGTTCGAGGGAGAGATGCCCGCCTTCTACTCGGTCTCGCAGGCGCTCCGGCAGTGGAAGCCGCAGCTCAACCGCTCCTTCACCCTGGAGGGCGGGGAGACGTGCGACATCATCGACTGGGAGGGGTTCCGGACGGCCCTCTTCGAGGCGCCGGGAAAGCGCCGGGACCTCTGCCGACAGCTCCTGAAGGAGCATCCGCGCGTCCGCGGGGTGTATCTCTTTACGGGCGACCATTTCTACGTGGAACAGGAGGCCGGCAATGTTTCGTCCTCCTTCCTGCGGAGCGTCTGCGCGCGCGAAACCAAGGGCCTCTTTTCCGTGGTTTCGCGGATCGCGCCGAACGGCGCGCCTAACTTTGAAGACCTCTCTATCCTCGATTCGTCCGATCCCGGGCAATGGCTCCTCGTGATCGCGGAGCAAAGGGGGGACGACACGATTTTGTATCGAAGGCTCTACCGTTGACAAAAGAGGAAAAGGAGCGCCGCCATGGCCGTAGTGGAAGTCGATCGCCTGTGGGTGCAATACGGAAAGCTGACCGCGGTCCGGGACCTCTCCTTTCACATCCCGGAGGGCGAGGTCTTCGGTTCCATCGGGCCCAACGGAGCCGGCAAGACCTCGACCATCAAGGTGCTGGCGACGCTTTTAAAGCCCGCTTCCGGCCGGGCCGCCATCGCCGGTTTCGACGTCATGCGACAGCCCCAGGAGATCCGGAAGCGGATCGGGTACATGCCGGATTTCTTCGGCGTGTACGACGACCTCACCGTCACGGAATACCTTCACTTCTTCGCCGCCGCCTACCGGATCTCTTCGGCGAAGCGCCGGGGCATCGTGCAGGACGTGCTGGAGCTGACCGACCTCGCGGAGAAGGCACAGGCCCCGGTGGACGCGCTCTCGCGGGGCATGAAGCAGCGCCTCGGCGTGGCGCGAGTGCTCCTCCATGACCCGGAGCTTTTGCTCCTGGACGAGCCGGCCTCCGGGCTCGATCCCCGCGCCCGGATCGAGATCCGGGAGCTTTTGAAGGAGCTCACCAAGCTCGGCAAGACGATCCTGATCTCCAGCCACATCCTGCACGAGCTTTCGCAGCTCTGCACGCGCATCGGCATCATCGAGGCGGGCGAGATGGTGGCCGAGGGGTCCCTGAACGACATTTACCGTCAGCTCGACCTCAGGCGCATGGTGCACGTGCAGGTGGCGAATCCCTCCGAGGGCCTCCTGGAAGGCATCCGGAAAATCCGCGGCGTGGCCGGCGTCGTCACCGAGATCGACCGGCTCCGCGTCCAGATTCACGAGGAGGAGCTATCGATCACGGAGCTCCACGACCGGATCCATGCCCTCGGCGGGAAGATCTACATGTTCCAGCCCGAGGCGATGGACATGGAAACCGTCTTCATGAAGCTGACCAAGGGGAAGACCGCATGAAACGGCCCGCGCTGCGATGGGGCATGCCCCTCCTCGCCAGGGAGCTCGTGGAGATGGCCGCGCAGCGGCGCACCTACGTCCTGCGCACGGTCTATGCGCTTCTCCTCTTCGTCGCCTTTCTCTTCTACCTGGATCAGACGGTGTACGCCGCCCGGGACCCGATGAGTGTCCTCGGGAGGGGAAAGGAGCTGTTCGATTTCCTGATCGCGGCCCAGGCCTGGGGCATCTATCTCTTCCTGCCGGCCATGATGAGCGGCGTCATCGCATTGGAAAAGGAACGGAGCACCCTGGCGCTCCTCCTCATCACGGACATGCGCCCCTGGGAAATACTGCTCCAGAAGTACTTAAGCCGCCTCATCACCATGTTTTCCTATCTTCTTCTCTCCATGCCTCTTATGGCCATCGCCTTTGCGATCGGCGGGATCTCCACCGACAACCTCCTGAGCGGCGTCTACGTCCTGGCGCTCACGTGCCTCCAGGTCGGGGCCTTTTCGCTTTTGTGCTCCACTTGGTTCGCTGGCGCAAACGCCTCGCTCATCGCCTCCTATCTCGGAGGATTTGTCGTTTTTTTTCTTTATAGCTTTATTGTGGAGGTGCTTTGGAATGTGTTTCGACTCTGGATTTTTCGCTACGATGAATGGGGTTTTTTGCCGCTCACGTTATACAATAGTCTCGGGGATGACCTCCGAAAGACCGTCATGCACAGTATCCCCATAGGGATTTCCGTTGTTCTCTTCCTCGTGCTGGCGCGGGTTGTCTTCTACAAGCGCGCGCTCCTCGCGCCGAAGGGATGGATGCTCCTCTTCTTCAAGTGCCTTGACCGTATCTACAACTGGCTAAACCGCTTCGCCGGGGGCGTGGTCCTGGTGGGCGAGAAAAACTCCCTGCCCGTGGACGAGCCCATTGCGTGGCTCGAGACAGAGAAGCAGGCGCTGGGGCAGTTCCGTTACCTCTTCCGCGTGGAGATTGTCCTGATGCTCCCGGTGATCTTTGTGCTCCTGGAGTATTATGTCTCGAACGATATTTCGGACAGGCTCGCGTTCTCCAAGGCGATGGTGATGTTCCTTTGGTGCGTGGCGGCGCTCGTGTTCGCGATCCTCTCGGCCAACATGATCCCCCAGGAGCGGATGCGGGAGACGCTGCCGGCGCTTCTTGCCACGCCCCTTTCGGGGAGGGAGATTTTGCTGCAAAAGATGAAGGGCCTCCGCCGCCTCATGTTCGTCTTCTGGGCCCCCTTCTTCGTTCTCTTTCTCCTGGAAGCATGGGGGAGAGTGGGGTTCAAAAGAATCAATAGTTACCTGTACGGTTTTCAAGACGCACCGCCATTGCTTCAAGTCATTGAGTCCATCCCCGTTCGGTATCTCCTCGTATCCGTCCTCACCGTCGTCCTTTACCTCCCCCTGGTTTCGTGGGTCGGGATGTGGCTGGGCATGAAGTGCCGCAACCGCATGCGCGCCGTCTTCCTCGCGCTTTCCATTCTCACGGCCTGGTGCATGCTCCCCTACGCGGTTGCTTTCCTGCTGTCCGGTATTTTTTATCCTTTCGCTCCACCCCTTTTGGAGTCATCCGCAAACCTTCTGTTCTTCAGCCCGGCGGCGACCATTATGGTGAACGAGGCTTTCCCCCGCGACGTTCGGGAGATAAACCCCGTTCTATTCTTTACGCTGTCGTTTTTATCCCAGGGCGGCGTGTTGTGGCTGGTGCGGCGGGAATGCCTGAGGAAGGCGGATCGATACCTCGGGCGCATCCCGGAACCCGACGACCTTCCCCCGTCGGAGACGAACGAGGAGAGAATCAAGATTTTTTAGGCCATCGGCCGGGGGATGGTTGGGCGGGCTGCAAGGAGTGCCTGCGCGGGCAAATGAAGGCACGCCCGGCGCGGCGTTGGGATGGGGACGTGAGGAACGGCCTCACGCCTCGGCGAGGCGCCGGAGCCTCCGGCCGATCAGGTGGATGAGGGCCACGCATAAGGGGGCCGACGCAAAGGCGATTAGAATGCCAAACGGGCCGAGAAACATGAAGAGCAGTAGAGCCAGCGCCAGGGCCCCGCGCTGGAGCAGGAGCGACAGGTACACGATCGTGAGCAGGAAAAGGAGAAATCCGAGCATGGAGCAGAGGAAGAAAAAGCCCAACAAGGGTTCCGCGACCAGGTCTGCCGGATCCGCCTGGAGCCCCAGCCGGACCAGGCCCACGATCAGCATAAGAAGGGAGGGGGAGAGCACGAGACATGCGCCCGCGATCTTCTGGCCGGCGATCTGCCAGAGGGTGAGCGGAAGGGCATAGAGGGCCGGAAAGGTTTTCCAGCGCATCTCTTCGTGAAAGAGGCGGGAGGCGAGGAGCATCGATCCCAGTCCGAGGATCGCGGAACTTGTACCCACAAGCGGCACCGCCAAGGCATGTAATAGCACATCGCTGATAGGTATTCTGCCGATGAGGATCGATAGGACCGTCACTACGGCCATGACGAAAAAAATCGCTCCCTGCAGGAGCATGGTCCAGCCGCCCCCCCCGATGAAGTAAAAATCCTTCCACGCGATCGCCCATCCCGTCCAGACGCGGTCGCATCCGAGGAACCGCAGGCGGGAGCGTCGGGTGGCGATGAAGCCGCGGGAGGGCGCGGCCTCCTTTTCCCACCGGGTGAGGCGATCGAAGAGGAACAGGGCGAGGAGAAAGAAAAAGGCCCCGGCCAGGACGTGGATCGGGAATTGGATTCCCACGAGCCCGCCCGGGAACCCGGTCGTGAAGACCTCGGCGAAACGGGCGAATAGGGAGGCCTTTTCGAAGAAGGTCGCCAGCCCGGTTGACCAGCCGAGAGAACCCGCAAGCACGCCGGCCGCAAAATAGAGGAGGATCGCAACGCCCACGATCTCCAGCGCTTGTCGCGTGTTCCGTGCCAGGACCGAGGCGAAGAGCGCGAAATTGCCCAGGAAAAAGATATAGGCGAGGAGCGCGCAATACGCCGCAAGCACCTGCCGGACCGCGACCCCGCCCAGGGTGACGGCGAGGAGCGTGAAGGGGAGCTGCACGAGGAGGAGCGCAAGGGCGGTGAGGACCTTGCTCGTGGACTTGCCGAGGAGTATGGCGAGGGAGCTCAAGTCCGTCATGCGCAGGAGCCCCAGCGTCTCCTCCTCCTTCTCCTCGGCGATCGCGGAGGAAAAGAAAACGACCCCCATCAGGGTGATGAAGACGAGGTTGCCGTACATCGTGTACTTGAAAAAGTCCAGCCCCGGCGCGCCGCCCCCCGCCAGGGAGGAGCGGGCGATAAAGAGGTTGACGAGGGTCATGAGGAGGATCCCCGCCCGCATCCTGTAGGTCCAGCCCGAGCGCGCCTCGAGGCGGAGAGAACGGGTGAAGAGCGCCATCGCCGGCATGCTCATGGCCTCACCCCCGGCTCGGTCAGGTCCATGAAGGCCTGGTTCAGGTTCCGCCGGCTCTCCTCCAGCGCGACCACCCGGCCGCCGCATTCCAGCACGGCGCGCAGGATGTCGTTGACGCTGACGGCGTCCCGGCGGAACGCGATCCGGTAGACGGGCCCGCGGTCGTCGCGGACCACCGCTTCCACGCCCGCCATGCCCTGCAGGGCCTTTTCCGAGGGCTCGTGCAGGGCCTCCAGCCTTAAGAGGTACTGCCGGAGCGCGCCGCCGGGCCCGGACAAAAGGTGGCGAATGGGGCCGCTGTAGCGCGCGGTCCCGCGATCGATGATGGTGACGTCGTCGCAGAGGTCGGCGAGCTCCGTCAAGATGTGGGAGGAGATGAAGACGGTCTTGCCGAGCTTCTGGAGCTCCTTCAGGATTTCAATGAGCTCGATCCGCGCGCGCGGATCGAGCCCCGAGGCCGGCTCGTCCAACAAAAGAAGCTCCGGGTCGTGCACCAGGACCCGCGCGAGGGAGACCCTTTGCTGCATGCCGCGCGAGAGGGTCTGGATCAAATCCTCCCGCCGGCCCGCCATGTCCGTGAGTTCCAGCACGTCGCGGATGACGGCGTCGCGCTTCTCGTGGGAGAGCCCGTGGGCGGCCGCGAAAAAATCGAGGTACTCGAAGACCGTCATCTGCCGGTACATGCCGAGGGTATCGGGCATGAAACCAATGAGGGTCCGGACCGTCTTGTATTCTCGGCGGACATCGTGGCCGAAGACCCGGACATTCCCGGCCTGGGGCTCGAGGAGCGTGGCGGCGATCTTCAGGGTCGTGGTCTTGCCCGCGCCGTTCGGGCCCACGAAGCCGTGAATGGAGCCGCGAAGAACGGTGAGATTGAGGTCGCAGAGCGCCCGGGTCCTTTTAAAGGAGTAGCCCAGCTTTTCCACCTCCAGCACGGGTTCTTTAAGCTTCTCCCTCGGCATCTCGCGTTCCTCCGATCGGATGGCGGATGGGTGCCGCCGGGATCAACGCTCGGGCTTCCAAACGTCCATGTGATAAAGCACGTAACCGCCTTCCCCCTTGATTTTTTCCTCGTCCAGGCGGAAGGCCCGGGGCATGGGGGCGTATACAAAGAGCTCGGCCCTTCCCGGCCGGGGCCGCTCCACCACCAGGGGGAAGGCGTCCGTGCCGCCGGTCACGCGCGCCAGGATCGGTTTGAAGAGTTTTTGAAAGACTTCCTTTTCCGTCTTTTTTTCGGTCTCCCTCGCCCCGAACCGGGCCCAGGGCTCCGCGCCGAGGAGAGCGACCTCCTCGTCGCCCAGGAATTGCTTCCGTTCGACGCGATTGGCGGTCGTTGTCTCCAGTCTCCCGTCCTGGAGTCGCAGGGGATAGAAAGAATCGCGATAATAGACAAGCGCCCGCATTTCCTCCGTTGGAAAGTCCGGGCTCGTGGCGAGCCGGAGAGCGGCGAGCCCCGTTTCGTCCTCCCGCCACTCCAGCACGCGGACCGTGAGGTCCGGCCCGTCCGCGCAGCCTCGGTGGAAGAAGGCGCGCGAGGAGAAGAGCGGAATATCCATCGTGAGGCTGCCCTGGCCCTCCTCTTGGATAACGTCCCCGAGCGCGGTTTCCTCCTGGAAGGCCGTGTAATAATTCGCGGAGCCGGGGCGGGTAACGGTGTAATCGCCGCCGGAGGTGACGAAGAGGTTGTGCCACTGCGTGAGGTCCCATCGCCCCGGGCCGACGGGGCGGGCGAGCGTCAGGGTGTTCGCCTTGGACCGCTCGCCGTATCCCCGCCGCCCGATGATGGTCATCGCCGTGCTGAAAGCGCCGACGAGGAGGAGAAAGACGAGGAACGCCTGCCTGTAATCCGCCCGTTTCCGACCGATCCAGGAATTGATCGGCCCGACGGCCGCAATGTAGAGCCCCGCGAGGAGATAAAGCATCGTCCAATTGTGGTCGGACCGAGTGAGATCGTTCAAACACGATACGACCACGCTGTCAAACCGTTCGAAACGAGGGTTTTCTCCCTGCCGCATCCGCGGCGGTTGAAACCCCCTCATCAAAAGATAGGCCCCGGATACCTGGGTCCGACCGATGGGTTGGCGGACCACCTCGCCTGCGCCGAGGATTAAGCGCTCGGCTTCGGTGTCAAGCGCTGCAAGGTCCCCGGAAAACTTGGGGTAGTTCCCCGTCCCGTCCTTGAGGATATGGAGCGCTCCTCCGCGGTACACCCATTCCAACAGGGCCTTCCGGCGCGCGGGCTCCCACCGCCTGGGCATGTGGTCCAGGACGAGCGCATGGAGTCCGTCCATCCCGGAGACCGAGCTTGGAAAGAGTTCCTCCGGGAATATGCTCATCGAGGGCATGGGGCCGATCGCTTCCGGATCGAAGAGGAACACCACGGCGGGCGGGCCGGTTTTCGTGGCCGGGAACTTGTATTCCTCGCTTGTCCCCTTGTCCCAGCGCGCTACCCAGGTTTCGTTCTCTTGCGCGATGAAGGGGTGGAATTGGATCCAACGGGAGGCCCCGGCCGAGAGGTAACAGGACTGCACGTATTCGGCGTTCGCCCTTGCGAAAGGCCTCTCCTGGAATAGACGAAATGTCCCGTCAAAGGGGGCATCGGAACCGTTGCTCACATGCAGGGAAAGGAGATTTATGTTTTCCGGCAAAATCTTCCCGTCGAAGCCCCAGCGCGCCTCGACCACCTCCAGCCCCATCACGGGAGCGGAGGCCAGGAAGAGCAGGAAGGCGAATGCCGGAAAATACTTCATTTTCATTAGGGCCCGGGTTCCCGACCGTCGGTTTTCCCGCCTGGAAGTGCCACGTCCATCCCTGCCGGATTGGCGAAGGCATGGTACTCGGACCAGGACGGTTTTTCAAGGCTATCACACAGCCAAGCAGCTGTCTTTGCCGAGGCTTCCGCATGGCGCAAAACCCGACTCGAAAAACGATAACTGCAACATGAGGAAGGAATTAGCAGATCTCGTTGCCGTTGCCCAAATCCAAAAAGACCGGGGACGGCTCTATTCGGCCGTTTCCCGCTCCGATTTCCTGGCACCCTCGGCAGGATTTGAACCTACGGCCTGCGGATTAGAAATCCGCTGCTCTGTCCATCTGAGCTACGAGGGTGT
>JAZDLH010000081.1:0-6002 GCA_043802275.1 Planctomycetota bacterium
CAGGAGAAAAGGGGCACTTCATGGCATCGTCCCATGCGCTCATCACCGGCGGGGCGGGATTCATCGGCAGCCACCTTGCCGAGCACCTCCTCGATCGCGGCTGGCGCGTGACCGCCCTGGACAACTTCTCCACCGGCTCCCGCGAGAACGTGCGCCATCTCGCCGGCAGCCGCGTCTTCCAACTCGTGGAGGGCTGCGCCAGCAACTACGAGCTCGTCGAGCGCCTCGGCGCGGACGCGGACGTCCTCTTCCACCTCGCCGCGGTGGTGGGCGTGCGGAAGGTGGTGGACAACCCCGTGGCCACGGTGGAGATGAACCACGCCGCGACCAAGACCGCGCTCCACGTGGCCCAGCGGCACGGCCTGCGGATCCTCATCACCTCCTCGAGCGAGGTCTACGGCGCCAACCCCAAGCCGCACTTCTCCGAGGACGACTCCTGCATGATCGGGCCGACTGTCCACCGGCGCTGGTGCTACTCGGCGAGCAAGCTCATGGACGAGTTCCACGCCTTCGCCTTCTTCCACGCGCACCGGCTGCCCGTCACGGTCGTGCGCCTCTTCAACACCATCGGCCCCCGCCAGGTGGGCCACTACGGCATGGTGGTGCCGACCTTCGTGCGGCAGGCCCTGACCGGCGCGCCCATCACCGTCTTCGGCACGGGCCGGCAGCGGAGGAGCTTCACCTACGTGAAGGACGTGGTGGAGTCCTTGCGGCGCCTGGTGGAAACCGACGCCTCGGTCGGGGAGGTCTTCAACGTGGGAAGCACCGAGGAGTCCGAGATCCTCGCGCTCGCCGAAGGCGTGAAGCGCCTGACCGAGAGCCCGTCCGAGATCGTCTTCCAGAGCTACCGCGAGGCGTACGGCGAGGACTTCGAGGACGTCGAGCGCCGCTGCCCGGACACGACGCGCCTGCGCCGGGCGATCGGATACAGCCCCTCGACCCCGCTCGCGGCGTGTCTGCCGACCATCATCGAATCCGTGCGCGCGGAGCTTTGACCGCGGGCGGGCGAAGCGCCTCCCCGCGCGCGGTCTTCCCGGCGGCGGAGTTATCCTTTTTTAGCATATCTCGTTACAGAAAAAGTTGGTTTTTTCCTTTCCCCCTTCCCTCGCTTCGCGTACAATCGTTTCCAACGGATGGCGACGCCTCCGCACGCGTGGAACCTGCGCGCACGGGGCGGATGGCACGGGGCCGCGGAACCTTCCCCGGGCCGTGACGGCGCGATGCGAATCCAGGCCATTCGCACGCCGGGAGGGGGATGCGTGGCCAGCGAGATCGATCTCCAGGATCTCTGGAATTCCGTCCGTCATCACGTGTACCAGCACCCCCGTTTTGAGCCGCTCTCGCCGTGGCTTTCGTGCCTCCGGCCGGTGGACCTCTCGGCCGAGCACCTCTTCCTATGCCTCGACGACTCCCGGCTGCGGCCGTTCCTGCGGCAGCAGCATTTCGACCTCTTGAACGAAGCGGTTGGGTCCGCCAAAGAGGAGGCCTGCACCGTGGTCCTTCTCGAGAGCGACAACCGCCGCCACGGCGGCGCGGCGGTAGATCCCAAGCCCCCAGGGGCCTCGGTGCCCTCCCCGGACGCAAGCGGGCTCAATAACCGGTACGTATTCGATACCTTTGTGGTGGGCCCGTGCAACCGCCTGGCTGCGGCCGCCTCACGGGCCGTTTGCGAAGCGCCCGGCACACATTACAATCCCCTCTTTCTCCATGCGGGCGTCGGCATGGGAAAGACGCATCTTCTCCAGGCCATCTGCCAGGAGATTCATGCGCGCCACCCCGCATGGAAGGTCGAATACCTCTCCTGCGAGGAATACCTCCACGCCCTTGCCCTGGCCGTGCGGGAGGATGCCCTGGCCGCTTTTCGCGCGCGCTTCCTCTCCATCGAGGTCCTTCTCCTGGATAATGTGCAGTTCTTGACCGGCGATGCGGTGGGGCAGCGGGAATTCTTCCATCTCTTCAACGCCCTGCACAACAAGCACCGGCAGATCGTTCTTTCCTCGACTCATAACCCCAAGCACATGAAGGAGATCCAGGAGCCTCTCGCCAGCCGGTTCATGTGGGGCCTCGTGGTGGAGCTCGAGATCCCCACCGTGGCCGTCCGGCATCTTCTCATCCGGCAGAAGGCTCGGGAATTCCGCATTGTCATCCCGGAGGAAGTGGTCGCTTTTCTCGCGGATTCCCTGACCGGCAACATCCGCGAGATCGAAGGTGCCATGGTCAAGCTCTCAGGGCACGTCTCCCTCCTCAAGCAGCCCATCAGTCTGGACGTCACCAAGCACGCCCTGCATGAGTATCTGCCCCAGGGACGCAGCCAGGGGGTGACGATTCGCATCATTCAAGAGAAGACCTGTGACGTATTCCACCTCTCCTTGGCGGACTTGTTATCCAAGCGTCGGGCGCGTTCCCTGGTCCTCCCCCGGCACGTTGCCATGTATCTTTCCAGGATATTGACCGCCTCGTCCCTGGAGGAGGTGGGCCAGCAATTCGGGCAACGAGACCACAGCACGGTAAAACACGCCTTTGAAAAAATTAACCTATTGCTGCATAAGGACTTAACGGTTCGCTCCTCCATGGAAACCATAAAATCTCGGGTGTTGAATAGCTGTTGAATTTCTTATGCCTCTAGTTTGAGTCTTGTTCGTTTCTTTATCGTTTTCTTGTCTTTTGTTAATTCGTAATGATCCGGAATCCTCTGTTTTTTTGCGGGTTTCAACTCCTGCTTTTTTTAGATGCTGTGTTTATATCCTTTTTTATTTTGCGCTGTTATGGCGAAAAATGTTGGGATTCATCCGGTGTTTATTTTGTATTTGTTTCTTTATTTATTCTAAAAAAAGTTTTATAATATCTCTACCTGTCCATATTATCTTTGCGATTGTTTTGGCCGGACTTTTCCGCGCGGTTTAGCTTGCCCCTTTTTTGGAGAGCTTGCCATGGAATTTTCCTGCTCCAGACAGAAGCTCCACGAGGTCCTGGGGGTTCTTTCCAGCATTGTTCCGCTGCGCAGCACCAAGCCCGTATTGCAAAACATCCGCATGGAGGCTATCGGCAAGGAGGCGGTCGAGCTGGCGGCGACCGACCTTGATGTGGGCGTTCGCATGACTCTTGAGGTGGAGAATTTGACCGATCCGGGGGATGTGGTCCTGCCGTCGGGAAAGCTGAACAGCATTGTCCGCGACGCCTGGGGGGAAAAGGTGACCGTGCGCATCGTCGAGAACAAGGCCGAGATTTTGACCGAAGGGGCGCGGTTTGAAGTGTTGGGCGAGTCCGCGGACGAGTTTCCCGATATCCCCGCCCTGGACGAGGCCCAAAGCGTGGAGATCAAGGCGGAAGATCTCGCGGAGGCCATAGCGCAGACAAGCTTTGCCGCGGCGCGAGAGGAAGCGCGGTACAGCTTGGCGGGTATCCACCTCGCACTCAGCAAGAAACAGCTCGATATGGTGGCCACGGACACCTTCCGCCTGGCCTTGAGCCGGAAGGGTCTGCGGGGCAATGTCTCCAGCCCCACAAGCGCCACCATCCTCGCCAAAGGCATGCAGGAGCTTTCCAAGCTCCTGGCCGGCGAGGAGCTTGTGGAGCTGCAGCTTACGGACACGCAGTTCTTTGCCCGCACCTCCCGCGCGACGCTCGTGAGCCGACTGATCGAGGGGCGCTTTCCGCAATATGCGAATGTCATTCCCAAAGACCTGGACAAGAAGGTCACGGTGGACCGGGAGCGGTTCATGCAGGCCCTGCGGCAGGCCGCGATCCTTGCGAACGAAGAGACCCACGCGGTCAACCTCACCGCAGGGGCCGGGAGCCTGAAGGTTCAGGCCGCCTCTCTCCATGGCGGAGAGGCCTGCATCGAGTTGGCGGCGGAGGTCGAGGGTGGAGAGGTTTCCATATCGTTCAACTACGGCTACTTGCTGGACGTGCTCAAAGTTCTCTCCGACGAAAAGGTGACCCTCCATCTGCGGGACGCGGAGTCCCCGGCCCGGATCGATATCCGGGATTACACTTATGTAGTAAGCCCGGTCTGCCCGCGGTAGGTCCCCAAGGGGTCGAGAAGCGTCCCAATCGAGCACACGGGATCCCTACAGCAAAAACACGGAACGCAGCAAAAGTCCCGGCGGGAACGACCGGGAGGGAGAGGCGTTCGGAGCAAGGATGGAGATCGCGGCGCGCACGGCGGACGGGGAACCGGTATGCAGCCGAGAAAAGCCGGCGACGGCAGCCGGAGCGAAACGTTAAAGGACGCGCTGCGCGGGTTCTTAAAGGCCAGCGGCCTCGGGTGGATGATGAAACACCGCGAGGTCGCAGTCGCCTGGAACGACGCGGTGGGCGCCGAGATCGCGGGCGAAACCCGCGTCCGCGCCTTCCGGGACGGGACGCTGTACGTGGACGTGGCCTCGCCGGTCCTCCAGGCGGAGCTCTCGCAGTTCTACGAGCCGAGCCTGGTGCAGGCGCTCCAGGCAGGCGCGCCCAAGCTCGGCGTCCGGCGGATCCGGTTCCGGCTCGGCGACATCTCCGAGCCGCGAGTGGAGGTCGGTACGCCCGCGGCCGGGGAAGAAGAACGACCGGGACAGGACAGGGAAGACCCAGGGAAAACCGAGATAGACCCATGACCTCCAAGCGGGAATACCGGGCCGATTCCATCAAGGCCCTCGAGGGCCTTCAGGCCGTGCGCAGGCGGCCGGGCATGTACATCGGCGACACCGGCGCGCGGGGCATGCACCACCTCGTCTACGAGGTGCTGGACAACTCCATTGACGAGGCCATGGCGGGCTACGCCGGCCACATCTCCCTCACCCTGAACGGCGACGGCTCGGCGAGCGTCATCGACGACGGGCGGGGCATCCCCGTGGACCGGCACAAGGAAAAAAACATGTCCGCCCTCACCGTGGTCATGACCATGCTCCACGCCGGGGGCAAGTTCGACCGGGATTCCTACAAGGTCTCCGGCGGGCTGCACGGGGTGGGAGTGAGCGTGGTGAACGCCCTCTCCGAGTGGCTCGAGGTCGAGGTCTACCGCGACGGGGCCCTCTATTTCCAGCGCTACGAGCGGGGCGTTCCCCAGACCGAGGTGGAGGAGCGGGGCAAGAGCAAGCGCACGGGCACCAAGGTCGTCTTTAAGCCCGATCCCCAGATATTCGTGGACGCGGAAGACCTCGCCTTTGACTATGACCGGATCGCCAGCCGCCTGCGGGAGCTCGCCTTTTTAAACCGCGGCCTTCAGATCAGCATCACCGACGAACGGAGGGAGGAGCGGAAGGACAGCTTCTCCTACCAGGGCGGCATCAAGGCCTATGTGCAGTACCTCAACCAGAACAAGAACACCATCCACAGCGAGGTGATCCACTTCGAAAAGCGGGACGAGAGCACCAACACCGAGGTGGAGATCGCCCTCCAGTACAACGACAGCTACGCGGAAAACGTCCTCTGCTTCGCCAACAACATCAACACCATAGAGGGCGGCACCCACCTCTCGGGCTTCCGCTCGGCCCTGACGAGGTGCATCAACGCCTGGGGCCGGAAGAACAACGTCATCAAGGACGAGAGCCTCCAGGGCGAGGACTGCCGCGAGGGCCTCTCGGCGGTCTTGAGCATCCGCCTCGCCGAGCCGCAGTTCGAGGGGCAGACCAAGACCAAGCTCGGCAACCGCGACGCCCAGGGCGCGGTTGAGACCGTGGTGAACGAAGGCCTCGGCAGCTATTTCGAGGAGCACCCCGGCATCGCGCGCAGCATCGTGACCCGCTCGGTCGTGGCCGCCGCGGCGCGGCTTGCGGCCCGCAAGGCGCGCGAACTCGCCCGGCGCAAGAACGCCCTCACCACCGGGGACCTACCGGGCAAACTGGCCGACTGCATCTCGCGCGACCGGGAGACGACCGAGCTCTACCTCGTCGAGGGCGACTCGGCTGGCGGCTCCGCCAAGGTGGGGCGCGACAACCGGACCCAGGCCATCCTGCCTCTCAAGGGCAAGATCCTGAACGTGGAGAAGCACCGCCTCGACAAGGTGTTGGGCCACA
>JAZDLH010000082.1:0-10242 GCA_043802275.1 Planctomycetota bacterium
TCGTCTCCTGCCCCACCTGCGGCCGGTGCCGGGTGGACCTCGTCCGCATGGTGGAGGCGGTCCAGGCTCGCCTCCGGCACGTCCGCGCGCCCCTGCGCGTGGCGGTCATGGGCTGCGAGGTGAACGGGCCGGGCGAGGCGAGCGAGGCGGGTGCCGGGCTCGCCGCCGGCCGGGGGCGCTACACCCTCTTCCAGGCGGGGAAGCGCGTCCGCGCCGTGCCGGAGGAGGAGGCGCTCGATGCCCTCTGCCGGGCCGTGGAGGCGATTGCGGCCCAAGGAGACCTGCGGTGAAAAAGCTCGCCCTTCTCGGCGCCACGGGGTCCATCGGCCGGAGCACCCTCGAGGTGGTGCGCAGCCGACCCGGCGCCTTCTCGGTCGAGAGCGTCTCCGGCAACAACAACTGGAAATCCCTCGCGCGGATCGCGCGGGAGTTTTGTCCCCGTCTCGTGGCGATCGGCGAGGCGAAACACGCCCCCCCCCTTGCGAAGGCGCTCTCCGGGCTCTCCTGTCGGGTGCTCGCGGGCCCCGAGGGCGTGGTCGAGGCGGCCGCCGCCTCGGGCGCGGAGATGCTCGTGAGCGCCGCGGTGGGCGCGGCGGGGCTCGAGCCCACGCTCGCGGCCATCGAGAGCGGCCTCGACATCGCCCTCGCCAACAAGGAGACGCTCGTCATGGCCGGGGCGCTCGTCATGGGCAAGGTCCGCGAACGGGGGGTCAAGCTCCTGCCGATCGACTCGGAGCATTCCGCGATCCGGCAGTGCCTTCAGTGCGGCAGGCGCGAGGAAATTTCGCGCCTCGTCCTCACCGCGAGCGGAGGTCCCTTCCGGGGCATGGGCCGCGACGAGCTCTCCCGCGTGACCGCCCGGGAGGCCCTGGCCCATCCCACCTGGGCCATGGGGCCCAAGATATCCATCGACTCGGCCACGCTCGCGAACAAGGCCCTGGAGATCATCGAGGCGTACTGGCTCTTCGACGTGGCCTACGATCGCATCGACGTGGTGGTGCATCCGCAGGCGGTGGTGCACAGCTTCGTGGAGTTCGCGGACGGCTCCTGCATGGCGCAGTTCGCGCCGGTGGACATGAAGATCCCGATCCAGTACGCCCTGTCCGGCGGGAGGCATTGGCCCTGCCCAAGCGAGCGGATCGATCTCGCGGCGATGGGTCCCCTCACCTTCGAGAAGCCGGACGTGGAGACCTTCCCGGCCCTCGGTTTCGGGCGGCGCGCGGGAGTCCTGGGCGGAGCGGCGCCGGCGGTCTTTTCCGCGGCGAACGAGGCCGCGGTGGAACTCTTCCTCCGCGACGCGATCCGCTTCCTCGACATCCCGGACCTGATCGAGGCCGCCCTGGAGGCGCACACGCCCATCCAGGAGCCGGACCTCGCGGCGATCCGCGATTCGGACCGCTGGGCCAGGGAATTTGTCCGCGCGCGGTCCAAGACCCGGACCGGCGCGCGCGCTTGACCGCCCGAACGCTTTAAGAAGACGCCGCGTCTTGGGAGGTCTAACCCCGAACTAAGAAAGGGTAGAAGAACGATGGAACTCTTGCTGCGGCAGGGCTTGACGAGCGGCCTCACCGTCCTGGCGGTGATCCTGGCCTTTTCGCTTCTCATCTTTGTGCACGAATTGGGGCATTTCCTGGCCGCGCTCCTCGCGGGGGTGCGCGTGGAGAAGTTCATGCTCGGCTTTGACGTCTGGGGGTGGGGCCTCCGGCGCAAGTTCCGCGGCGTGGAATACGGCCTGGGCGCCCTTCCCATCGGCGGCTACGTCAAGCTTGCCGGCCAGAGCGACCTGCCGGGCGAGGAGGAGTTGACGGGCGCGCCGGACGAGCTTGCGAGCAAGGGCCTGCCCGCCCGGGCGCTCGTCTTCACGGCCGGGGTCGCGATGAATTTTCTCCTCGGCTTCGCCCTGCTCGTGGGCGCGCAGCTCTACGGCGTGCCCCGTCCCATCAACGTGCTCGGACCCCTCGAGGAGGCGAGCCCGGCCGAGCGCGCGGGGCTTCGCGCGGGCGACCGGATCGTGGCCGCCGACGGGAGCCCCATCCAGTGGTTCAAGGATATCGCCGAGAAGGTGGTCCTCTCCGAAGGGAAGCCCCTCCGGCTCACCATCGAGCGCCGGGGAGCCCGGGCGCTCTTCGACGTCCTCGTCTATCCCGAGCCGGGCGAGGGACGTATCCCCTGGCAGATCGGGGTGATCCCGTCCTTCTCACGCACCGTGGCCGGATATCTTCCGCTCTCGGATGCGACGAGCGAGAAGGAGAAGGCCGCGCTCCAGGACCTGCCGCGCTCCCTCCCCGTCGGCGCCCGGGTGATCGCGGTGAACGGCATCCCCATCGAGCACGACTACGAGGGCGGCCGCATCGTGGATCTCGTGAAGAACCGGCCCGGCCAAGAGGCCGTCCTCCGCGTGGAGTCGCCCCTGGAGGGCGGCGCCTGGTCCGAGGCGAGGGAGATCCGCGCGCCGCTCTATCCGGCCGGCCTTTACACGGAAGCGGGCTTCCGTTTCAGCCTCGAAGTCAAGCGAGTCCTCGACGGCTCCGCGGCCCGGGCGGCCGGGCTGGAAGCCGGGGACGCGATCGGCGCCGTGGACGGGGAGTATTTCCACCAGCCGGGCGCGCGGGAGTTCTCCCGCCGATTGAACGAGGCGGCCTTCTCCCCGATCGAGGTCCGGGTGCGGCGAAGCGGCGCGGAAGCGACCGTTCGGATCGAGCCCCGCCCCATGACCGGCGACCCGCGCATCCCCCCGGGGGAGGACAACTTCCTCGGCGTGCTCCTGGAAGAGCGCCCGAACGGGCGAGGCCCCTTCCGCGTGCGCGAGGTTTTGAATCCCACCCTCGCCCTGGGGCCGGAGGGACTCCAACCGGGGGACGAGCTTTTACGACTCGGCGGCCGCCCCCTGCAACCGAACCTCGGCCTCGCGGAGCAAGTGAACCTCGCCGGCGCCCAGGATGTGTCGGTTCTCCTCCTCCGGGCCGGGGAGGAACGGACGGTACGGCTTAAACCCCGGGTGGACCCCACCATCGGCCTGGCGCGCATCGGGGTCCTCCTCACCTCGGAGGCCCGTCTCTACGGCGTGGACCCCGGCTCGCCTGCCGAGCGCCACGCCCTGGGCCGGGGCGACCGGATCACCCGGTTTTCTCTCTCCCTCGACCTCAAGACCACGGCCATGGCGTGGCTCGCCAGGGGCGAGACCAAGGCCCGGGCGCTGGTCCTCTTCGAGACCCCCCGGGCCGTGGTGGAGGATCCCGTGGTTTCCGGGCTCCGCGGCGAGCTTCCCCTCGCCTTCGAAGGACACTTCGCGCGGCAGCGCGCGCCCAGCCTCTGGGCGGCGGTCGCCCAGGGAGGAAGCGAAGCCCTCGGCATGACCACCACCGTCTACCAGGTCTTCAAGAAGCTCGTGATGGGCCGCCTGAACCTCACGGCGGCCGGAGGCCCCATCATGATCTTCCAGGTCATGTACAGAAGCGCGGAGCTCGGCTGGCCCCACCTCGTCGACCTCGTGGCCCTCATCTCCATCAACCTGGCGGTGTTGAACCTTCTGCCCATCCCCGTTCTGGACGGCGGGCACCTCCTCTTTCTCCTCATCGAGTGGATCAAGGGCTCGCGCCCCAATGCGCGGGTCGTGGAGATCGCCCAGTACGCGGGATTCCTCTGCCTCCTGGGGCTCATGGCCATTGTCACGGCCTTTGACCTGTATTACTCCTTCTTCGCGGGCAGCGGGTAAGACCGGAAGCGTCCCGTCGCGCGGGGCAGGGAAGGCGACCCCCTTTCCGATTTCCGGCATTGGACATTTTCCTCGGCCGCGATATAATGCCGGAGGCGGACAGAGCCCCGCCCCTCCCCTTCCCGCCCTGCGGGAAAGGATTGGGGGGAAAGAGAGGGTCGTGACGCTTCCGGGCTTTGGGGGTGTTTTGTCGCGGACGACGAGGCGGGATGCATGGCTCGGGACCGGGAATTCTTCGAGGTCTTGGTTCAAAAGCGGGCCTCGGAAAGGGCGGCGCGCCAGGCGAAGGCCGCGTTGCAAAAAGAAGAGCCTCCGGGCGACGCCCCCCGCCCCTCCCAGAAAAGAAGGGAGCCGAGGCGGGCCCCGGAGCTCGTCCTGAGCCTCGAGGCGGGGATCGGCGTCCTCCTCGCGGTGGGGGTGATGGTGGGCGCGGCGTACCTCTTGGGCGAACGCGTGGGCAGGCGGAACGCCGTGGGCCAGCTCGGCGCGCGGATGCGGGCGGAGGAGGCGCGCATCCACCCCCCGGCCGAACTCCCCGCCGGGACGGGTTTGCGGGAGACGCGGAGAGAAGCCTATGCCTGGCCGTCGGAGAGCTATGTCTTGAAGCTCATCACCTATGGGAAGACCCCCCGGGGCCGCACGCAGGCCCTCGGTTCGCGCGACTTCGCCCGGAGCCGGCCCATCGTGGGGGAGCTCGGCCTCTCGGTCGAGGTGCTGGAAACGGACAAGGCTTACTCGGTTTGCCTCGGCGCGGTCTTGAACCGTAACGATCCGAGGCTCGAACAGGCGCGGCAGGTCATGAGCCGCCTGACCGGAGACCGGTACGCCGCGGACCTGCCGCAGCCCCCCTACGCCGGGTGCCGCACCGAGCAGGCGACCCAGCTGGGGACGGTCGTTCGATAGCCGGGCGTCCACGAGGAAAGCCCCTGGCGGGCGGGAGAAACGAACCCATGAAAGCCGATCCGGACTGCATCCCCTACGCGCTCTCCCAGGTGCTCGCGGCGGCGCGCCTCGTGACCGAGGACGAGTGGATCCACCGCAAGGTGCTCCTGCGCGCGCTCGCGGACCTCGCGAACGAAACCGACCTCGAGCGGAGCGCGCCGGAGATCATCTTCGCCTCCATCACCGCGGCCTACAAGGCGCTCGGCGTCAAGGACCCCTACGAGAACGAAAAGGCGCGCAGCAACAAGGCCCTCGGCGCCCTGGAGAAGGAGCTCCGCGACCGGATCGACGGAAGCGCCGACCCCCTCGCCGCGGCCCTGGACCTCGCCCTCGCCGGCACGGCCGTCGACCTCGGCATCCAGGACCGCGAGACCGCGGAGGCGCTCCTCGACCAGGCGCAGGCCGAGCCGCCCGCGCACGACGAGCGGCCGGAGCTCCTCGCGGCCCTGGCGCGCGCGAAGACGGTGCTTTACGTCCTCAACAACGCGGGCGAGGTGGTCCTCGACAAGCTCCTCATCGAGACGCTTCTTCCCGGACGCGCCGTGACCGCGGTGGTGCGCCAGGCGCCGATTCTGAACGACGTCACCTGGAAGGACGCGCAGGCCGCGGGGTTGGACCGCCTCGCGGGCGTGACGCTCCTCGACCCCGGCGCTCCCATGCTCGGGCTCTGGCTCGAGAGCGCCTCCCAGGAACTCCGGGAGCGCTTTTACGACGCGGACGTCGTCCTCGCCAAGGGGCAGAGCAATTACGAAACCCTGCTCGCGGCCGAGCGGGAGGTCTACTTCCTCCTCCGGCCGCGGAGCATGCTCCTGGCGAAGCATCTCAAGGTCTCGCTGGGCGACCCGGTCGTGGTGCGGCACACGGCCGCGGACATTCCCTCGAGCAATTCCAACACCGGCTCCGGCAAAACGCGAGCCATCCGGCGGAAGACAAAATAAACCGTCCGGAAGGTTTCCCTTGTCCCCCATTCCCGTCCGTTGGACATGCGTTCCACCGCCGCTTAAATCCCCGCCTCTTTTTTCATCCAACTCCTTGCCTTTTGCCTGGGAGGATGGTATAAGGATCGACTTGCGCGCCCCGCGGCCCGGCCAATCCCTGCCGGGGACGGGGTTTTTTAAGTCGAGGAATCCTGCTGGAAAAGGACCCGCCCCGGCCGGGGAGCCGGCGGCCGGGGCCATTCGGAAAGGAGCCAAAGGCGTGACGCTGCACAAGAGCCTGAAGAGCGGGGACAGCATGATCCGCCACCGGAGCGTCCTCGGCCGCATCGAGCGGCTGGAAATGCTCGAAAAGGAAAAGCGCTGGGACGAGGAAAAATCCATCCTCGGCCTCCCGAAGGTCCGGTCCGTGAAGCGGATCGTCAAGAAGAAGGCCAAGAAGAAGAAAGAGGAGGCCGCCGCTATTCCCGGCGCCCCGGTCGAAGGGGCCGCGCCTCCCGCCGAGGCCAAGGAGACCCCTCCCAAGGGAAGCGCCTGATCCCCCGGCAACGGAGGAAGGGAACCCATTCGTTCCCCCCGGTGCGGGCCCTGCCCGCCGCGGGAATGGAGGGTCGGTCAGGGCCGCGCCTGAAAACCGCGCGGCTCATGGCGCGCTCCGAAATCTTCCGGAGCCGAGACGTTCGCGGGCACAGCATCCGGGGGCGAGGCCATGGCTGCACACATCGAAATCCCGCTCTCCCGCCGCGTGCACTCCATGCAGGCAAGCGGCATCCGCAAGGTCTTCGACCTCGCGCAGGAGATCCGAAACCCGGTCAACCTCTCGATCGGCCAGCCGCATTTCGACGTGCCCGACGAGGTGAAGGCCGTGGCCATCGAGGCGATTCGAACGGGGAAGAACTCCTACACCCAGACCCAGGGCGGCCCGGAGCTGCGGGAGGCCCTTCTCAGGCACCTCGGGGGGCGCTACGACGCCTCCGAGATCCTGGTGGCGAGCGGCGTCTGCGGCGCGCTCTCGCTCGCCTACCTCGCGCTCCTCGACGCGGGCGACGAGATCGTGGTCCTCGACCCGTACTTCGTGGGCTACAAGCAGCTCGCCTTCCTCTGCGGAGCGAGGCCGGTCTTCGTGGACACCTACCCCGACTTTTCCCTCGACCCGGAGCGCGTGGAGCGGGCCGTCTCCCCGCGCACCAGGGCCGTCATCTTTTCCTCGCCCGCCAATCCCACGGGCGCGGTGTTCAGCGCCGCGGACCTCCGGGCCCTGGCCGAGGTCGCCCGCCGGCACGACCTGTTGGTCATCAGCGACGAAATCTACTGCGATTACGCCTACGACGCGCCCTTCCAAAGCATCACGGACTTTTATGAAAAGACCCTGGTGCTGAACGGCTTCTCCAAGAGCCACGCCATGACCGGCTGGCGGCTCGCCTGGGCCGCCGGGCCGCGGGAGCTCATCGCCGCCATGACCAAACTCCAGCAGTTCACTTACGTCTGCGCGCCCTCTTTTGCCCAGATCGCGGGCGCGGCGGCGCTCGGGCGCCTGCCGGACGAGCGGATCGCGGAATACAAGGCCAAGCGCGACCGCATCCACGCCGGGCTCGTGGCCGCGGGATACGACGTGCAAAAGCCCGCCGGCGCCTTTTACATCTTCCCGCGCGCGCCCTGGGGCACGGACATGGACTTCGCCGCCGCCGCCGTTAAAAAGGAGCTCCTCATCATCCCGGGGAGCGTCTTCTCCGAGGCGAACACGCACGTTCGAATCTCCTACGCGGCCACGGACGAGACCATCGACCGCGGCCTCGAGATCCTGTCCGAGCTCGTGAAGCGCCCTTAGCACTGCCCCGCGCGATTGCCCGATATTTTTTGCGATGAACCGAGCGGAGTTTGCGGCAACGACACCGCTGTTTTCCCCGGTGTTATTGATAAACGCGTGACATTACGCCAATGGGCGCGTGGGGGAATGTATCGTCGGCGAATGTAGCCGTGAAAGTAAGCACGGCCTTTGACTCGATCGTAAGCGACCTCGGCGCCTATATTTTCCTCGCTCCAGCCATAAGCCAAACCATTTGTATGTGTTCAATACTTATTGTTGTTCTTTTGTCTCTTCTCGATTGCATGGCTCCTCGCCATTAGGTTGATTCCGTTCACCCCGCTTCTTAACCGGCCAAAAATAAATGATGAGCAAAAGCACAATAACGAGGATCATGGCCGCGAGAAAAAGAAAGCCTATTGGGTGAGTTTTTGGCTCCATTCATATCTCCAATCGCATATCATGAATGAATAGTGAGTCACTATCTATTCGCCCTCATCCCATCCAACTTGCGCTGTGACTGGATCGTTTTTCACTCTGAAAATCTTTCTGGCTGGGACGCAGCATAACCGGTACCGTCACAAGCTATTCGTCCCTTAATGCCTGGCCCGGTGTGCGCCCTGCAATCCGATCCCAATTGGCCTTGGCCTTGTTTCGCATAATCCACCTGCGCATTCGATCCTGGTCTTGTTTTCTTTCGTACCTTGCGTAAATAGATCCTGTTAAAAAACACAGCAATAATATCGCAGAAACAATCTTTAGCGCTCTCTTGCCCCTTACTATCAAAAACAAGGAAAACCCAGCCAGTATATTCCAAGCTATATAATCTGAACCGGGGCCTGTTGGCTTAATAAACATTGGGGCTGCCAAGAAGACGGGGATATAACTCAGCAACGCTACGAGCACCTGTGTACTTGAGCTAAGTGTCGAAAACCAGAAGACGTACCGTTTCGGATGATTCGTCATGGTTTCTTCCCCGGAGCAACACGCGGATAATAATATACCCTAATACAATATAGCGTTGAAGTCAACCACGTTCACCATGGAGCCCCCAGGAAAGGTGTTGCGCACAGCGGGCTTTTAAAGCCGGACAAACGGCGTTACCTGCTTAGCCGCTCGCGCACGATTTGTTCCATGACCTCGCGGGGCGCGGGCTTGCCCGTCCAGGTCTCGAACTGCCGCACGGCCTGGCCCACGAACATGGCAAGGCCGTCCGCGACCTCGGCGCCCGCCGCGCGCGCCTCGCAAAGGAACCGCGTCTCTGGGGGGTTGTAGACCGCGTCAAAGGCCACCATTCCCCTGTGGAAGAGAGCCCGGTCGACAGGCGTCTCCCCCTCGCGCGGGCGCATCCCCAGGCTCGTGGCGTTCGCCACGATATCGAACGCGCCTTGGGCCGCGTGCGCGAGGTCCATGACCTCGCCGCCGAACTCGCGCGCCAGGGCCTCGGCCTTCGCGCGCGTGCGGTTGGCGAGGGTGAGGCGCGCGCCGGACTCCTTTAGGCCGCACGCGAGCGCCCGGGCCGTGCCGCCCGCGCCCAAAAGAAGCGCCCGGGCTCCCTTGAGGGAAATCCCCGCTCGCGCGGCCGCGGCCTCGATCGCCCCGAGGGCGGCGGAAAGGTCCGTGTTCGCGCCGGCCCAGCCGCGCGGGGTGCGGGTGAGGGTGTTCACCGCGCCGATCCGCCGCGCGAGGGGCTCGACCTCCGCCGCCGCCCGCAGCGCCGCGGCCTTGTGCGGAATGGTGACGGAGAGGCCCCGAAGCTTCAGGCACTCGAAGTCCGACAAAAACTCCGCCAGGTCCTCCACCCGGAAGCGCAGGTACGCCGCATCCAGGCCGAGCGCCCGGAAGGCCGCGTTGTGAATCTCGGGCGAGATGGAGTGCGCGATGGGGTTCCCGACCACGCCGAAGAGCGCGGTCTTTTTCGTAATGGACTTCGCGCGGTAAAGTTCGGCGAGGTCGCGCGCGGTAAGCTGCCCCGGCGCGGACTCCCGGCCCTTTTCGAGCGCGCCGAAGGTGAGGAGCGACCCCTGGCGCAGCGCGAGCACGCGGCTTACCTCCCCGAGCTCGCCCATGGCGAGGCCGATGGCCTTCTTTCGGCACGTTGCGAGCGCCTCCCACACCCGCAGGTTGTCCTTGAGCGACCGGGCCGTGGTGGCGAACTTCACCACGTCGCACGGCAGGGTCTCCATGTCCGAGACGCGTCTTTGTAGGTCCGGGGGCGTCTCCGAGAGGTTGTGATAGCTGGCGATGACCCGGGCGCGCCCCTGGGGACGGAAGAAGGGGAGGACGTCCGCCTCCACGTCCACGTACGCGGCGCCCAGCCGGGCGCCCTCTTCGAGGAGCGCGCGCCTTCGGGCCTCCTCGCCCTGGAAAAGGCCGCCATCCGAGGCGCGCCGACAGGTCATGATGCACGGCTTTTCGGCGGCGGCGAGGAGCGCGCCCACGTCCATGGCGCCCCGGATATAGTCGAGGCGGATCTCCAGGAGGTCCGCGGGCTCCGCGTTCGCGCGGTGGATGGAGAGAAGCGCCTCGACCTGGGTGGATGCCACGATGGGGATGCAGATCATGGTCTTCCCTTGCGCGTATCCAACGGGGAAACCCGGTGTTACGTTCCTCCCTATCCTAAGGGGGAAGGAGGGCGGGTCAAGCCCAATTTCCCTCCGCCCCCTTTTCTTGCGCCCAGGGGCCGCCCTTGCGACCGGGGAAGGTCCGCGCTATCATGGCGCCATGAGCACTTCCTTCGACGTGATCGTGATCGGGGCCGGGCACGCCGGGTGCGAGGCGGCGCTCGCGGCCGCGCGCCTCGGGTGCGAGGTCGCCCTGGTCACGCTCCACCTCGACACCGTGGC
>JAZDLH010000083.1:0-10418 GCA_043802275.1 Planctomycetota bacterium
CGAGGCCTTGTCGCGGAGCATGATGAAGGCGCGGTCCGCGTACGGAAAGACGTCGAAGATGAACTCGATGATCCTTTGCATCAAGACCCGGCTGTCCAGGACGGCGCCCAGGTGCTCGCTGATGCGGCACATGGCCTGGAGGCGTTTCAAGGCCTCCTGCAGCCCCTTTTCGGTCTGGGCGGCCCGCAGGTCCACGGCGGCCATGCTGAGGGAGGCGTCGAGCGAGGCATTGACCTCCGGCCGGGGGGCTTCCGCGTCCTCGGGGAGCATGAGGATCGAGAGGTTGCCGAACTCGCGCGCTACGCTCGCCTTTCGGGGTTCCAATGCCGCCTTGAGGGGCTTGGGCACGGTCTTCGTCGGACCGGCCGCCGCCGGGGTCGGAGTCGAGAGGGTCTTTTTAGCGGGGGTGGCGGTCACTGAAGAGGCGAGTAATGAGTCCTTCTCGGCGCGGAAGATCATGCGGGTGGACGAGATGCGGATCTCGTCGCCGTCTCGGAGCTCCACGGGCACGCCGTGCAGGATCTTGAGGCCCCGCACCATGGTGCCGTTGGCGCTCTTCAGGTCCTCGATCATGTAGATTCCGCCCTCCCGGGTGATGCGGGCATGCCAGCGGCTGATGCGATTGTCCGGGAGGCACAAGGTGCAGCCCTTGGAGCGGCCGAGGATCGTTTTCTCCTCGAGGATAAAGAAGTTGACCTCGTCAAAGCCTTCCAGTATTTCCAGGCGCGCCATGGATTCTCTCCCCGCCGAGAAGTGCCCTGCTGGGACTATGCCGTTCCCTTGTCATCCATTTAACCGAACGGAACTGCTTTGTCAACGCCCCCCGGCGGATGGGCGAGGAAAAATCCCGAAAGGCCGGAGCGGTCAACTTTCCGCGGAGATTTTTCATGTTTCCGTTCTTGCCTTTCTTGGTATTTCTCCGTATGTTATGTCGGCTTTGCCAGGACTTGTGTTTGGGGAAAGGCGGGAGACCGCGAGAGACGCGCAAGGCAGGCGATGGGCAAGGAACTCCGGGTATGGACAGAAAACTGAACGAGTCTTGCGGCGTGGTGGGCGCCTACAACGTCCCGAACGCGGCGGAGGCGGTCTATCTCGGCCTTCACGCGCTCCAGCACCGCGGGCAGGAGAGCGCGGGCATCGTGGTCTCCGACGGCCGGAACGTCCGCAGCCGAAAGGGGATGGGACTATTGGCCGCGGTTTTTTCCGCGGTCGATCTCCAGCACCTCACCGGCCACATCGGCGCGGGGCACGTCCGCTATTCCACCACCGGCTCGAGCAAGCCGCAGAACACCCAGCCCCTGGTGATGGACTACGCCGGCGGACTCATCGCGGTTGCGCACAACGGTAACCTCGTCAACGCCCAGGAGCTCCGCCGCTCGTGCGAAGGCCGGGGATCCATTTTCCAGACCTCCACGGACAGCGAGATCATCGTTCACCTTCTCGCCCAGCCCGATCACATGGCCCGGAAGGACAATCTCGCCCACTGCCTGGGGGAGCATCTCCGGGGGGCGTATTCCTTCGTCTTCCTCGCGCACCGGCAGATCCTCGCGGCTCGCGATCCGCAGGGCTTCCGCCCTCTCTCCCTCGGCACCCTGGGCGGGGGCTACGTCGTGGCGTCGGAGACCTGCGCCTTTGACCAGATGGGGGCGGAATTCCTTCGGGAGATCGAACCGGGCGAGCTTCTCACCATCGACGAAAACGGCCTGCAAAGCGAGCGGATCGTGCCCAAGAGCGAGGTGCGGCCGGCGCATTGCATCTTCGAGCATATCTACTTCGCGCGGCCGGACAGCGTGCTCTTCGGCGACAGCGTTCACCTCGTGCGCAAGCGACTCGGCATCCACCTCGCCCGGGAGCATCCGGCGGATGCGGACCTCGTGGCGCCCATTCCCGACAGCGGCAATTCCGCGGCAATCGGGTACGCCTTGGAGAGCGGGCTGCCCCTCGACCGGGGGCTTATACGCAACCATTACATCGGGCGGACCTTCCTCAATCCCGTTCCGGCGGAGCGCCGGCGCGCGGCGCAGCTCAAGCACAACGTGGTGAAGGACGTCGTCCGGGGCAAACGCATCGTGCTCGTGGACGACTCCCTCATTCGCGGCACGACGCTTCGCGCGCTCGTCCAATTCCTACAGCACGCGGGCGCCCGGGAGGTGCATTTGCGCATCTCCTGCCCGCCCAACCGGTTCCCCTGCCTCTTTGGGGTCGACTTCCCCACGCGGGAGGAGCTGATCGCCGCCACGCACACGCGGGAGGAGATCGAATCCCTTCTCCGCGTCCGGAGCCTCTGCTACCTGTCGGTCGAGGGGATGCTCTCCTCGGTCACCCCGCCGGCGGACCACTTCTGCACGGCGTGCTTCGACAACCGCTACCCCATCGAGCCGGTGGACACCATGGCGGACAAGTACCGCATGGAGAGGCGCGGCGCCCAACTGGAAGAGGAAACGAAGCCCTGAGGCGCTCCGTGCCGGAAAGAAAGCCGGGGGCTGGCGTTTCCCTGTCGATCTTGCTACGATGGAATGACCGATGGATAAGACCGCTCCTGTGGACGGTGAAGAAACGGATCCAAGGATTCCTGCCATGCCCAGGAAAGGATTGACCTACCGGGACGCGGGCGTGGATATCGACGCCGGGAACGACCTGGCCCGTATGTACGTGCGTTGCATCCACAGCACCCTCGGACCGCAGGTCATCCCCAACGACGGGGGCTACGCCGGCCTTTACCGCCTGCGCGGGGCGCCGGGACTCTTCGAGCGCAAGTTTTCCGATCCCGTGCTCGTGAGCGGCACCGACGGGGTCGGGACCAAGCTCAAGATCGCTTTCGCCCTCCATCGGCACGACACCGTGGGCATCGACCTCGTGGCCATGAACGTGAACGACATCCTCGTCCAGGGCGCGGAGCCCCTCTTCTTTCTCGATTATATCGCCACCGGCAAGGTGGAGAAGGAGGTGCTCTCGGCGGTTGTGCAGGGGGTGGCCGAGGGCTGCCGCCGGGCCGGTTGCGCCCTTCTCGGCGGCGAGACCGCGGAGATGCCGGGCTTTTACGCGGAGGGCGAGTACGACCTCGCGGGATTTGCCGTGGGCGTGGTGGAGCGAAAGAGACTCCTCACCGGCCGGACGATCGGTCCGGGCGACCGTATTCTCGGCCTCGCCTCCTCGGGTCTCCACTCCAACGGCTATTCCCTGGCGCGCAAGGCGCTGCTCGAGACCGGGGGGCTCGACCTCCACGCGTTTCAGCGGGCCTTGGGCTCCTCCCTCGGCGAGGCGCTCCTCACGCCCACCCGGATCTATGTGCAGCCCGTCCTTTCCGTGCTTCGGGGCTACCGGGTGAAAAAAGCCGTGAAGGGGATCGCGCACATCACGGGAGGGGGCTTTCTCGACAACATCCCCCGGATCCTTCCGCCCGGCTGCGACGCGGAAATCCGCGTGGACCGGTGGAAAGTGCCGCCGATCTTCGACCTGATCGCCCACGCGGGCCGCATCCCCAAGCAGGAGCTCTTTCGCGTCTTCAACATGGGGATCGGGATGGTGATGATCGTCTCCCCCTACAGCGCCCAGGCCATCCAGGCGCGTTTGAGACGGCAGGGCGAGGAGGTCGTCGAGATCGGACGGATCGTCAGGGGAAAGGGCGAGGTTCGCCTCGCGGGTCTGTAATCCTTCCGGCGGGCTCTGCCGCGAGCGGCTGGGAAGAGAAGCGAAGGGGAATCTCGCCTCGCGGAAGGGCGACTCCCTAAGCGTGCAACGGTTGCTCGAGGAAGAAACCATGACGACGACACCCGAACACTGGGCTTTTTTGAGCGTGCAGGACACCACGGGAGTAGTGGATTTCGCCCGGGGGCTCGCGGCGTGCGGTTACGGGATCGTGGCCACGCCCGGGACGCGCGCGTTCCTCGAAACGGCCCATCTCCCCGTGCGGCCGTTGGAGGAAGTGACCGGCTTCCCGCTCATTCTCGGCGGGCTCGTGAAGAGCATGCACCCGCGCATCCTCGCGGGCATCCAGGTCGACCGGACCAGCCCCCAAGCCCTGGCCGAATGTGCCGCGCACGGCGTGATCGTCTTCGATATCGTGGCCATCAATTTTGCGGGTTATGAAACCAGCCGTGGGCGACTCGTTTCCGGCAAGGGCGTGCAGGTCGCTCCCCTGTCCATCATACGCGCGGCCGCCGGGAATTATCAACAGGTCCTCGTGGTCATCCATCCACGCCGCTACTCCGAGGTGCTGGAGGCCGTTCGCTCCCCCGAGGGGCCCTCCCCGGCCTTTCGCAAGAACCTGGCCAAGGAAGCCTGGAACCTGATCGTGCATTACGACATCATGGTGGCCTCGGCGTTCGAGGAGGAGGAAGAGACGAATCTTCCCTTCACGCTGCGCCGGGAGTATAGGCGCGGCCTCAAGCTCCGCTACGGCGAGAATCCGCACCAGGAAGCCGCCCTCTACGCCAAGCCGCACATCCTTTGGCCGTGCGTGGCGAACGCCCGCATCCTGCGGGGACGTGCGCCCTCGTACAACAACATCCTCGACGCGGACAAGGGGCTGACCCTGGCGCTCGAGTTTGCCGCGTCCGGGGCGGTCATCATCAAGCACGCCCTGCCCGTGAGCGCCGCCATCGGCGCCGGCATCGCCGAGGCGGTGCAAAAGGCCTTCGCCGCGGAATACGCCAGCCGCGTGGGCGCGGCCGTGGCCTGCAACGGCGCGGTCGATGCGGATGCGGCCCACGCCATCGCCCAGCCCGGCCGCAGCATCGACCTCGTGATCGCCACGGACTTCACGCCCGAGGCCGTCGAAATCTTCGAGACGACGAAGAACCTGGGCGAGGTCCGCCTCCTCAAGGCCGGCACCGTGCAGCACCCGGCCGGCACGGGCCTGCGTCGGTACGTGACGCTCCACCACGTGGAGGGAGGAGTCCTGGCGCAGACCGTGGATACGGGCGTCTACGGCCCCGGCGGGTTCCACGTGGTGAGCGACCGGGAGCCCACGGACCGGGAGCTTATCGACCTCGAGTTCGCCTGCCTCGTGGCCAAGCACACCCGATCCCATTCGACGGTCCTGTCCCACGGGGGCGCGACCGTGGCCGTGGCCTCGATCCACACGAGCCGGGTGGAGTCGGTTCGCGTCGCGCTCGATCGCGCCGGCTACCGCGCCGAAGGGGCGGTCATGGCGAGCGACAGCAACCTCTTCCTCGCGGAGATCGCGCCCCTCGCCGACGCCGGTATCCGGGCGGTCATCCAGACCGGCGGGGACACCGAGGAGGACCGGCTCGTGCTTGAGACCTGCAACCAGCGCGGCATCGCCATGATCGTGACGCGCATGCGCCACTTCAGCCACCTGTAGGGCGCCCCGCGGCGTCCGCGGACCGGCCCAAGTTGCGCCGATACGTTCTTGTCCGGCGATTTTTTATCCTGCGCCGTCGCTCCGGATAAACGGCGCGCAAGGAACTTCCCATGCGGGTGCTCGTTATCGGATCGGGCGGAAGGGAGCACGCCCTGGCCTGGGCGCTCTCGAGGTCCCCCCGCGTGGACAAGGTCTTTATCGCGCCCGGGAACGCCGGCACCGCCGAGGTCGGGGAGAACGTCGATCTTCCGATCGACAACCTCGGGGCACTGGTGCGCTTTGCGCGCGACCGCGAGATCGGCCTCACCGTGCCGGGACCGGAGGCCGTGCTCGCCGCGGGCGTGGTGGACGCCTTTCTCGAGGCGGGCCTGCGCGTCTTCGGCCCCACCCGGGCCGCGTCGATGATCGAGGCCTCCAAGTCCTTTGCCAAGAACCTCATGCGCCATCACGGGATCCCCACGGCCGAGTACGCGGTCTTCGACCGGATGGAGGACGCGCTCCGCTACATCAACGGGGTCGAGGGGCCGCTCGTGGTGAAGGCCGACGGCCTTGCCGCCGGCAAGGGCGTGACCGTGTGCGACACGCTCGAAGAAGCCCGCCGGGCGGTGCGCGCCTGCATGGGAGAGGGCGCCTTCGGCGATGCGGGCGCGCGCATCGTGATCGAGGAGCGACTGCGCGGCGAGGAGGTCTCGCTTCTCGCGCTCACGGACGGCAAGACCATCGCGCCCCTCGCAAGCGCCCAGGACCACAAGGCGGTCCTCGACAACGACGCCGGGCCCAACACCGGCGGCATGGGCGCCTACAGCCCCGCCCCCGCGCTCACGGACGCGCTACTCGATGAGGTGATCGAGCGGATCCTCGTTCCGACGGTTCACGCCATGAACCGCGAAGGCCATCGATACAAGGGCGTGCTCTACGCGGGCCTCATGATCACCAAGAGCGGGCCCAAGGTGGTGGAGTTTAACTGCCGGTTCGGCGACCCCGAGATCCAGCCCATCCTCATGCGCCTGGACACGGACCTCCCGGACCTCCTCGAGGCCGTGGTCGACACGAAGCTCCGCGACGCGGTCCTCCGCTGGAAAGACGAGGCTGCGGTCTCGGTAGTCTTGGCCTCGGGGGGGTACCCGGGGCCATACAAGAAAGGTTTCCCCGTCCAGGGGATCGAGGCGGCCGAAGCCATGGAGAAGGTGAAGATCTTCCACGCGGGGACGGTTCGGAAGGGAAGCCGGGTCCTCACGAACGGCGGCCGCGTGCTCGACGTGACCGCGCTCGGCGCCGATATTCCCGAGGCCGTCGCCCGCGTCTACGAGGCGGCCCGGCGCATCCATTTCGAGGGCATGCACCTGCGCACGGACATCGGCCGCAGGGCCCTGGCCCGGCTCGGCGCGTGAGGGAGCATTCCCCATCCTTCCCGCCAGGCGACTGGGAAAATCCGTTCGTTTCGCCCGAACGGACGGATGCGCCTCGGCCTGAAAAACGAACGCTCCCTTGCCAAGCCGAAAGAACACGGTAAAATGGAACAACGGTAAAACCTGCTTCCTGGAGGGAGGGGTTCGGGAGAGGGAAAATCCTAACTTCCTCCTCCGGCATCCTTTCCGCCGGGGAGAGGAAGGGAACTTCAGGCGGAATACGATCGGCGCTTGCGCCGATTCCTGGAGCGGAGCGCTTTTCACGGGAGCGAGCCTGAGATGAACGCCGGATTCCGTCGCGCGGAGCTCCTGCCCATTCAGCCCGGCGCGAACTACCGCTCCGCCATCGAGCGCGCGGCCGAGGTGATCGCGGACGGCGGGGTGGTGGCGTTTCCGACCGAGACGGTCTACGGCCTCGGTTGCGACGCGAGGTGCGCCGCGGCGCTCGCGCGCATCCGCGTGTTGAAAGGCAGGGAGGAGGAGCAGCCCTTCCAGATCCTCGTCGCCGCGATCCCCGAGGCGGAGGCCCTGGCGAAGGCGCCCCTTTCGCGGGTGGCGCGCAAGCTCATGCGCGTCTTTTGGCCCGGGGCGCTGACGCTTGTTCTCCCGGCCCGGGAAGGAGGGACAGTCGGCTTGCGCTTGCCGGACCACAACGACACGCGCGCGCTCCTCAGGGCCTGCCGGAGGCCGCTGGCGGCCACGAGCGCCAACCTTCACGGCCAGGGCCCCGCCCGCTCCGCCCGGGAGGTGGAAAAGCTCTTTGGCGAGCGGATCGAGCTCATTCTCGACGGCCCGGTCCACCCGAGCGGGCAAGCCTCCACCGTGGCCGCCGTGGAGGGGGACGTTGTCCGGATCCTGCGGGAGGGTGCGATCCTCCCGGCGGCTATCCACGACGCGGCCGCGCACGTGCTTCTCCTTGTGGGCGCGAAGGATGCGATGGGCGCCGAAATCGCCGCCCGGATCATGCGCCACATGCTCGCGGAGCGCGCCCCCGGCATGCGCGTCGAGGTCGCCCAATATCCCTTGGCCCCGGAGGGGGAACCCCTCTCCCCCGTGGCCAAGCGGAAGCTCGAAGAGATGGGCTATCCCGTGGAGGACCTTCCCCGCGTCCGTGCCGAGGCGGCCGCGATGGACCGCGCGGACTGGATTGTGTTCCTGGAAAAAGAGAGGCGCGCCCGCTTCCTGGAGTTCCTGCCCGACCTCGCGGGCCGCGCCGTGCTCCTGGAGGGGACGGCGGCGGCGGTTCCGCCGCCCCCCCCGTTCGGCCTGGCTGTGGGGCCGGGCTACCATGAAATCGCGGTCCGTTACGAGGAGGCCATCTGGAAGCTATGCAAGAGGCTCTTTCCCCGGGAGGCGTGATCGGCGTGGGGGCCGACCACGCGGGCGTGGCCCTGAAGAACCGCGTGATGGAGCACCTCCGCGGCCGGGGCCTCGCGGTGCAGAACTTCGGCGTGGACAGCGCCGCGCCGTGCGACTATCCGGCTCTCGCCTTCCGCCTCGCCGAGGCCGTGGCCAGGGGCGAAGTTGCGCGCGGCATCCTCGTCTGCGGCACGGGCGTCGGCATGAGCATCGCGGCCAACAAGGTGAAGGGCATTCGCGCCGCGCTCTGCACGAACGTGCGCACGGCCGTCTTCTCGCGCACGCACAACGACGCCAACATCCTCGTGCTCTCCGGCCGCGAAGAGACGGCCGAGGAGCCCATCGCCATCGTCGACGCCTGGGTGGAGACGGTCTTTTCCCGCGAGGAGCGGCACGTCCGCCGCATCGCCCAGATCGCGGACTACGAAGCCGCGCACGGAAGGGCCTCGCCCCATGGAACCCGCCTATGAGCGCGCGCGTGAAAGATTGGCCCGGCGAGGGCGCCGCACCCAAGGAGGCGCCCGCCTCCCGGCGTTTTCTCGTGCGCTACGCCCGCGGCATCGGCCATGAGGAGGCGCTCCGCCTTCAGGGCGAGGCCGTCGCGCGCCTCCGGCGGGACCGGTCGGGCCCGGGGCTCCTTCTCGTGGCGGAGCACACCCCGCTCGTGACCCTCGGCCGCGGCGGGTCGGAGGAGAATCTCCTCGCCGGCCGCGAGGGACTCGCGCGCGCGGGGGTGTCCTTCCACGAGGCCGAGCGCGGCGGGGACGTGGCCTACCACGGCCCCGGCCAGATCACCCTCTACCCGGTCTATCCCCTCGAATGGTGGGGCCGGGACCTCCACCGGGCCCTCCGGCGGCTGGAAGACGTCGCCCTCCTCTACCTCGCCGGGCACGGCGTGTCCGCTTCGCGCAAGGAGGGCCTCTCGGGCGTCTGGGCGGGCGAGGAGAAGGCGGCGGCCGTCGGCATCGCCGTGAGGGGCTGGATCGCGTTTTACGGCTTGGCCGTGAACATCGATCCCGACTGGGCGCACTTCCGGCTCATCCGGGCCTGCGGCATCGCGGACAAGGGCGTGACCGGCCTCGCGCGCCTCACGGGCCGGTCCTACGACATGGACCGGGAGATGCGGCGCCTCGCGGCGGCGTTCGCGCGCGCCTTTGACGGGGCCGAGCTTTGGGAGGAAGCGCCCGCTTTCTCTTCCGAACCCGTGCCGCACCGGCGGCTTCCGCCGTGGCTGTCGAAGCGCGTCTCCGCCCGCGGCGGAGACGCGGTCCGCGGGCTTTTGTCGGGCCTGCGGCTCTCCACGGTCTGCCAGGGCGCCCGCTGCCCCAACCAGCACGAGTGTTTCGCCCGCGGCCGCGCCGCATTTTTAATCATGGGGCCGCGCTGCACGCGCGCGTGCCGGTTCTGCGCCGTGCCCCATGGCGATCCTCTTCCGCTCGATGCGGAGGAGCCCGGGCGTTTGGCCGAGGCTGTGGCGCAACTGAAGCTGCGGCACGCGGTTGTGACCTCGGTCACGCGCGACGACCTCCCGGACGGCGGGGCCGAGCATTTCGCCCGGACGATCCGCGCGATCCGCAACGCCTCCGCGTGCACGGTCGAGGTCCTCACGCCCGATTTCCAGGGGAAGAGGGACGCCCTTGCGCGCGTGGCCGATGCCGGGCCTGATCTCTTCAACCACAACCTGGAGACCGTGCCGCGCCTGTACGCCGGGGTCCGCCCCGGCGCGGACTATCGGCAAAGCCTCGGCCTCTTCCGGTTCTTGCACGGGCAATATCCCGGGCTCCTCCTCAAGAGCGGGCTCATGCTTGGCTTGGGCGAGACGCGCGCGGAGGTGCTCGATGTGGCGCGCGAGCTCGCGGCGGCGGGCTGCGCCGTGCTCACCCTCGGCCAGTACCTTTCGCCGAGTGCCGAGCACCTGCCGGTTGCGGAATATCTACGGCCCGAGGCTTTTGTCGAACTCGGGAATGCCGCGCGCGCGCTCGGTTTCCGGCACGTGGCGAGCGCCCCGTTCGTGCGCTCGAGCTACAACGCCGAGGAGACGCTCGCCGCTATAACCAGGGACGGCGCTTCTTCTTAGGGGGAATACGAAATGAGCGGCCAGGGTTCCGCGGGCAATGTGATCGCTGCGCTTTGCAGTTTCTTCATCCCGGGGCTGGGGCAGCTCTTGCAGGGGCGGCTTCTCAAGGCGGTTGTCCAATTCGTCCTGGCGGGTATCTTGTGGCTTTTCCTGTTGGGGTGGATTATTCATATCTGGTCGATCCTGTGTTGTAAGAATTTTACTTCATATTTTTTGGATTTTAAAAAGAATTTAATTCTTTTAGATT
>JAZDLH010000084.1:0-6953 GCA_043802275.1 Planctomycetota bacterium
TTCAGCGGCTCGATGTACGTGGCGTCCGCCATGCCGGGATCCGTCATGATGGTCGCGGGATTGGAATTGACGAGCACGATCTTGTAGCCCACCTTGCGAAGCGCCTTGCAGGCCTGCGTGCCCGAGTAGTCGAACTCGCAGGCCTGCCCGATGACGATGGGACCGGAACCGATGATCAGGACCTTGTGGATGTCCTCGCGCTTCGGCATGAACTCCCTCCTCGCCGCCTCTCCGCGGACGCGATGCGAAACCCCGTTCCTGCGTGTCGGACACGGGGGCAAATCCGGCTTATTCAATCAACTCAAGCGGAAAAGTCAAGGAGGAAAGGAGACGCGGGGAATATTCGGGAAAGAGCCGGTTGCGGGCGCTTCTCTTGGGCTTCCTTCCGAAGGGGGAGAGGAGCGCTTCACCATTTTTTCCGCGTGACGGCAAGCTCCACGGGCAGCAACGGACGCGGTCGGGCCGCCTGCGCCCGCAAACGGCAGAGGCGCGGCGAGAGCGCCTGGGCGCATTGGGGATAATGGAAGTCTTGCCAGAAGGCGTCCAGCCGCTCGTAGCGGTCGAGCGTATCAAAACCGACGCTGTACCGGAGCTTCCGTAGCGAAGGCGCCGAGAGGAGGAGGGGCGAGCGGTCGAGATCGTTGAAGGACAGGGTGCCGTTCATCAGGTCCTCGTAGGCGGCCGAATGGGCGAGGCCGAAGACGTGGCAGATCTCGTGCGCGACCAGCTTGAAGAAACGGACGCGCTCCTGGGCGCTCCGGGCCGCGCGCGGATCGGTCCAGAGGCGGGCCGTGGAGATGACGCAGGAGCGAAGATCCCGGTACGCGAGGCCGAAGACCGCGGAGAGCCTGCCGGAGTATAGGTCCGCGTCCATGAGGGCCGCGGCGAGGAGCGCGTCGGGGGGGAGGCTCCGGCTTAAGGATAAGAGGACTTCGTCCCCATCGTACTGGCCGCGCTGAGCGCAATAAGCCTCCCGCGGCGGGCTTCCGCCCTCCAGGATGCGAACCGGCAGGCAGAAGAAGGCGGAAAGGAAGTTTTTTAGCTCCTCCAGGGAGCGCGCGTCCGCGATGCCTCCCATGGGCGCGAGGTAGATCGTCCGCCTCGCGGGGCTCGCCCGGAGAGGATCGCTCGAGACGTATTCCAGGAAGGTCATGTCCGTTTCGCGGTAGGCGTCGAGCCATTCCCCCCTTCGGGGAAGGGGAAGGCGCACGTCCTCCGGGGCGCCCGGCTCCACGATCGGGACGAATTCCGGCAGGCTCGCGGGCATAAAAGCCTTGGCCTGGGCCTGGGCAGTGGGCTGGGCAAGGCAGAGGAACAGGGCGAAACAAGCCGGGACAACGGCCGTCAGGGACCTCACGCGAAGGGATGGCTGCATGGCTTAGGCTCCTGGAGGGACGCGCTCCTGCGCCTGGATTTTGGAAAGCAGGCGAAAGGCCTGCTAAGGGCCTTATCGTCCGAGCGACAAGGCGGGCTTCAACTAATCTCGGAAATGTCGGAGAAAAATGACGGGCACAAAGCACCCGCCTTCCCCCTTCCCGCTTTTCACGGGAAGGGGCTGAGAAGCTTGTCGGGTTTGTCTTTTGAAGAGGTTCGCCCGAAGGCGGCGGGAGCGCTTATGCGGCTTGTCGTCGCTTTAGCGCAACACGTTGGGGGGGAAGGGGTTAGTTCGGTCGCCCCAAGGGGAGGGATGCGACCCTATTTCTCGGCGGCCTGCGGGGTCTTGTCCTTCCGGACGAAGAGCCACCAGTACACCGTGCCGGTGAAAAGAAATCCGCCCACGAAGTTCCCCAGGGTCACCGCCCCGATGTTCTGCGTGAACATGGCGGTCCAGTTCAATCCGGCCAAAACCTCCCCGTTCTTTCCGGAGGCCGCCACCGCGGAGGGGAAGGATTTGGCCAGGAGGCCGGCCGGGATGAAGTACATGTTGGCGACGGAGTGCTCAAAGCCGGACGCGACAAAGGCCATGATCGGAAAGAAGACGCCCCAGATCTTGCCGCCGATGTCCTGGGCCGCCATGGCCATCATCACCGCGAGGCACACGAGCCAGTTGCAGCCCACGGCGCGGAAGAAAAAGGCGATATTGTGCCCAAGGCCGTCGCTCGTCGCGGCGCTTGTCTTCTCCACGGCGAGCGTGATGGCCGTTCCGCCGACCGGGCCGGCCAGGAGGCCCGAGCCCCTGGCGATGAGGAAGGCGAGCATCACCGCTCCGACGAGGTTCCCCGCATAGACGAAGACCCAGTTCCTCATCATCCGGGCGAACGAAATCTTCTTCTCCAGCAGGGCCACGGCCATCAGGTTGTTCCCGGTCCAAAGCTCGGACCCCGGAATGATGACGAGCATGAGGCCCACGGAAAAGACCGCGCCGGTCAGGAACCTTTGAAGGCCGATCCACTCGCAGGACCCCGTGGCGACCGTCGTGGCGAGATGCGCTCCAAAACCGATGTACGCCCCCGCCAGAATCCCCAGTAAAAACATCTTTCCGGCGGGAAGCGACGCCTTGCCCTCGCCCACCACAACCAGTGTTTTTGACAGCTCGGGAGGCGTTAAAAAATTCGCCATTCCAGTCTCCTGCTTGTTCTCCTGCTCATTGCTTTTAAAAAGGAAGTCTCAAGATAAAAAACCGCGCCTCTCGTCAGGGTTGGAAAGAATGATTATGGGGGCGGCATTATTCAAGAGACGTCATCGTGAATTATTTAACGATGTGATATCAAAAAAATACCCCCCTCTTTTTAACCTGTCGAATCCAGGAAATGGATTTCAAATGTCACGAAGAATGTAAAAATTTGCATGGAAAGCTTAAAAAAACGGCGCAGATTTCGCAACACGTTCCACGCCAGCGGATTATATTGGCAGCCCCAAGGGGATTTGAACCCCTGTCGCCAGCTTGAAAAGCTGGTGTCCTGGACCGGGCTAGACGATGGGGCCTTTCTATTGGGGATAAAAACTTTTCCCCCACAACCGGTTGTGGTTATAACTCTTGGTGGGGGCAGAAGGATTCGAACCTTCGGCCAACGGCTTAAAAGGCCGGTGCTCTGCCAGGCTGAGCTATGCCCCCGGCGATATTGATGAATAGCCACTTATACGATTTAAGCGCACTCTGTCAAGGAAAAGATTCTCGTCTTCCTGGTTCCGAATCTTGAGCCGCTTTGGATTTTTCGTCCGTGAACGAGTCCCGGCTCGACTGAAGGAAAGCGAACATCCCGATGGATTCTATTCTGACTGCAAGGCCCCCTGGAAAAGCAATTTATCGTCAATCCGCCCCGTAAGTCGGCCGATAACTAAGGTGTATACGTATGGTATGGAAGCCCTTCCCTGTGATGCCAGAGAACAGGGTGGAACGCTTCTGTCGCGCAAGGGGTAATCCGAACCGGGATGTTGCAGCGGTTTTTTAACACGAGACACATGCATTTTTTGGATGCGATACCAGGCGCGGCCGGATCTTTATACATGCCTTGAGGAGAGTTAAGGAGGCATCATGCGCGGCCTTGGCATTGGGATGGCTCTTGCCGGTCTTTTGCTGTTGTGTTCCTGCGAAGAGGCGGACCGTTCGGCCCCGCCCGCAAAGGCCCCTTCGTCCTTCCGGAGCCGATACACCCTCGACGTTCCTCCCGTAGAGCCCGGCTTGACGGCTTACAGGGGGATCAACGCCTATACCGGCGCGGAGGAGCCGCCAGCCCTGCCGCCGCTCGGCACCGGCGCGGGCGAAGGAGTGGACTCTTCGCTCGCCCCGGTCTCGGTGCAATCCTACGCCGGAGGCAGGACCGCCCCTGGGGAGAGGACCGGGCCGGAGCCCTATCTCTCCGACGACCTTCGCCCGGTCCGGGAGCTCATCTATGGCGGCCCCTATGTCCCGTACGAAGGCATACGGCCGTACCGCTTCGGCGTGAACGATCAGATTCTGTTGCGCGTGGAGGGGCATGACGAGTTGTCCGGCAAGCTTCAGGTCATCACCGACGGGACGGTGGAATTGCCGCTCGTGCGGGAGCGGATCCCTGCGATCGACCGCACGCGGGAGGAGCTCAAGCGCGCGATCGTCCGCTCTCTGGCGAAGTACGTCGAGGGCGAGCCCCGGGTGGAGCTTGGCATCGATTTCGCGGCCGGGCGGTATTATTACGTCTTCGGCGAGGTCCAGACCGCGGGACGCTTCCCCATGGGCATCCGGCCCGTCACGGTGAGCGAGGCGGTCTTCCGGGCGAACTCGAGCTCGCTCCTGGACGCCAAGCGGCGCTCCGGGACCTACGGCGGCGTGTGGGAGGAGGTGGGCGTGGAAGAGCGCATCCGGGCCGAGCTTGACACCTCGCACCGCGAGAATTTCCTTGTGAGCCAGACGGCGGATTTCCGCAAGATCTACGTGATCACCCCGCACCGCACCCGCCCTACGCGCGAGATCGTGAATGTCAAGGCGATCCTCTACGAGGGAAAGACCGGCGACGACCGAGTCGTGAAACCCGGCCAGGTGATCTTTGTCCCCTCGGCGGCCGATACCCGGTTCCTCCGGTTCGTCCGGCGGGTGGTGGACCCCCTGGACGCGGCCGAAGAGTTGGACACGACCGGCACGCATTGGTATAATCGTTTGCGTTAGCGCTTCCCCTCCCGCCCGCGAAGCGGAGGGAGATTGGCGGCCGGTTTTCCACCGCCTCTCGGGGGATGCGATGGAGAGAGCGTCATGCCGTGGTCGAGCTTCCAAAGCGTAACCCTGTACGATTACCTGCGGATCCTCTTCCAGCGGCTGTGGATCTTGGCTGTCTGTCTCACGGTCGCGCTCGCTGTCTCCTCTTACTTCGCCTGTTTCAAGCTCTACAAGCGCTTCCTCTCCTCCATGGAGATCATGGTCGTCCAGACCAACCGGAAGAATCCCTATCTACGGCAGATGCTGCCCCAGGAATCCCTGCGCCTCGTGATCACGGACCTCCGCGATCGGCTCCAGGGCCACAAGCGGCTGAGGCTCCTCGCGCAAAACCTGCGGCTCACCCTCAAGAACGAATACGTCCAGGATGATTTCGGCCGGGAGATGCAAGGCGGCCAGGCCGAGGCCGTCGGCCAATTCCTCGCCGGGCTCGGCTCGGGGGAGCGCAGGGCCTTCCTCGCGCGGTTGGAGCTCGTGACGCTTGCCAAGCTCCTCGGGGTTGTGCCGATCTCCCACCCCTACGCGATGAATGTCGGCGAGCAGGGGGGTATGTGCGAATACCTCCTCGACGGCGAGAACGAGCCCTTCCTCCTGCGCCTTCGGGAGATCCCCCTCCTCGAGGCGAGCGAAAAGGCCTCGCTCGAACGGTTGCACGAACGGGCCGTCGGGCAGGTGGAGAAAATCCTGGAGGAAAAGAAGCTCGCCGCGTTTTCCAACGACCAGGTGCGAGAGATCCGCAAGGAGATCCTCTCCCGGGGACGCCTCGAGGAGACGGGTTTATACGAGGTCTCCAACCTCTCCGATCCCCGTACGGCCGCGCTCTTGGACGCGTGGGCCGACCGGCTCAAGAGCGGCCTCGATGTGCATATGCTGCAGTCGCAGCTCCTGGCCCTTTCCTGCGACATGGCGGCGCCCACCCTGGAGCAGGCCGTCCCTCACCTCGTGGTACAGGTCGCCTACCGCATGATCCAGGCGGAGTACTACGCCACCGAGGTGGGCAACCGGGAGAACGCCAAGCGCGAGATCCGGCGGCAGATCGACCGCCTCGAGAACGAGCTTCTCGTGGTGAACCAGGAGCTCGCCAACCACGCCAAGCTTCAGGAAATCATGCTCGCGTACGACACGGCTCCCACCGAGGCCATACGGCTTAGCGGGGGCCTGCAGCAGGAGGATTTCTACCTCCCGCGGGTGACGATTCACATCCAGCGCCTGAACCGCCTCCTGGAGGACAAGCGCAAGGCCGAGCGGGAGACGGCCGAGAAACAGGCCCAGCTCGCGGAGCTCGAAAAGACCCTCTCCGACCCGGAGAAGATGGAAATCGCCCGCACGCGCGTCACCACGACCGATGCGCCTCTCCTTCTCAAGCTCAGGCAGGAGAAGGCCGTGGCGGAGGAAGAGCTCCTCCGCGCCCGGCGCACCATGACGGAGCTCCATCCGCGCGTGAAGGAGCTGCGCGCCCGGATCGCCCAGATCCGGGACTCGCTCGCCGCGGCGGAGATCCGGGAGAGCGTGGTGGAGGTGGGCGAGAACCCCTTGAAGTCGCAGTGGGAGGCCGAGAAGGAGGCGATCGAACGGGACCTTGCCGCCCTGAGGGAGAGGATCGAGAGCATCGCCCGGACCATGCGGGAGGAGACCGGGAAGGCCGTCGAGGCCCCGCAAAACCTGCAGGAGTACGAGGACCGTCAGCGCCGGCGCAACACCCTGCGCCAGCAGCTCGACGAGAAGCTCACCGCCCTCGCCGGGATCGAGGAGGACGAGTCGCTCGGCGAAGGCATCCGCCAGACCCTCTTCGAGGTGCATCGCCCGGCCGTGGCGCCGGTCAGCCACTACGCGCCCAACCGCCTGGTGATCATCTTGATCGGGGCGCTCATCGGGTTCTTCACCGCCGCGGGCGCGGTCTTCTTCGTCGAGTACGCCGACCACTCCATCAAGGGGGCCGAGGACATCCGGCGCCACTTCGAGATCCCCGTCCTGGGGATGATCCCGGAGTTCACCTTCGAGGAGCTGGAAAAGGCGACGATCCGCCACCGCATGCGCTGGCGGCGTCTCCGGAAGCTTTTGGGGCTCGTTCCCCCCTCCACCTCGCCGCGCCAGAGAATCGTGGCGCGCAAGCGGTCCCTGTGGAGGTCCCTCTTCCGTTTCCTCCTGATCCCGGCCCTGCTGGCGGGGGCCTTCTTCTTGTATGCGAATCGGCCGACCGTGCTGGAATATTACGAAAAGGCCAGGACGCTGGCGATCCGCCTCTATGCGCGGGGAACCGGCCAGGAGCCCCGGGTTCCAACCGGCTCAACGCCGCCGGCCCGGCCGGGAACTTGAAAGGGAAGCG
>JAZDLH010000085.1:0-2173 GCA_043802275.1 Planctomycetota bacterium
GTTGCCTGTAACATCTTTTTTAATATAACTCATTGTAGTCATTTGTGATAAAGCTTATTTTATGGGGGTTTTGATTTTCCTGAGCTGAGAATCAAAATAGGGATATATTTTCGGAATCAAGGATTTTTGCGCAATAAAGGTTGAGAATCAGGAGGAATGCCGTATACTTGCAGAGCCTGATATTTGCCCATCCCAGGCCATGGATTTTTCATGGCGCCTGTTTTTTAGATGCGCATTTGTTTTCCCCTCACCGGAAGGAAACCTTTGCCAAGGAAAACTTCCCTTGCATTTTGGCGCCTTTCCGAATAGAACCGGATAAAAGAGAACGACAGAAAATCATGAGCCTGCCCGTATTCAATGCCGATTCCCCTCAAAAGACCGCCAAGGTGGCCACGCGGATAGAGAAGTCCTTCCTCTGGAACGCGTCGCTCCTCACGGCGGGAGACGGCATCTGGGCCCTGGGGGCCTCCTTCACGATTCTCCTCACCATCGTTCCCGCGTACCTGTTGAATCTCGGCGCGTCCAAGACCCTGGTGCAGGTCGTGATGGTCGGCTTCCCCCTGTTTTCGATCATCCAGGTCTTTTCCAGCCGCGTGGTCCATGGGCGCAAGCGAAGGCAGCTCCTCTTCAAGGTGTGGTTCTGGTTTGTCTTGAGCTGGGTGCTCTATGGCGCGGCGGCCTATTTCTGGTGGGAATCCCTTCCCCAGGGGACTTGGCTCCTTCTCTTTCTCCTCATGTGCCTGGGTGTCGCCGTCTCCAGTCACCTTGGCGTTCCCGCGGGCGCGGAGATGTATTATCAAAACATGCCGCTCAAGCGGCGCGGCCGGCTGGGGGCCATGCGGGGCCTCTCCTTCGGCCTTTGCGGGATCGCGGGCAGCCAGGCGGCCGCCTGGGTCATGACGCGCTGGCCCGCGCCCGCGGGCTTTCACCTGGGATTCGTCATCGGGGGTTTGTTGTATCTCGTCTCGATCGCGCTCACCTTCACCCTTTTCCGGGATCATGCCCGGCTCCTGCAGGAAAAGGAGAACGGCCCCCTCTCTCCCCTCGAGATCGGCCGGACCCTGTGGAAGCACTTCAACTTTCGCGTCTTCCTCGTCTTTTACATGCTCTTCGCCGCGGCCCAGAACCTGGGGCCGATGCTGATCGGCTACGGCAAGGACGTGGTGGGCATTCCGCCGGGCGACGTGGCGCAGTTCACCGCGCTCTATTTCATCGGGGCGACGCTCGTGGGGACCCTCGTGCCGCTCCTGGCCGACCGGTTCGGCTTCCGCCTGATCGCCATCATCACCGCGGCGCTTTCCGGGCTCGCCTTTCTCTTTCCGATCATCTGGCCGGGCAGCTTCGTCATGCTTCTCGTCGCTTACGGATGCTATGCGGGCAGCAACCAGCTGGGGTTCTTGGTCCTCTTCAACCTGGGGCCGGAGCTCGTGCCCAATGTGCGGCCGGCCAAGATTACCGCGATCGCCACGATCCTCGTCATGCCGCTCAGCCTCTGCCTCGCGCCTCTCGGGGGGCTTCTCGTAGACCTGCACGGTGCCAAGGGAGGCTATCTCGCCGTCTTCGTTCTCGGCACGGCGCTTGCGCTCTGCGCGCTCATAGGCTTCGCGGCCGTGACGCGCGAGCCGCGCACCGGGCAGGAGCTTCACATCCGCATCCGCCGTCCGTGACGCGGGACGGGAGCCCTAAAGAATTCGAAGTTGACAGGCGCGCATTCCGCCCTATAATCGGTCGCGCGTTCGAACGGCCGGGACTTCCGGCCGCGCAAATCATGTGGGCGAGATACCCTAGCGGTCAAAGGGGACGGACTGTAAATCCGTTGGCTCCGCCTTCCCTGGTTCGAATCCAGGTCTCGCCACCAGTAAAATATCGGGCTTTTAACTGCCTTAATTGACAGGGAGTTAGAAGACTTTTACTGTTGCCATAGACGTTGGGTGTTCCAATAGCGCCTCGAGGAAGACCGTCTACGGCTGTTTCAAAAAACATGGATCCTGGTGGATCGACTATTATACAACACTCGCATCGCCTTCTTCACAACACTCGTGTCGTCTTTCACGCTCGTCTCTTGACCGTGTCGCGCCTCCTTTCAACTCTGCAATCCGCCCGAAAACCCTACCCTGTCCGCAGGGAATATTTCCGGGAAAATGGCGGGAACTATAAACCGAACGGGGGGCCG
>JAZDLH010000086.1:0-6204 GCA_043802275.1 Planctomycetota bacterium
TCTTGCATCGTGCGCTATGAATCCATACACTTGACTTTTAGAAAGGAAGTGCAACCCGCCGATACCGGAGGAAAAAATCCGTTTGATTCCATTCAAGCCACAAAAAAAAGTCGGGGCGGATCGTCGATCGGACGATAAAAAAAAGAAATGATCGAGTGAGGGGTGTGGAGAGAGCGCAAGCGCGGCAAGGAGGGAACATCATGGACCTGAGCGTTTTTTTCGACGCCGTGGAAAATCACCCCGAGCTTCGAGGCGTCTCCATCGCCATGGGCGACCCGGAGCACGAAGGAGAGCTCTGCATCGAGCACGTCCCTTCGAAGCTGGTCACGGCCATCCCCGCGGGCGCGGTGGAAAAGGCGGACTGGCCCGTGCTGGAGGAGGTGCTCACCGGAAAGCGCGAGCCGCATGTGCTGTACCACATGACCCGCGTGGTGGGATACTATTCCCGCGTCGAGAATTGGAACAAGTCCAAGCTGGGCGAGCTCGCCGACCGGCGCGCGGGCCGTTACGCGGTCAAGATGAGGAGGTGACACGCTGCACCGCTCAACGTGAGCGGTGGCGTGCGGTTCTTACAAAGAGTCCCTATTGCGAAGAAAGGGGGGGACATGGCGAAAAAGAAGGTAGCGAAGAAGCCGGCCAAGAAGGCGGCGAAGAAGAAGGTCGCAAAAAAGAAAAAGAGATAGCGCTTGCACCGGGGGGAGGCTGGAAAGCGGCCTCCTTCCGAGGGCGGCTGGGAATGGGGACCAACAGAACCCGATTCCCAACCGTCTTGAAAGCGACCGTTCTTCAATGCGAAAGAGACCTCTGCCAAAGCAGGGGTCTCTTTTTCTTGGAAGCAAGCTCCCGGCTTCTCGAAGACCGAGCGGGGCACAACATTCTTCTTGCCGATCGTCCCGTTTTCCCGTACACTGGTGCGCCGGGAATGACGGACCCTCGGAGACGCCCGCCTCCTTTCGTGGGCGGGCCATTCGCCGCGCCCCCCATCGAGAGGCCATGCGGCCGCAAGGGCGGCGAAGGAAGACAGGAACGAGCGAAGCAAGCATGAGCCGATCCAAGGAATTCGTCTCATCCCTTCCGAAGCAATACGACGCCGGCGCGATCGAGGACCGCTGGTACGCCCACTGGGAAGGCGCGGGCCTCTTCCGCGCCGAGCCCGGAGAGGGGCGAAGACCCTTCACGATCGTGATCCCGCCGCCGAACATTACGGGCATCCTCCACATGGGCCACGCGCTCAACAATACCCTGCAGGACATCCTCGTCCGATACCGCCGGATGACTGGCCGAGAGACCCTCTGGCTCCCCGGGACCGATCACGCCGGCATCGCCACCCAGAACGTGGTGGAGAAGGAGCTCGCCAAGGAAGGGATCCGCCGCGAGGATTTGGGCCGCGACCGTTTCCTCGAGCGCGTCTGGGAGTGGAAGGAGCAATACGGCCGCACCATCGTCAAGCAGCTCCGGAAGCTCGGCAGCTCCTGCGATTGGTCGCGCGAGCGCTTCACCCTGGATGCGGGCCTTTCCCGCGCCGTGCGCGAGGTCTTCGTCCGGCTCTACGAGTCCGGGCTCATCTACCGCGGCCGGCGCCTCATCCACTGGTGCCCGCGCTGCCACTCGGCCCTGTCCGACGACGAGGTGGAGCACGAGGAGATCCAAGGGCAGCTCTGGCACATCCGCTATCCCCTGAAGAACGCCCGCCAGTCGCTCGTCGTGGCCACCACGCGACCGGAGACCATGCTCGGCGACACCGCGGTGGCCGTGCACCCCCAGGACGACCGGTACGGCAAGTACATCGGGAGCACCGTGGTGCTTCCCGTCCTGGGGCGGGAGATCCCGGTAATTGCCGACGAGATGGTGGACCCGGCCTTTGGGACGGGCGCCGTCAAGGTCACTCCGGCCCACGATCCGAACGACTACGAATGCGGCCTGCGCCACAATCTGGAAGAGGTGATCGTGATCGGCCCCGACGGCACCATGACCGAGGCGGCGGGAAAGTATGCCGGCCTCGACCGATTCCGCTGCCGGGAGCTTCTGGTCCGGGAGCTCGAGGAGCTCAAGCTCCTCGAAACGACCGAGGCCCACGTCCACGCGGTCGGGCATTGCTACCGCTGCCAAAGCGTGGTGGAGCCCACCCTCACCGAGCAATGGTTCGTCCGGATGCGGCCCCTGGCGGAGCTCGCCTTCCGGGCGACGGCGGAAGAGAAGGTCCGGTTCCACCCCGCTCGGTGGGAGAAGGTCTACCTCGCCTGGCTCGAGAACGTGCGCGACTGGTGCATCTCGCGCCAGATCTGGTGGGGCCATCGCCTGCCGGTCTGGTATTGCGAGGACTGCGCCGGCGTCACGGTCGCGCGCGAGGACCCCAGCCGCTGCGGCCGGTGCCGTTCCGAGCGCATCCGCCAGGACGAGGACGTGCTGGACACGTGGTTCAGCTCCGCCCTCTGGCCCTTCTCCACCCTGGGCTGGCCGGAGGAGGCGGAGGATCTCCGGTTCTTCTATCCCACCGACGTTCTCGTCACCGACCGCGGCATCATCTATTTCTGGGTCGCGCGCATGGTGATGATGGGGCTCTATTTCCAGGAGGACGTGCCCTTCCGCGACGTCTACATCCACGGGACCATTCTCGACGACCAGGGCCGCAAGATGAGCAAGTCCCTTGGGAACGGCATCGATCCGCTGGAGATGATCGAAGCGTACGGCGCGGACGCGGTCCGGTTCACGCTCACGGCCCTCACCACCGAAGGCCAGGACATCCGCCTCGCTCCCACCCGCTTCGAGCTGGGGCGCAACTTCATCAACAAGTTCTGGAACGCGAGCCGATTCGCGCTCATGAAGCTCTCCGAGGTCGAGGGCGGCGACGAGGCCCTTCCCGAAGAGGCGCTCGCCTTTGAAGACCGATGGATACTGGATCGCCTGGCGGCCGCTTCGGAGGCGGCGACCGCCGCCCTGGAAGGCTTCAAGTACAGCGAGCTCGCCACGGTTCTGCGAGAGTTCACCTGGCACGACCTCTGCGACTGGTACCTCGAGATCGTCAAGGACCGCCTCGCCTCGAGTGGCGAGACCTCGCGCGTCGCCGGCCGCGTCCTCGCGGCGGTCCTGGACGTCTTGCTCCGGCTCCTCCACCCCATCCTCCCCTTCGTGACCGAGGAGATCTGGCATCTGTTGGCGCGCGTGGCGGAGCGGCGCGGGCTCGAGGCCCGGCCGGCCCCCGCCCGCCCGGACTTGATCCGTGCGCCCTGGCCGCGGGGCCTTTCCGGCTTTCGGAACGCCCCGGTCGAGGGGGCGATGCGCCTCACGCAGGACGTGATCCGCTCGATTCGCAACCTGCGCAGCAAGTTCAACATCCCCCCGCGCGCGGAGATCGCGGTGCTTGTGAGCGCCGCCGACGAAGCCGTCCGCGACGCCATCGCGGACCGGCTGGACCTGGTGCGGCGCCTCTCGGGCGCCGGTTCCGTGGAGGTCGGCGTGGGCCTGCCGAAGCCCGCGCAGGCGGCAAGCGAGGTGATGGAAAGGCTCCATGTCTACGTGCCGCTCTCGGGACTGATGGACTTTGATCTCGAGCGGCGGCGGCTTTTGAAGGAAAGAGAGAAAAAGGAGGCGTTCCTCGCCAAGAGCACGGAGAAGCTCCGCAACGCCGAATACCTGAAAAAGGCCAAGCCCGATGTGATCGAGCGGGAGCGCGCTCTCAAGACCGATCTCGAGACGCAGATCGCCAAGCTCGACGAGCTCCTGGCCAGTCTTGCGCCTTCGGTCGAGGCGTGAGCGCGAGCCCGTGCCCGCGAGGTCGGCCCAAGAGAAGGGAATCCCGCCCGCTCCGACTGTAGGCGTGCGGCGATTCCCGAAGAGGACACGATTTGAATTTTCATCCCCGTCAGCTTTTGTACTTATTCGCCTATGTCCTGCTCGTGTGCATCGCGACCAAGTATTTTCTTGTCTACCTGGAGAATGTCCGGCTGCAGGAGGCGCAGCGGCTGGTCGCGCGGGGCGATTCCAAAAGGCTGGAAGCGCTCCTCAAGCAGCACCCGCAACTCGTGCGAAAGGTCGACCATTTCGAAAAGACGCTCCTGCATGAAGTGGCCGAGCTCACCACGATCGGCACGAAGAGCCAGGATGAGATCCTCGTGGCCAAGGTCCTGCTGGACCAGGGCGCGGACTTGAACGCGATGGACATCACCGGGAACACGCCCCTTCACCTCGCGGTGCTGCGGAGCAAGGAGCCGCTCGTCAAGCTCTTCCTCGAGCGCAAGGCCCTGGTCGACCAGCCCGACGAGCGCGGGTGGACGGCGCTGCACATGGCCGCCCGCACGGGCCATGGGCCGATCGTGACGATGCTCCTCGCCCGCGGCGCGGACGTGGACAAGCGCAATCGGCAGGGGTGGACGCCGGTCGAGCTTGCGCTCGCCGCCGGATACCGTCCCCTCGCCCTCCTCATGCTGGAAAAAAGCATCGATGAGGACAAAAAGAATCGGTACCGGCTGAAGGACTTCGAACGGGAGGAATCCCTGGAGGATACCCGGCCGAAACCCTCGCCTGCCGCCCCGACGAGTTCCGGGCAATCCGGGGACGGAATCCGGCCTTGACCGATTTCTCCGGGAAAAGACGCGTTGCGCACGAGGCTACAGGCAAAGGTGGAGGTGCATTCGCTCGATCACGGAACTGAAGGTCTGGAGGGTGCTTTTGAACATCCGGTCGTCGCCGATCGAAAGGAGCAAACTCGTCGAGGCGATGCCGGCGGGCAGGGCGAAGTATTCCATCACCTCTTCCAGGGGGTCGTCTTCATAGGCCGTGGCCATGGCCGTGCGGCCGTTGTCGTGAAATTGCCCGTCTTCCAGCAACTCGTTGAGGAGGTCGTTCAGCCGCTCGCTTTCGATGCCGCAGCAAATGGCCGCGCGCATCCGCTGCTGGAGGAGGGACAGGGCCAGGGCCTTGAAGTGCTCGTCGCTTACGTAGCTCGAGGCGTTGATGAGGCAGACGAAGCTCTGCGGCGCAAAGGGAAGGACCAGGGGCTTCCCGGGCAGAAACTGGCAGGAATAGAAGGGCCGGTCAAAGACCTTTCCCATAAAGCCGGGCACGGGCCGGCAGCACCAGGGGCTCGGCTGGACCGCCGCCCGCGCGGCCCGAATTCTGGCGGTGATCCTGCGCCGGCGGGGCGGTGGCGAAGTTTTGGGGTTGGAGGATATTTTGGAAACGGTCAGGACCCGTTGCCGCCGCATCAAGGCCTTGCTCCACTCCATCATGCCCATGGGTAGGATGCCCTGTCTATCCTGGAATCGGAGCTTGTTATAGCGCCGGTACAGGTGATGTTGGCCGTGCAACAGAACAGAAAGCCCGGGAATGAGCGGAGGTCCCCCTTAGGTCCCCCTCGTTGCCTCCCATGATGGATATTTCACCCAAGCCGTCAAGCCGAAAAAGTATTTTTCGTCCACTTCTGCTGGAAATGAGCCCCCCTGACCATTGGCGCCGGCGAATCGGAACACGAGGGAGATAGTCCTTGACCGCGCCCCCTTCTCCGCTATGATGAGACTCGCCATTTGAACGCCCCGGTAGCACAGAGGATAGTGCGGCGGCCTCCGGAGCCGCAAACAGGGGTTCGATTCCCTTCCGGGGTACCAGCAAAAACGAGAGCGAAACGCTCTCACCGAGTTTGAAGCCCTCGGCCTAACCGCCGGGGGCTTCGCATTGGGAGCGACAATCTCCGCGCTTTCTTTCCGCTATATCCTTATAAAACAAAAGGTTATACAAGAACGCTGCCCGCCGTTTGGCGCTTACCGCCACGTGGTTTTCTCACCCACTTACGGGATCGCGCCGCAAGACGACCTGCCCCACAACGACCCCCGAATCGGCCGAATTTCTCTCTCCCTCTCGAAAACCAAAGGACTGCGCCCAAAAAGTCCTTTGATTGGAACGTTCCGGCACTTAGACACTTGCGGGATTCGGGTCAAAGGACTTGTCTTTTTTAATTCGGGTTGCGAGTGGTGGGTGTGCGAGGGCGACCTTAGCCACCGTCACCTTCAAATCACCGGCGTCAAGTTTCAATCCACGCCCCCGCGTGGGGGGCGAACCGGCCATGCGTACACCCGGATATCCCGCGCGAGGTTTCAATCCACGCCCCCGCGTGGGGGGCGAAGCGCGCGGAGCGACAGGAGGCTGGACCTGTGGGCGTTTCAATCCACCGCGCGGCGGGGGGGGGGGTCTCGTGTGTGTGCGGGTCGC
>JAZDLH010000087.1:0-2904 GCA_043802275.1 Planctomycetota bacterium
CGGCCGCTTCACGTGACTGAGCAGCTGTTTCTGGTCGAGCGGAGGTAGACATCCGATGGCCCGAAAGCACCAACTCCGAGACCAACGCGCCGGAACCGTCATCAACCTTACATCCAAGAAGCAAGAATCTGACGTCATCAAAGCATTACGTCAGGTCGTCGACCATCTCTGGCGGAAGTTCGAGAAAAAGATATCGTTGGTCCACGAGAAGAAATGGTATCTTAAGGACATCGTCTCAGAGCTTCGGCACAGCTACCCAGACACAGAATTTCACTACCACTTCGATAGCAGTTCTATTCGACCAGACGGTGGCATTCTCTGCCTTCAAGGGAAAGTCGATGACAAGCTAACGTATCCCATTCTCATTGCAGAGGTGAAAAATCAGGGGACCAATGATCTCCGCGCCCAAGAGGGTCTTCCGAAGCAGGCGAAGGGGAATGCCATTGAGCGGCTCGGCAAGAATCTCATCGGCCTTCGCGCAGCGCTCATGCGCGAGAGTATTTTCCCTTTTGTCTGCTTTGGGTTTGGGTGCGACTTCGAGGCAGATTCATCAATCTTGGACCGGGTATCGACTATGGCGATGTTTGGGAAGCTGAACACCACCTATCTTCACAATGAAGAGGGTGGCAAGTTTAACCGCGGAAGTTTCTATTTTCGCCCTGACCGGTGGTCCATAGTCGATATGTTCGAGATCATGAAGGATATCGCTGAGCGCTCCGTTTTGTACTACTTCTCCAAGTACCGAGAAGACCACTTCAGAAAGCCTTAGGTTGTGGGTCAGGGTTGCTCATCAACATTATATTTGCTATGCCCACGATCCGGCAAACATTGCTGATGCGCCACCAACGGCTCCTCCCGCATGAACTTCTCGTGATGGCCCGCGATCACCACGGTCGCCTCGCCCTTGATTTTTTCACCTGTGAAGAGGGGCACAAGCTCGGACAAAAATCCCCGGCGCACGCGCTCGAACTTCTTGGTGAGCTCGAGGCAGACCGCGGCCCGCCGGTCGCCCAAGACCGCCAGCGCGTCCTCCAAAAGCGCGGCCACGCGGTGCGGCGACTCGAAGAGCACGAGCGTATGCGGCCGGTCCCGCTCCTCCGCGAGAAAGGCCCTGCGCTTGCCGCTCTTTTTCGGCGGAAAGCCCTTGAAGGTGAAGCTCGAGCTCGGGAGCCCCGAGAGGACGAGCGCCGGCTCCACGGCCCCCGCGCCCGGCAGAACCTCCACCGGAAAACCCGCCTCGATCGCGGCCGAGACCGCGCGGTACCCCGGGTCGCTTATGGCCGGGTAGCCCGCGTTCGAGCAGAGGCCCACGCTTCGGCCCTCTTTTAAAAGATCGAGGATGCGCCGGGCGGCGCGCGCTTCGTTGTGCTCGTGCGAGGAGAAGATGACCTTGGGCGACGGAATCCCGAACCGCTCGAAGAGCCTGCGCGTGACGCGCGTGTCCTCGCACGCGAGCGCGTCCACCTCCCCCAAGACGCGCCGGGCGCGCGGGGTCAGGTCCTCGAGGTTCCCGATGGGCGTGGCGATCACGTAGAGCGCGGACACGGCTTCTCCATGAAAATTTTCCGAGGCGTTATTGCAAAACCAGGAGCCAATGCCTCCTTAGTGCGCTGGAATATGATAATACAATAGTTTTAAAAACAGCGTTTAAAAATCCGTATCCAAACCGCTGATTTGCGCCTGCAACGCCGTGCGGGGACACGGATCCAAGCCGTTTTGAAAGAGTTTTTAAGCGGTCTTAAGGGGAGGATACCGCACAGAAACGCCCTGTCAACGGGAAAGGCGGCGTCCCCGGCGGACCAAGGGTTTTTTCAAAACCGTCCCCAAATGCGCCCCGGCGCGCCGGAGCAAGCGCCGGCGTCGGTTTTACGACAGCTTTTCAGGGGCTATTGCAAAACCGGGCCTCATGCCGCGTCAATACGATTGAATGGGGCGACACGTCGGTTTTGCCGCGGCTTCTAAAATCCTTTGACCCCGGCGCACGGGCCTCTATAATGCGGGCCGCCCTTTCCAAAAGGCTTCAGTTTCGGCCCCTGGCCACGCTGGACGAGAGACCATGCTCTTTCCCATCGACGTCATCGCGGCGATTTTATACCTCTCCTTCGCCGTTCTCGACCGGCCGGCCGGGCCCCGCTTCGGCCCGGGCGCGGACTTGGAGAGCCTCTTTTTCCACACGGCCGCGGCCTCGCTCTACGCCCTAGTCGTGGGCGAGCTCTCCACGCGCCTCGCCGCGGCGCACCTCGAGCGGCGGGGCTTCCAGGGCGCGGCCCTGCACGAGACGCGGGGCTGGATCGGCGTCTCCTTCCGCGTCTTCCTCGTCTTCGTGTACGTCTTCCAGCTGGAGGCGCTCGGCTGGCCCGGCGCCCTGCCCCGCCTCTGGCGCCTGGAGAATACCCAGGCCGGGCTCCTCGCCGTGGGCCTCGCGCCGTACCTTGCAACGCTCACGGTCTCGTGGCTCTCCTTCCGGCGGCTCGACAACCTCGCGACGCCAGAGCGCTGGGCCCGGGGGCCGTACCTCTCCTTCCGCATCCGCACGAGCCTCTTCATCCTCCTCCCGTGGCTTTTGCTCCTCGGGCTCCTCGACCTTCTGCACGGGGTCGTGCCGTCGGAATGGAAGTCGAACGGCTGGGGCCTCTCCATGGAACTCGGCGAGCTTCTCCTCCTCCTCGGGCTCTTTGCGGTCCTCGTGCCGATGGTTCTCGTCCGCGTGTGGCAATGCCGGCCGCTGCCGGAGGGGGCGCTAAGGCAAAGCTTGTCGGCCCTCCAGGAGCGCGCGGGGATCCGGTTCGGCCGCATCTACCTCTGGCGGCTGGGGGGGCGGGCGTTCCTGAACGCCGCGGTCCTGGGCTTTCTCCGGCGCTGGCGGTACCTCCTCCTCTCCGAGGGGCTCGTCCGGAACCTGGA
>JAZDLH010000088.1:0-9401 GCA_043802275.1 Planctomycetota bacterium
CCGTACTTGAGGGAACAGACCTCCGTGATCGCCGAGGTGAGCGTCGTCTTCCCGTGGTCCACGTGCCCGATCGTCCCCACGTTCATGTGCGGCTTCGTCCGCGCAAACTTCTCTTTCGCCATGGCCTGGTCCCCTCGATCAATCCCAAACGGAACCGGCGCCCGCGCGCCGAGGCGCCGTCCAATCCTATCCGTCCGCTACGGTCGCGCCCCCGCCTTCGTGGCGCCGAACTTCCTTGGCGCGGCGAACCGTCGTATCTCCCAACCGATGCCTTGACGAAACCGTGCGCCGATCCAACCGGAACTCCCGGCGCGCCGAATTCAAACCGTCAGAACTCTCTCCCACCGCACCCGGAACCATGATGGACAAGGTGCGCAAATCCCCTGGAGCTGCTGATGGGGCTTGAACCCATGACCTCCTCCTTACCAAGGAGGTGCTCTACCACTGAGCTACAGCAGCAATGATCCGGGCGCAACTCACGTTGCGCACAGACAGATATAGAAGTAAAGATTATTAATAGTATAAGGAAGAAACGGGTTGTCAATAATAATCATTTTTTTATTTTTCCCGGTTCCCTAATTTCCAGATTAACTCCAGAAAATAAAAGAATTCTCCCCGATCGACCGGCCCTCTTATTACATAAATACCCAACTCTTTTCCTACCAAAGCATTGGATAGATTTCCGCACTCTTGTTTTTTGCGTACGCCCGCCACGTGTTTCGGGTTTTTATCGAACAAATACCCCTTTTCCAAGCGTCAAATACCGCGCCATCGATCCTCGAACAGGGTGTCATGGAATCGGAACTGAGGGAAACGATTAGGAGTTCAGTTCGTTTTGTGTTCTTCCAGCCAGCTGATGAGATCGTCCTTGCTGCAAGCGCCGACCTTGCGGCCGACTTCGCTCCCATCCCGGAAGAGGATTAGGCAGGGTATACCGGTGATTCCAAAGCCGGCCGCCAAATCCGCGTCGCTATCGCAATCCAACTTGCAGACCTTTATGGCCCCGGACTGTTCCGCCGCGACCTGTGCTAGGATCGGCCCCATCATCTTGCAGGGGCCGCACCAATCCGCGAAAAAATCCACCAGGACCGGCAAGTCGCTCTTTTCGACCTCGGTCTCGAAGTTCTTCCGGGTCACCCGGATCACGTCCGCCATTTCCATCTCCCTTTCGTCCGCCTTGCCTCACCCCGCCCGGGACGGCCGATCCGTCGAATGGCTCCTGGGCGCCCCTTATTTAACCCCTTTCTCCCCGCTTTGCAAGAAAAGTCTTGCCGCAATATCATGGGAAAAAGCGGGCACCTCGATCTCCAGCCTCCCCTCCCCGCACCGCACCTCCTTGGCGGCACGCACCCTTCCTTCGTAGGGATCGAACCACTCGAGGCGGTACGTGCCGGGGGAAATCCCGGAAAACGCGAGGGAGATGTTGTCGAGCCACGCGGGCTCCTCTTCCTCCACGAGGCGCAGGTACCAGGTGGAGGATTTGTTCTGCACCCAGAGGCCGATCCACGCGGGGTCCTGGAGCCCCACCACGCGCACCTCCGGATCGCTTTCCGAGTAGAGCGCGGACTTTTGGCGCGACCAGTCCGCTCCCTCGAGAAAGCGGGAGAGGGCCGCGTAATGAGAATAAAGGTTCTTCTCCTCCAGGTAATAGTCCCACCACCAGAGCATGGGCGTGCCCGCATAGCCGGAGAGCGCCCCGGACCAGAGGGCGTTGTGAAGGGCGATGCCCCGGGTGTCCAGGTCGTTTAGGGGATTATCCTCGTTCGTGCCCAAATACCCGAATTCGTCCATGAGGTAGGGCTTGCCATGGGCCTGCAGCTCGGCCCGCGCGTTGAGGATAAAGAGCGCCGCGTCCTCCTGTTCCGCCGTCCGGGACATGGGGAGATAGGGGATATAGCTGTGCTGCTCAACGATGTCGAGCTCGGGGACGTCCCAGAGCCTGTCCCAGAGCACGTGGTTGCCGAGGCTGGTGGTGAGGGGATGCCGATAGGGGTCGAGTTTCCGGAGAAAGGAGCCCATCTCCCGGATCCAGGGGAGATAATACTCCCGGCGCGCCTCGGCTCTTTCAGGCCTGGGCGGGTCGTCTTCAGTTTGATAGGCGAGCGGGGGGTTCAGGGTGTAATCCATTTCGTTCCAGAACTCCCATCCCAGTAGGCTGGTATAGGCGCCGTAGCGCGCCACGAGATAGCGAAGCTTGGCCTGGTAGATGGCCTTGGCCCCCGGCGCCGCGAAAAAATCCTCGGGTTCGGAACAGGGCTTGCCCTGGCCGAAATAGGGGCCCTTCTCCTTGAAAAAAAGAAAATCGTGAAAATTGTCGATGCAGAGCTTTACATAAATGCCCCGCGCATCCGCCTCGCGGAAGAGCGCGTCGAGCTCCGCCGCGGCATAGAGGTCGTAGTCATAGGGATCGGGCGTCTCGAGAGCGAAACCCCAGGTGCAGAGCCATACCCGGGTGTAATTGCAGCCCGCCTCGCGCAGACGATCGAGATAGTGCAAGTACCCCGCGATCTTGCCGCCGGATGGGGGCCAGGCCACGTTGAAGCCCAGGGCGAAGAATCCCGTGCCGTCCTCGAATCGGAGATAATGGGCGTCTCCGGGATCCCTTCTCAAAAATCCCCGGGAGGAAGCCGCCTGAGCCTCAAACGATCCCTCCCAGATCGTTTGCCGCGGAATCAATGCTTTCTTTCCCACCCGCACGAGCCGCACCTGGTGTTGTCCTGCCTCCACGGGGCAATACCGGACGCGCCAATGCGGGGGGGTCTCCTCCAGCTCTTGAGTTGCAACCGGAGGGATAAAAAAGGGTTTCATCCAAAAGGCGGGAACGGTCTCAAGCTTTCCGGAGGGCGTTTCAACCACCGCCTCCAGATAGGCTTCGGCCGGATCGAAATGCGGGACGCCCTCGCATTGAAAATCGAGCTCCCAGAGTCCGTGCTGCCTGGCCGTTCTTGGCGTGGAGAGCATCGCGGTTTCGCCGGCCCAGGCCCTCGCGGGGAAAAGGCCGCATGCCGAAAGACCGAGAAGGATCATCCGGGCGCATGGGATCCGCATGAGGATAGTATAAGCCATTCCTTCGGCAAAGGTCAAGACGCTATGGACATCCCTTCCGTAACGCGGTATAAAACAGGCGAAACGAGTGTATTCCATGTATCACGGCACCCCGGAAGCATGCGAGCCGCTGTAAAAAATCGTCTCCGCGGCGGTTGGACTTGACAAGAGAAGGTTCGTCGGCGAATTCCACGGCATCCGATTTTCAAGGGGAATGCCCGATCTCCTTTGCAAGGGTATCGAGGCCTCCCCAGGGTTCAACAGAGCCGCCGGCAAAGGGGGAAAGGCTATTCGCCGCAACACCCGAACGGGCCGGGGGAAAAATGAAAACAGTTGCCATGCTCCTGCCTTTTATCCTTCCGGTGGCGCTGGCCGCCGTGCTTTTTACGCCCCACCTGAAAGATGAAATCTGGATGGATGAAGCCTATGCCCTGGAGCATTTTGCCGCCGGAAATATTCGTAACGCCCTCACGGATTACCACATGGCGACAAACCACGTTGTTTTCAGCCTTGTTGTCTCCCTATGGCGAAAGGCGCTCGGGCCCGCCCTGGGGGAGGAAACGGCGTATCTTCGATTTCCCGTCGTCCTCTTCTCGCTTGGTGCCGTCGCCGCCCTGTTCTTCGCGACCAGGAGAATGGCCGGAGCCGCGGCCGGTTGTCTCGCGTCCACGATCTTCGCCACGAGCCACGTCACGGCGAACTTCGCCGCGCAATTGCGCGGGTATTCGTTCAGCTGGCTCATGGTCATTCTCGGCTGGTACTGTTTGATCCTCTGTCTCGAAAGCCCGCGCTGGTGGCGGCTGTGCCTCTACGGTCTCTGCGCGGCCGTGGCGGTGGGCCTCCTTCCCACGAACCTCCTGTGGTTTGCCCTCCTTGCCGCGTGGGCGATCCTGCCGGCCCTGCCCTCCCGGCCGTGGCGCGACCGGAAGGCCTTTCGCCGGCTTCTTTACATCGCCTTCGTTCCATTGGTCGGCCTTGCCTGGTACCTGGGCGACGTACGGGGCTTCCTGCTGCAATCGCTGGGCTTGAAATCGCGCTATACCCTGGGCCCCTTGCTTGGGGAGTGGTATCTTTCGACCGCGCGGGATTTCTGGTGGCTCGTCATCCCGGCCGTGCCGGGGCTATGGTTCCTGTTTCGGTCCAGCCGTGAAAATAGCTCCCAGTCGCCCGATTCCCCGAGAGGAAAACTCCTCTTCGTCGTTTTAACGGCCGTCGGATTCGTACCACTCCTATGCTGCATGAGGGCCGTTCCCTACCCGCGGCACATACTGCCGATCCAGCCCCTCATGTACGCCGGGCTGGCCCTGCTTCTTGCCGAGTCCTTGCAAGGCTTCGCGCCGCGCCTGCACGGTGCGTGCCCCCGGCTCGCGGCCGGCGCGCCGGTCGTGCTCGTCGCGGTGCTGTGGGTCCTGGGCTTCCAGCGCGAAGCGGATGACGCGGGCTATTACAACCGGCACAAGGATACCGACATGCCGTTGCTGGGGATTTACGACTTGTATTTTCAGAATCGTTATTTCAACCCGTCCGGCGTGCTGACCGAGCTCGACGGTCTGTGCCGGAGCGCTCCCACGACGATATTCACAAACGAAAACGGCAAGTGGCCGCTCCTGTGGCTCCTCGTGCACAAGTACCACAACCGTCTCGGGTCGGACCGCTTCCGAACCGAGTTTTTTTACGTCAAGGACGCGGAGGTGTCGCCCAAGCGGTTGTATTTTCTTGCCGGCTCCGGCCGCCAGGTCCTCCTGGTAGCCCGCGGATCCGGACAGGCCCAGGCCATCGCCCATACGCTCTACGAACGGAGCAACGGCGACGAGGCATGGAAGAATATATCGCCGCAAAGCGCCGCCGGGTTTTTCAAGATCTTCCAGTGCAGGAACCGGCCCGCGATGGGCGAACCATGAGTTTCAGCGGAAGAGGGAAGAGAAAGGGATCGGCGTTTTTTCCGGCGGATTTTTGTTGTGCCTTTTTGAAACGTAGTCCATCCTCTGCTGACGGAGAATCGTTCCTGATGGATTGAGAGGCGCTCATGCAGTCCCCCATCGACGTAAGGGCCTGGTTTCAAAGGGCAAGCCGGAACGTGGAGGCCTTGAAGCGCAGCCGTGCGGACGCGGTTCGCCAGTCCGAGGCGGAGACGCCCCTCACGGCCGCCCTAACCGAGCTTTTCATCAAAAACACCGCGCTCTGGGACCTGGAGGACGAAATCCGCCGGACCGACCTCCCCGATGCCGAAATCGCCCGGATCAAGCGCCGGATCGACTGCGAGAACCAGCTTCGTAACGACGCCATGGACCGCGCGGACGCCCTCCTCCGCGAGGCCGTGGAAAGGTCCCTCGGCGCGCCCGATCCGGGCCTCCCGATCAACACCGAGACGCCGGGCAGCGCATTCGACCGGCTCACGATCCTGGCCCTCCGCGCCTATCATCTGGACCTGGAGGCCGGGCGGCGGGACGCCACCCCGGCGCACCGGCAAAGGAGTCGGGACCGTCTCTCCGAGGTGCGCGAGCGGACGGAGGACCTGCTTCAAAGCCTCTCCGCGCTTTTGGAGGGCGTCTTTTCGGGCCAAAAACGCCTCAAGAGCTACTCCCAGCACAAGCTGTACAACGACCCCGAGACCAACCCCGCGTTGCGCAAAACCCGACGCCCCTCCCAAGGGGAAGAGAAATAACGTCTTGCCGCGAACGGCAGTCGCCCGGATGGTTGAGGGCGCGTTCGAGAGGGCATGGACATGCAGATTCTCCCCAAGGATAGAAGGGCTCGCATGCGGCTTTGCCTCCTCGGAGGCATCCTGGCTCTACTCTTCGCCCTGTTCATCCTTCCCGCCGGCATCTCTTACCTCGGCTATGCGCCCCAGGAAGGCGATGTCGTCTTCCAGTCCCTGCCACATGCCGACCTCGTGGATGCGATCGAGGGCGTGACGGGATCGCCCTATTCCCACTGCGGAGTGGTGGTCCGGGAAGAGGGTCGATGGCTCGTAGTCGAGGCCATTGGCGAGGTGCAAAAAACGCCGCTCTGGAAATGGATCTTCCGCGGCCGCGGCGGTCGCCTGGCCGCCTTCCGCCTGAAACCGGAATACCGGCAGGATATTCCGCGTTTTGTGGGTGAACTCAATCCTTTTCTGGGAAGGCCATACGATTTTTCCTATAGCATGGACGACGAGTTTCTTTACTGCTCGGAGCTCGTGTACAAGGCCTACCGGAACGCCACCGGCCAAGAGCTCGGGACATTGAAGCGGCTGGGGGAGATGAACTGGAAGCCGTACGAAGAGACGATCCGCCGGTACGAAGAGGGCCCGACTCCGCTCGACCGCCTTATGATCACGCCGCGCCACCTAAGCGACTCCGAACGGCTCGAAAAGGTCTTCGGCGGCGATTTTTAAAGAATGGCGGTCCGGCGACCGCTCGGATCGCCGGGCAAGAGGCAAAGCGACGGTACCCGCCGGTTCAGACGGAGTTCTTGATCACGCCGGGGTCGTCGGGCTCCTGGAACGGATCGCGGCCCATCCAGCGCATGAGGTCGGCCGTGTGCGCGGTGTGCGCGGCGAGGCGCTTCTCGCGCTTCTCCGCCGTGCGTCCGCTCGAAAAGGCGAGCATCCGGGCGGCCTTCCAGAAGGCCCGCCCCTCCACCTTCCAGGGCCGCAGGCCGTACTTCAAAAAATACCGGAGGCGCATCCGGAAGGGGATACCGGGGAATTGCCGCCGCAGTAATTCCGGAGGAAAATTGAGCGCCGCGAACCAGACCATGTTCCGGAGGCGGAGCGCCACCTTGTCCACGCGCGAAAGGCTGGGGCATCGCGCCTCGAGGTGCACCACCCGCGAGCGCGGGGCGTAGACCGAGGCGTACCCGGCCGCGCGCGCCCGGAAAGCGAGGTCCGCGTCCTCGTAATACGCGAAGAAGTCCTCGTCGAAGAGGCCGATATCCTCCAGGGCCTTCCGCCGCCAGAGGGCCGCGCCGCCCGAGGGGCCGAAGACCTCGCACTCCCGGTCGAACCGCGGCCCGTCCGCCTCTTCGCTTGCCAGGGCCGCGCAGGTGCCGTCCGCCCGGAACTGGAGCCCCAGGGCGTTCACGCGCCTGCGGTCGCGGCAGAGCATGCGGCAGGACGCGGAGGCGGCCCTGGGATGCCGCTCGAGCGCGCGGGCCATCTCCTCGAGCCAGGTCTTGTCCGCGATCGTGTCGTTGTTGAGGAGCGCCACGGCCGTGCCCGTGGAGGCGCGGATCCCGACGTTCGCCGCGCGGGCGAAGCCCTGGGGCGCGCCCTCCTCCGACGAGCAGAGGACCTTCACCCAGGGGAAGCGCTCTCCGAGAAAGGCGACGCTCTCGTCCTGGGAAGCGTCGTCGACCACGATCGTCTCCATGGGCCGCTGGGTCTGGACGACCAGCGCCTCGAGGCATTTCTCGAGGTACTCCCGCCCGTCGCGGTTCGGGATGACGAGGCTGATGTACGTGAGGGCCATGGCCGTCTTCCTCCCGGAATGCCCGAGGCTTCCTTCTTCACGCCTTCGTTCCGCGAGCGGATGCTCCCCAGCGCACACACCGTCCGGACACCCTTCACCTTTATGCTACGGCCAAAGTTCCCGGTGTCAAGAGGCCCTGGAACAAGCTTTTGCAGTCCGCGGCATTGATTCGACCCTACGCAACCCCTATGATGGCGCCGGGGGATAGAACGATTGCGGAGCATGGGCTTGACGAACCTTGAGGGGCGCAAAAACCGGATTTCCTCTCCGGTCCTTGGGGTACTTCTCCTGGGCGGGGCGCTCTTCTTCGTCCGGCTGGGGGACGGAGTCCTCGTGGAGGACCCCGCCCGCTACGCCGCGGTGGCCAAGAGCATCCTGGCCACGGGCGACTGGATCACCATGCACATCGGCCGGGAGCCGTACTTCAACAAGCCGCCGCTCGTCTTCTGGCTCACGGCCCTCCTCTTCAAGGCCCTGGGCGTCTCCGTTGCCGCGGCGCGCTTCTGGTCGGCGCTCGCGGGCGCGGGAAGCCTGATCCTCGTCTACGACCTGGCCCGATCCCTTGCCGGGCCGCGGGCCGGCGTCTTCTCCGCCGTGGTGCTCGGGCTCACGAACGATTTTCTGCGCTACGTCTCGGCCGGCCGGCTCGACGGGCCGCAGGTCTTTTTCATGTGCCTCGCGGTCTGGGGTTTTATGCGCATCCGGGCCGGGCGGTCCCGCTGGTGGGGGCTCTTGCCCGGCGCGGCGGTCGGGCTCGGGTTCCTGGCCAAGGGGCCGATGACGCTCTTCATCCTCCCCGCGCTCGTGCTCGCCGCGCTGTGGAGCCGCGAGGCGCGCCTCCGCCTCGGGGCACCCTTCCGGCTCGGGATCCTCCTCGGGGCGGCCCTGGCGCTGCCGTGGTTTTCGGCCGTGGCGGCGCGGAATCCTGAATTTCTCGACCGGCACTTCCGGCACGAGATGATCGGCCGCCTCCAGGGGGACTGGCTCTCGACCAAGCGGCGCCCGGACTTTGTCCGGGTCCTCCTCGTGCATGACCTGCCCTGGACGCCGTTCGCGCTGGCGGGGATATGGATGGCCGTCGGCGCTCTCCGCCCCGCCGGAGGCTCGATGGAGAAGCGGCATGCGCCGGAAAGGGAAGCCGCCTCCGCGTCTTCCCCCGAGGATCGGCTCGGGGCGGCGAAGCTCCTTCTCGCGTGGACCGGGAGCCTGCTCCTCGCGGTCTTTATCCCGCCTCGCATGTACGGCCGGTACCTCGTGCCGCTCTACCCGCCGCTCGCGATCCTGTCGGCCTTCGCGCTTCTCAAGGTCGTGCCGGCGCGCGCCGCGGCCCACCTGGAGAGGCGGCTCGGGCTTTACGCCCTCCTTCTCGCCCTGGGGATCTTCCTCATGCCCAGGGAGCGGCACCAGAGCGACGAGAAATACGGTATTTTGGAGATGGCCCCCCTCATCCGTGAGTGGGTGCCGCCCGGGGAAAAGCTTCCTCTTTACTTTGCCGACGGGCTCCGCGCGCCGGAGGCCGTGGCCTTCTTTTATTTCGACCGGGAGGGGGAGTTTCTAAAAAATGCCGAGGCGGCACTCGAGACGCCATCGCCCTTGGTTCTCACCTCGAAGGGCGGACTCGAGCTCTTGAAGCCCCTGGGGTTCCAATGCCTCCTCGAACGGGAGCGCCTCCTCCTCGCCGGGCGGGATCAGAGCGCCAGCCCCAGGAGCCGCGCGGCGTTCCCGCCGTAGACCTTGCGGAGCGCCTCGTCCGGCAGGCCCACGCCGTAGAGCATCCACCCCTCGGACGCCCCGGCGGAGACCGGGGCGAAGAACTCGTCCTCGGTCTCGAGAAATCGGAACCACTCGGGGTAGCGCCCGGCGCAATTGGGCCAGTAGCAGTCCGAGGCCCAGAGGATGCGGTCG
>JAZDLH010000089.1:0-2940 GCA_043802275.1 Planctomycetota bacterium
CGAGGCCTCGACCCTGTTCGAGGATCTCGACCTCCTTCGCATGGAGGAGCTCGCCGCGCGGGGCGAGAGCCGCGGCGGGGGCGCGACCGTGGTCGCCGCGCTCGAACGGGGCCGGGAGCGGGTAAACGAACTCCGCGCGGAGAAGGCGCGCCTCGATGCCGACCTCGAGCATCTCCGCCGATGGCTCTTCGTTCTCGGCACGGCGCTCGCCGCGGCGCTCGCGGGGCTTCTCCTTCTTGCCGTGCGTTAAGGCTGCGGAACGGCAGTCGCATGATCCGTTCGCGTGACGGATGTACGTTCCACGTCCGTCTCTCCCGCCCTGGGGACCGTTGCAACACCCCGACAAGATGCGCATCGCGCACGAGCCGCCTGTTGCGGGGGGCTGTTTTGAAATAGCCCGTCAGGGAGAATACTCGATCGGATGGAGGGGATTGGTTCCCTACCGGAGCGAGGCGCCCGGGATGCGCCTCGTGAGGTGCTCGACCATGGCGTCGCGGAGGGCGTTGGCCTCCTCGTCGGTGAGGCTCCGCTCGGCGCGGCGGTAGAGGATGCGGAAGGCGAGGGACTTGGTGCCCGCCGGGATTTGGGCGCCGCGGTAGAGGCTGGCGAATTCCACGGCGTCGACCCCTTCGGGGAGAAACCGCACCGCCCGCTCGACCGCGGCCCAGCGCACGGCCTCCGGCACGACGAGCGCGATGTCGCGCGCCACGCCCGGAAAGCGGGGCAGGGGCTGGAAGGACTTTTCGATCCGCTTAAGACCCGCGAGGAGGGAGAAATCCGCCACGAGCGCCGCCGGTGAGGCGAGAAGATCGTGCCGCTCGGCGACCGCGGGGGCGACTTCGCCGAAGAGAGCGAGCGCCCGGCCCCCCACCGAGAGGCGGGCGGCCGTGCCGGGGGCGAAGCCAGGGGGCGTCTCCTCCAGGGCCGCGACCTCCACCGCGCCGGAGACGCGAAGCTCCGCGAGGACCTCCTCCAGGGCGCCGCGCACGAAGCGGAGCCCCCGGTCGTCGAGCAGGGCCAGTTCCTCGGGCTCGCATCGCGCGCCGTCCTTCTCGAGGAAGACGCGGTTCATTTCGAAGAAGGCGGCGTCCTTCACCTCCCGGTTCACGCGCCGCGCCTCCAGGAGGCCCGGCAAGAGGCTCGTGCGGAGGACGGGGCGGTCTTCGCGCACGGGGTTCAGGATCCGCACCGCCCTCGCGTCCGGCCCGCCCGAGAGCGGGGCGAATTCCGTTGTCCAGGGTTCGGCGGAAAAGCTGTCGGTGAAGGCCTCGTGGTACCCGAGGCCGACAAGAACCGCGCGGGCCGAGCGGCGCGCGCGCATCCCTGAGGATTCGTGGGACGGGGCGATCGAGAGGCTCACGCGCTCGGGGATCCGCTCGTAACCGTGGCAGCGCGCCACCTCCTCGATCAGGTCCGCCTCGCGCGCGAGGTCGCCCCGGAAGGTGGGCACGCGCAGAAGGATCGCATTCGTGTCCTCATGCACGACCTCGAGGCCGAGGCCCGTGAAGATCCGACGGACGGCCTCGGGCGCGACCCGCAGGCCCAGAAGCTTTTCGCAGCGCGCAAAGCGCATGCGCACCTCCCAGGGCCGGGCGAGGTCGGGATTCGTGTCGATGAGGCCGGGCGCGACCGATCCGCCCGCGAGCTCGGCCAGAAGCCGGCAGGCCCGCTCCGAGGCGCGGGCCACCCCGCCGGGATCGACGCCGCGCTCGAAGCGGTAGGAGCTGTCGCTGTCAAGCTGCGCCCGGCGGCTCGTCCGGCGCGTGGCGGCCGGGTCGAAGTAGGCGCTCTCGAGCAGGACCGTGCGCGTCCCCTCGTGCACGCCCGTGCGCAGGCCCCCCTTCACGCCGGCCAGGGCCACCGGCCCCTCGGCGTCGGCGATCACGCACATGCCGGAGTCGAGTGCGCGCTCCTCGCCGAAGACGCTCGTGAAGGGCTCGCCCTCGCGCGCGCGTCGCACCACGATGCGGTGCTCCTTCAGGAGGTCGTAGTCAAAGGCGTGGAGCGGCTGGTTCGTCTCGAAGAGCACGAGGTTCGTGATGTCCACCACGTTGTTGCGGGGCTTCAAGCCCACGGCATCGAGGCGCCGGACGAGCCACGCGGGCGAGGGGCCCACCCGGAGGTCGGCGACGATCCGCGCGGTGTAGCGCGGGCAGAGGTCCGGGCAGTCGTTCTCCACGCGCGTGAGCGCCGGAACGGGCTCTCCTTCGCGCTCCGTGAGGCGGATCTCCGGCAGGCGGGCCTGGAGACCCGTAAAGGCCGCGATCTCGTGCGCCACGCCGTGGTGGCAGAGCCAGTCCGGCCGGTTCGTGGTGACCTCGGCCACGAGGCGGAAGTCCCCCTCGAGCGGCACGATCTCCTCCACGCAGAGACCGACATGGGTGAGTTCCGCGGCCAGCTCCTCGGGCGACAGGGTGAAGGGCACGAGCTCCCGAAGCCAATGGTACGAGAGGTTCATGGGTCGCTTTCCTCTTTCGGACCGTCCCCGGGCGGCGCGCGTCCCCGCGGGGTCGGGGTTAAAACTGCAACAGGAACCGCAGGTCGTTCTCGGTGAAGAGCCGGATGTCGCTCACCCCCAGGGAGAGCATGGCGGTCCGCTCCACGCCCAGGCCGAAGGCGAAGCCGGTGTATTTCTCCCGGTCGTAGCCCACCGCGTCGAAGACATTGGGGTCGACCATGCCGCAGCCGAGGACTTCGATCCAGCCGGCCTGCTTGCAGAGCCGGCAGCCCTTCCCGCCGCAGAAGTAGCAGGAGACGTCCATCTCCGCCGAGGGCTCGGTGAAGGGGAAGAAGCTCGGCCGGAAGCGCGTGGCCGTCTCGGGTCCGAACATCTCCCTGGCCCAGAGGGAGAGAACGCCCTTCAGGTCCGCGAAGGAGATGTCCGTGTCCACGGTCAGGCCCTCGATCTGGTGAAAGGAGTAGAAGTGCGTCGCGTCCACC
>JAZDLH010000090.1:0-2759 GCA_043802275.1 Planctomycetota bacterium
CGTTTCCTCTTCCGCAAAAACGTTCGCCGCCATCAGGACCAGGCCGACGGCAATCGCGATCGCTTTTGCCCTTGTCATCATCGCCTCCTATGATTCTCGTCCGCTCCAAATCAGCAAAAGCCGAATCTTTATGGTCCTGCCGGATCAGGAAGCCGCCGAAAAGGGGCCTTTCGAGCCCGAAGACCAGGAGAACGCGGCCCGTATCCAGGAGCACGCGGACGAATCCCTGTCGCTCCCGGCAATGGCCCGGGCCGTGCAATGCGGCGAAGCCGCCGCCTGTATCCGCTTCCTCAGGGACTCCCAGGCCGACCTCGCCGCCCTGGAAAAAGAGTTGCGGTGAAGAAGGCTTCACCCCCTTAAACCACTTGCGCCGGGGGCGAGCCGTCCGCACCTTCGCCGTCGGGATGGGCGCTTGCCAGCGCTCCCCTGGCCCGTTTCAGGCGCTCGGAAAAACGGCTTTTTTTAAAATCGGCCAGCCACCGGCGAAGCGTGAGCCACCCTCCAAACCGGAAGATGCTGCTCCACCACTGCCGCGACCACCGGTCCCAGCCTGCCCGGAGATCATGGACGTAAAAAAGGAGCGCCGGAAAGAGCATGATGTGAAACCCGATGGAGAACAGGTGGCGGAGCCGGTAAAAGCGGCCCATGATCCGATGGATGGAGCGCTCCATCTCCTCGGCGGTCAGGGGAGAATCCGGTTCGAAGAGGGGGAAGTTGCCGTCGTAGAATTCCCAGCCGATATGTTCCAGCGGATAGACCCGGTTCTGCCGGAGGAGACGCTCCCGGAGTTCGGTGCCGGGGAGCGGCACGGGCAGCAGCACCTGCAGGGTGTCGATGCGCGCCTTTCGTATGAACCGCCGGAAGCGCCGCACGCGCTCCTGGGCCGTCATGTGGAAGGAGCCGCCCTCTTTCATGGGATAGCCGAAAATGAACATGCCGTGCACCCGTAATCCGGCGCGGTGATAGAGGCGCGTCTGGGCGATCATCTCCTCGGGCTTCAGGCGCTTGTTCATGGCCTTGAGCTCCTCGGGAATCGGCGACTCGTACCCGATGGCGACCGTGCGGACGCCCGCCTCGCGCATGGCCTGCAGGAGCTCGCCGTCGCGGGCCTTGTCCAGGCGGATCTGGACCGTGAGCTCGAAGGGCTTGCGGACGCGCAGCTGATAGCCGGCCAGCATCCGGCAAAGGCGGATCGTCTCCTCGCGGTCCTGGCCGAAGAGATCGTCGACGAGAAAGAACTTGCGCGCGCCGAAGGTTTCGTAGAGATAGGCGATCTGTTCGACCAGGCGCTCCGGCGAGGCGTAGCGCGGCCGCCCCTTGACCGTGCAGAACTCGCAGTTCATGCCGCAGCCTCGAACCCGCCCCACGGGATAGATCCGGATCCGGGCGAAGCGGACTCGCGAGTAATCCGGCAAGGGCAGCGCGTCAAAGTCGGCCAAGGGGGGGCGCTCCGGAATACGGACCACGCGGCCCGCCTCCAGGTAGGACACGCTCCGCAGTTCTTTCCTGCTCAGCGCCCCGTCAAAGAAGGCGAGAAGATCCTTCATGACCTCCTCCCCTTCACCGGTCACCACGAAATCGACGCCATTCCGCAGGGCCTCGTCGACGTTCTCCTCCGCAAAGTGCTGGCCGCCGGCAATGGTGGTCACGCCCAGGTCGCGGTAATATTTCGCCAGCGCATACAGCCGCGGCACGGTGCTCGTGAGGCCGCCGTAAAATCCCACCGCGTCGGCCGGCCGCATCCTCTGTAGGGCTCCGTGATCGGGCAGTCCCCGGGCATCCCGCGGCGCGCCGCGCACATAGTTGTTCTCATCGATGACCTCGGCATCCCACCCGGCCACCTCGCCTGCCGCCGTGGCCACGCAGACCGGTCCAAGCGCGGTCATCTTCTTCACGACGCCGGAGTAGATGTTGACGGCGGGATATCCTGGGATGACGATCCGAAGCCTTCGCCTCTTTTGCGGAGGTTGGTTATCCGTAAGCGGCTTGGGGTTCATTTCCCTTGTCCCTTGGATGAAAGACATGCATCAATGGGTGTCGCCATGCCTCTCCTCGTTCCTCGCCCTACGCGATGATGCCGGATGCGTGCCGGCCTCGACTTTTCTCATGGCAAACCCTTGCGAAAGGGCAAAAAGTGCTGCCAACAGTCCCGCTGCGCGACGGAGCTCATCGGATATTTTTCACCTTGAACATCCGGTTGCCGCCCCGCTTAAAACCACGAGAGTCCCGACAGCGAAACGACAAGGACTATCTCGGCGCTTGTGCTTTGCGGCCCCTGCGGCAAGGATCCGCCCGTGATATAAGCGGCCTCCTATGGGTCATTTCCGGTCGCCTTCGTTCTTCTTTGGGAAGGCCGACTTGAACAAGATGATCGAGAGGGCGGCCCCGAGGAGAACTCCCATCGCGGCGCCGGTGATATGGTAGGTCAAGTACATGCTTTGGGTGCCCTGCATAACGATTCTTACCAGGTATATTGCCTGGCTGACCGCATAGACCGCGGCCAGCGCGCCGAAAGCGATCTTGATGAACTTCATCTTTCTTTCCTTTCCTATCTTGTTTCTTGTCGTCGACTTCGATTTTAAATTTCGCGGTCTTGCCTGCCGGAGGGCTTCCTGGAACGTCCGGCCGGCCATTCCATAGCGGCCGCTTGTTCCGGAATTCCCTTTTCCCGTCATCCTTCGCGGTTTTCTCTCTCCCTGCAGCTGCCCCCCTTCGACATGAGGGTATTTCTACGTCGCCCCGTGGTGCTTGTCAAGCCC
>JAZDLH010000091.1:0-2499 GCA_043802275.1 Planctomycetota bacterium
CGTCATGAGGCCCAGGGGCTTCCACACGCGGTACCGGTTCCAGCGGCTCCCCTTGACGTGGACGATGCTCACAAGCGGATTGCACGGGTTGATCAAGTACAGTCTCATAGGCCAATGGCTCCCCATGGATTCGCTTTCCTAGTCTTCCCGTGCTCGCCCAGATTCCCGCCCTCTGTGGCGCAGAGTCATACATTATGCATGTTATTATATCTCACGTATTGGAGAAAGGGGGTAGGAGGGACTTTCGGGGCTTTGAGGCCACAGAGACTGCATCGCGTGGCACCGAGAGTTTCGTGGTTGCGTTTGGGCCGCCAAAGCCTTTTTCAGCGTTAACACGTTAGACCCTCTTCGTAACCATCGCACGTCTGAGGAGGCATCGCCCATTGCGGGGACTGCGGACCTGCCCTTGGAGGGGAATGCTCAGTTGGGGACTCGATCCTCTTTCCAGCGGAGATCGAGGCCGCCCCGGGACGGGGCCACACAGGTGGTTGGTCTCGAGGCGGAGCGAGGCCGCGGCGGCCGGGTCAACTGCCCGCTGCGCGGCCGGTGGCGAAAGCCATGAGCAAGTTATAGCCGCCGCAAGGACCGGCGGGGGCGAGGACTTCGCCGGCGAAGCGGAGTCCGGGGACGAGGCGGCTCTCCATCGTGTGCGGGTTAAGGGCATTGGTGAGGACTCCGCCGACAGTGACCATTGCCTCGTGCGGGTCGAGCGGCTCCCGAATGGTCATGGCGAGCGCCTTCACGATCGCGGCCAGCGCGGCGAGCTCGAGGCGCGAGATCCGGCCGATGCGCCGGGCAGGATCGATCCCGGCGCGTTTAGCCAACTCCGCTACCAAGCGCGCGGGCAGCGTTCCAGTCAGACCGGCGTTCTCCAGACGGCGATTGGGGCCGGCCCTCGAGATGGCCAGGAACTCCTCGATGATCTGCTCGCGGGTCATGTCCGGGGAAAGGTCCACCATGAGCTGGGCGCCGGGGACATCCTCGAGCGACGAGGACGCGCGGGCCAGCTCCAGGCTCAGGTCGAGCGCAGCCGGTCCGGACAGGCCGTGGTGGGCAAAGAGGAGGGCGCCGCGCCTTGTGGAAACCTTGCGTCCAGCGCGACGCAGGGTCAGGGAGGCGCCAGGCACCGAGACGCCTGCGAGGTTGGGGAAGCTGGGATCCGTGGCCAGCGGGCACAGGGCCGGCCGGGGAGGTTCTATTTCGTGGCCGAAGAACTCGGCGAGACGGTAGCCGTCTCCGGAAGATCCCGTTGACGGATAGGTCATGCCTCCCGTGGCGACGATGAGTCGGCTGCATTTCCAGTCGAGGCGCGCCGAGCGTACCTCAAAGCCGCCATCGGGGAGCCGGGCGGCGGCGCGGACCGAGGCGCCGCAGACCACTTCGACCCGCAGTCGTCTAGCCTCGGCCAGCAGGGCATCGAGCAGCCGCCGAGCGCCCCCGCGGACATAGGTGCTCCCGCTGCGGAGACCGGCTTTCTCTCGTTCGGTTTCGACGCGCAGTTCTTTGAGGAAGTCGGCGAGGCTGAAGGCGGACAACACTTGGCGCAGGAAGCGTCCGCTGCGGCCGTAGGCCTCGAGGGCGTCGAGTGCGGGCGAGGCGGGGTCCAGCAGGTTGGCTCGCCCGCCGCCGGCAAGCAGGAGCTTTCTGCCCGGGCGGGCGTTTTTCTCCAGAACGACGACGGAGCGTCCTCGGCGGGCGGCGGCGATGGCAGCCGAGAGGCCCGCCGGCCCGGCCCCCACGATAATGCAGGCACGCTCGTTCACCTCAGCGCGGACCTCGGGCCGCCGGCATCATGACGCGCGCCAGCGGCTAATTGATTGTCAGACTTGGACAAGGCCCGAAGGATGCGCCCAACGTTCTTGTCGGCGGTTGTGAAAGACGTAATCTTGCAGCTCCCGAAAACTCGGTCCGCGGTGGCTACCTTCTTCAGTCTACCATACGAGGTTCTGAAAGCCAGACGAGGCCGAGGGACGCCCCAGATGAAGCGTCTCCCTGTGTTTCTTTCGAGCGCTCTTCGCCATGCGCGCCGGCCTGGCCGCCGAGAACTTGGTCTTGCGCCGGCAACTAGCGGCGCTCCAGAGGACAGCGGAGTCCCGCACATCCATGAAGGAGACAGAAGACGGGAAGAGGAAGAATCGCGCGGTGACGTTGAGGAGGTCCTTTGTCCCGCAGTCCCGCAGTCGCGGGATCCCGGTTGAGGCGGGATCGCGGGATCAGGGTCCCGCGGCTGCGGGGCAGGGGGGCAGGAGCGGATGGGTGGCGATGGAGGAGTGGTAAGCGGTCAATCTCCGGATGGGAAGAATGGGCGAGCGTGGGGCGGGGGGGACGGGGCGGGGGGACAGGTCTGAGGCTTGAGGGGGCTTTGTTGAAAACTCCCCGGTGGGGGAGCGTCGGGCTCCCATATCAGCTCTTGGGTCAAGAGCCCTCCGAAGCGGAGGGGCCGCCGCTGGAGCTTCGCCGTTCGTGGACCTCACTGGGCGAAGCTCGCGGCATCTGTGC
>JAZDLH010000092.1:0-5828 GCA_043802275.1 Planctomycetota bacterium
GCTCCTGAACCACGCGGCCTGTTTCGTCGATATGGATATCCGCCTGGGCGATGTGGATCTCCTGCTCCTCGTCCGCGCGCAGATACAGGATCTTCCCGGTCAGGGTCCGGTTCTTGATCTCCCGATAAGGGGTCACGAGGAAGCCGAGCTCGTTGATGGCCCCGTAAAGGGCGAGGTTCACGATGAGCCCGATGTTCGTGCCCTCGGGCGTTTCGATCGGGCAGATGCGGCCATAGTGCGAGGTGTGGACGTCGCGGACCTCGAAGCCGGCGCGCTTGCGGTTGAGGCCTCCCGGGCCCAGGGCCGAGAGGCGCCGCTCGTGCGCGAGCTGCGCGAGGGGATTGGTCTGGTCCACCACCTGGGAAAGCTCGCCCTGCTGGAAGAAATACTCGATGGCGCTCGAGACGGCCTGGGAGTTGATGAGCTGGTGCGGTTGCACCTCGTCCACCTCCTTGATGGCCATATGCTCCCGCACGCCCCGGCGCATCTTGAGGAGCCCCTTCCGGAGCTCGTCCATGCAGAGGTCCTTGATGGTGCGGATCCGGCGGTTCTCCAGGTGGTCGATGTCGTCGAGCGTGCCCTGGTTGGCCCGGAGCTTGAGGATATACAGGCAGATGTTCAGGAAGTCTTCCGGCTGGAGCGTGGGGGAGCGATCCTCCCGGATGCCGAACTTGCGGTTCAGGCGGAAGCGCCCGATCGCCCCGAAGTTGTAGCGCTTCTCGTCGAAGAAACGCTCCTGCAGGAGCTCCCGGGCCTTTTGGAGCTGAATGGGATTGCCGGGCCTCAGGCGCGCGTAAACGCGTTTTATCGCGTCCTCGTGGTTGTGCGTCTCGTCGCCGGCGAGGGTGTTCAAGATCAGGGCGTCGGAGACCTTCCGGATCAGCTCGAGATGATTCACCCCGAGCGAGAGGAGGTTCTCGATCACGAAGTCCGTCAGGCACGTGCCGCTCTCCAGGACCACCTCCCCGGTCTCGGCGTTCACGACCTCGCTCACGGCCACGGCGCCCGCGAGCTTGGCGGCGGTAGAGGGCGTGAGCTTTTCGCGCTCGGTGTCGTAGAACGCGCGGAGGATGTCCGCGGCGCTGCCGTACTGGGGGGAGAGGGCGCGCAGGAAGGTCGTGGCCATCATCTTGGTGGATCGGTCGATCCGGACCGCGAGCTGGTCCTTGCTCGTGACCTCGACCTGGATCCAGCTGCCGCGCTCCGGAATGATGCGGCAGGTGTGGAGTCGCTTGCCGCTCGAATGGATCTCCACGGCGAAGTCCACCCCGGGCGAGCGCTGGATCTGCGTCACGATCACGCGCTCGGCGCCGTTGATGACGAATTCCCCCCCGCCGATCATGAGCGGCACCTCGCCCAGGTACACCCACTCCTCCACGGGCTCCGTGCGGTTGAGCCGCACCTTGATCTTCAAAGGCAGGGCGTAGGTGAGGCCGAGCTGCCGGCACTGCCCGGGCGTGTGGCGCGGGGCGCCGAGCTCGTAGCCGAGGTATTCCAGGCTCACCTTGCCGTCGTAGCTCTCGATCGGAAACGTCTCGCGCAAAACCGCCTCGAGCCCGTCGTACGCGCGCTCGCGGGGCGGGGTGTCCGCCTGCAGGAACTGGCTGTAGAATTCCCGCTGGGTTTCCGTGAGATCGGAGAGATTGAGCGCCGGGTGCGTCTTCCCGTAGTAGCGAACCTCCATAGGTTCTCCTTGCCGCATGGCTGCGATTCTCCACGCAGGCTCCGTCCGCCGCGCGCCGAGGCCGGCCCTCCCTGCCGGGAGGGGGCTTTTCTACTTGATCTCGATGGTCGCACCCGCTTCGGTAAGCAGGGTCCGGATCTTTTCGGCTTCCTCTTCCTCGATGTTCTCCTTGACCTTCGCGGGCACGGAGTCCGCCAGGGCCTTGGCTTCCTTGAGGCCCAGGCCCGTGATCTCGCGCAGGGCCTTGATCACCTGGATCTTCTGCTGGCCCGCGCCCGTGAGAAAGACCGTGACCGTGCTCGGCCCCTCGGCCTCCGCCGCGGCCCCGGCGCCGCCGGCGGGCATGGCCGCCATCATGACGGCGCCCCCCGAGGCCGGCTCGATGCCGTAGGCTTCCTTCAGGTAATCCGCCAGCTCCTTGGCCTGCAGGAGCGTCAGGCCCGCGATCTTGTCGCCCATCGCCTTGGTCTCGGCGGAGAAGGTCCCGGCTTCCACTTTCGCATCCACTTCCGCTGTCATGGTCTTTCCACCTCCCAATCCTTTTCGTCAAGGGCCGGCGCGCACCGGGCGGGAATGTCCCGCCATCGCGCCCAACCCGTACCACTTCCCGGATGAAACACCGCTTACCTCGCCAACGGGCCTGGATACGACCTCCGCGCCCGGGATTTTCTCCACGCGCAATGACTTTTGGGACGCGCCCGGGGTGCGCCATTCCACCCCGCGCGTCCGCCGCCGCCTCAGGCGGCCTCGGTTTTCCCTTTCTCCGCGAGCGCGGCAAGCGCCCCGGCCATTCGGGCGGCCGGACCGAGAAGCGCGCCGCAGAGGAGAGCGCCCCCCGAAAGGGCCGCGCTCACCACGCGTCCCTGAAGCTCCGCCTTGCTTGCGCCGTCCGCCAGCCCCTTCGCAGCCTCGGAATCGAGCACGGTCCTTTCGACAATGGCGCCGCGGAAAACGACCTGCTTGTACTCCCGGGCGAAGTCCCGGATCGTGCGCGCCATGGCGACCGGATCGCCCCCCTCGATGAAGGCGACCTGTCCGGCCAGGATCCGCTCGACGCCCCGGATGCCGAGCTCGTCGAAGGCGAGCTTGGCGATCCGGTTTTTGACCATGCGCATGCGCAGGTTCTTTCCCGCGATGACCCGGCGCAGGGCATTGGTGGATTGGACGTCGAGCCCCTCGTAGCCCACGGCGATGAGGGTATCGCTTTTGGCGTAACGGGCCGTGAGCTCCCGCAGCATCAGGGTGTTGACTCGATTGGGCATGACGGTTTCCCTCCGCCTCGGCGAGGTGCCGCATTCGTCTCCGGCTACACCGCCAAGCGGTAGCCCAGCCCCATGGTGCTCGCGAGCGTGGCCGAAAGGAGAAAATTCCCCTTGACCGTGGCCGGCCGGATGCTCTGGATGTAATCGAGGAAGCTTTGCAGGTTCTCCTCCAGGGCCGCCGGCTCGAAATCGATCCGCCCGATGCAGACCGAGACGTTTCCTTGCGAATCGTTGCGGAACTCGATCCGTCCGCCGGCGAATTCCTTGACGGCCGTCTCCACCTGCGGCGTCACCGTGCCGCTCTTGGGCGAGGGCATGAGGCCCTTCGGCCCCAGGACCTTTCCGAGCTTGCCCACGTGCCGCATCATGGAGGGATGGGCCACGGCCACGTCGAATTCCATCCAGCCGCCCAGGATCTTCTCCACGAGGTCCTCGGCGCCGGCCTCCACGGCGCCGGCGGCCTTGGCCGCCTCGGCCATGGGCCCCTCGGCAAAGGCGACCACGCGCACGCTCTTGCCCGTGCCGTGCGGGAGGGTAAAGCTCCCGCGGACCAGCTGCTCGGCCTTCTTGGTGTCGATGTTGAGGCGCAGCGACAGATCCACGCTCTCGCGGAACTTGACGCTGCTGCCCTTGCGGACGGCCGCCACGGCCTCGGGGATCGTGTGGGGATCTTTCGGATCCTTGGCGGCGGTCTCCGCCAGCGCACGGTAGCGCCTGCTTCTCGTTTGCATCGCAACGGACTCCCGGGGCGGCACTCGCCGCCGATTCCCTATGACCTGCCGCGGCGACCTCACCCCACGGAGGAGGCGGACGCCGCGCGGAACGGTTCTTCGCGCCCCGCCGGGGCGGGCGGCCCTTACAGGCCCTCCACCTCCACGCCCATGCTCCGGGCGGTCCCGGCGATGATTCGCACCACGGCCTCGAGCTCGCGGGCGTTCAAGTCCTTCTCCTTGGCCTTGGCGATCGCCTCCAGGTCGGCGCGGGTGACCTTGCCCACCTTGTTGCGGTTGGGCTCGCCGCTCCCCGTGGCGATGCCGGCGGCCTTCTTCAAGAGCACCGCCGCCGGCGAGCTCTTGATGATGAAGTCGAAGCTGCGGTCCCGGTAGACCGAGATCTCCACCGGCACGATGAGGCCCCGCAGGTCCCTGGTCCGGTCGTTGAACTGCGTGATGAACTCGTTAATGGGGACGCCGTGCTGTCCGAGCGCCGGGCCCACGGGCGGCGCAGGGGTGGCCTGCCCGCCGGGACACTGGAGCTTGATCTTGGTCTTGAGTTCCTTCTTCTTGGCCATGCCTCGCTCTCCCTTCGCCCCGGCGCCTCAGGTCCGCTCCACCTGGTAGTACTCGAGCTCCACCGGCGTGGACCGGCCGAAGATGTGGACATTGACGCGCACCAGTCCCTTGGCCGGGAAGACCTCTTCCACGAAGCCCTCGTAGTTTTGGAACGGCCCCTCCTTGATCCGGACGCGCTCGCCCACGTCGAACTCGATCTTGGGCTTGGGCTTCTCCTTCTTGTCGTCGATGTCCTTGAGGATCTTGGCGATCTCCTCCTCGGCCAGGGGCTGCGGCTCCCGCGGGTTGGGGGAGACGAATCCCGTCACGCCCGTGGTCTCCGTGACCGTGTACCAGGCGTCGTCGGTGAGGTCCATCTCCATGAAGAGATACCCCGGGTACATCTTTTGCTCGACGATGCGCTTCTTGCCCCCGCGAATCTCGGCCATGTGCTCGGTCGGGATGAGGATCGTCCGGATCTCGTGGCTTAAGCCGTTCAGGCGGATGCGCTCCTCCAGGAGATTCCGGATCCGCTCCTCCCGCTCCGGCTGCACCTTGATCGCGTACCAACTCGTCATCGTCCCTCTCCCGCCGCTTCTGGGCGCGGCAGCCCCGTCAGAGGTGGAAGAGCTGCTGCAACACGCCCTGCTGCCAGACCAGCATGAGCAGCCGGTCGACAACATAGATAAAGAGCGTGAGAACGATCACCGTCACGATCACCACGTACGTCGCGCCCCACGCCTCGGCCTTGGCGTCGAAGACCGGCTGCGTGGCGGGCCAGATGACCTTGCGGAGTTCCGCGTCCATCTCGATGAAGAAATCGCTCGTTTTCGGCCGGTAGAGCGCCAGCACCGCCCCCGCCCCGGAAAACCCGAGCAAGAGGGCGAGCGCGCCGGTCCACCCCGCCCAGGCGCTCATGCCCAGCCAGGCCTGGTACCAGCTGTATCCCGAATAGGCGCCGAACAGAAAGAAAAGGATCACAGCCCCGCTGCGCGAGACCGTTCCTTGCCCCTTTTTATACACCGCGCCTCCTAAACCTTTTCCTGACCTCCGCGCCGGCCAACGCCTTGGAACGGCGCGCGCGACCGCTTTTCGTCCCGATCCTCTTCAACCGGCAGGATGTCGGATGCGATCGCGAGGACGGCGGAAATGGCACGAGAGGAGGGACTTGAACCCCCAGCCGCTGGTTTTGGAAACCAGTGCTCTGCCATTGAGCTACTCTCGTGCGCTCGCGCCGCTCGTCCGAAACGTGGCGGAACCTTCGTCTCCGGTCCGTTCTTCGCGCGCGTTCACTTTCGCTTGCGCTCGACATGCTTCGTGTGAGCGCGACAGAATTTGCAGTATTTCCGAAGCTCCAGCTTGGGCGTGCCCTTGGTTTCCTTGCTCTTGAGATAGTTGCGCGCGCCGCACGGCTCGCACTGAAGCAAAACGTATTCGCGCATATCGCGTCCCTCGGGGCCCCGGCGGCGCCCTCTCTACTCGATCACGCGGGTGACGACGCCGCTGCCGACCGTGCGGCCGCCCTCGCGGATGGCGAAGCGCACCTGCTCCTCCAGCGCGATCGGCGTGATGAGCGTCACCGTCACCGCCACGTTGTCCCCCGGCATCACC
>JAZDLH010000093.1:0-6108 GCA_043802275.1 Planctomycetota bacterium
TTTCGTTGCGCAAGATCTCGGCAAAGGGCTCGAAGTTGAGGATCGGGGAGAGATCCTCCATCCAGAGGATATAGTCGGGCAGGCACACCCGCAAAAGCTCGTACGCGGTCACCACGCCCACGAGGTCGCCGTCCTTGTCCACGACCGGCAGGTCCACGAGGCCGTGGCGCACAAAGAGGTCGATCGCCTCCTCGAGGGTGTCGTTCTCCTTCAGGCTCACAAAGGTCCTCGTCATGATGTCGCCGGCGCAGATGTAATCCGGGAGGACCATGCCGCCCCGCTCGAAAAAACGCCAGACCTCCTGCGGGGTCTTGAACGAGGCCACGAGATCGGGCGTGGCCGGGTCGGCGCAGATCCTGGCGAGGGAACTCAAGGCCTGGAGGTAGGCCCCGGGCGCGTCCTTGGGCGCGAGGATGAGGAGAATGAGCTTCGCAAGCTCCCCCTTGGAGCCGAACGGGATTCCCTTCTCCGAGGTCGCCACCGCCACCGTGAGGTTCTGGACCGCGGCCAGGCGCGCGTGCGGCACGGCGATCCCGGGCGCCACCAGGGTCGGGGCCTCCTTCTCCCGCTCCAGCACCACCTCCAGGGCCGTCTCGACGTTGCCGATGCCCCGCTCAAGCGCGAGGCGTTCCAACAGCTTTTGCACAAGCGCCTGCCGGTCGGTGATGGTCGTGCGGCATTCCACCTCGGTGGGGCTGAAGAGTGCAGCGAAGTTCAATCCGCCGTTGGCCTTGAGCGATGAGGGGGTCTTGGGCGTTTGTTTCATAAGCCATGCATTCTAATCTCGATCGGGCTTCTGTCAATGAGTTAAGATCGGTTTTTCCAAGGAGGTTGGGGCCGGGAAAAGTCTCTTGCCCCGGACGATGTCCTGATTTATAGTTATGCTTGCCGAGAGAGCCAGGACAGGCACGGCGCGGGAAGGATGCCCCGGATGAGGAAGTTCGCCTCTCTTCTTCTCTTCTGCGCGGCCGCCGCCGCCATGGCCACGTCCGCGGAGCCGGAACCCCCGGAGATCGATTTTTACGATCTGCGGAAGAATCCCAATTATTACTGCGGGAGGGACATACGGTTTTCCCTCGATCTCGAACAGGGCATTCCCGCCGGCGCCGACGAGGAGTTGAAGGCGCGGTTCGGCGAGGCGAAGTACGTTTGGCTCTCTTCCATGTCGCCCTGGGTGATCGGCCCGAGGGAAGAGCTGGTGCTGGACCTGGGAAGGCTTCGCAACGGGCAGAAGGTCTTTGTATTCGGCCGCATGGAACGGATGGTCCTGGACCGCGAGGGAGACCGCTATTTTTATGTCGTCATGGCCAGACGCGCCGTGCCTTATGCCCGGCTTCTCCCCCATGCCGGGGTTCCCTATCTTGCCGCGTACCAGGACGCCCGGATGTACGAGATCTACCTGCGGTTCAAGGAGTTCGACGGCCGGAGCGTGCATCTCGCGGTGAAGATGAGGCGCATGGACCCGATCGACGCCGGCCTTGCCCTGCGCCTGGGGGTGAACGCCTCGGACTGGCTCGTGGTCTCGCCCGAGGGCCCGGCCTCGCAGGTGACGAATCTCTACGTCCCCCTGGCGCAGAAGGAGGCGGTGGATTTCCTCATGGCGCGCTGGCCCGGGGACCTCTTTCACGTCTATGGCCGCGTGACCAAGATTCCCTACAGCGCCAGGAAAAACCGCGCGGGTTTGGTCGTGGATCTCGTGTCCGGGGAGCCCTTTGTCATTGAGCCGAGCTCCACCGGGGAGCCGATTCTTCCCCCGGAGGCGTCGGCGGAAGAGGCCCCGGCGGTTCTCCCCCTTGAGCCGGGCGCGCTCGCACAGGCCCCCGCGAAGTATTGCGGCCGAACGATCCGGATCCGCCTTCCCTACGGGGGGGACGAGTACATTCCCGAGGGGCTGAGCGAAGCGGTTGCGCTTTTGCAGGGCCGCTTGTGGACGAAGCTTTTGACGGGAAATGCGTTGCCGGGTTCTCTTTGCATCCTCTTGGATCGCTCCCAAAAACTCCTCACCGACCAGGTGGAAAGGTCGATTCTCAACGATCCCATGCTCCTCACGGGCGTGCTGTACAAGGTCCCGGCGGAGGACGGCACGGATACCTTTTACCTGCTCCTCGATGAAATCGCGGTGGAGAAGCCGGGACCTGGAGAGGCCGTGCCCGAGCCGGTCCAACCGGGGGAGGCCTCCCCATGAGACAGGCCGCTTGCCCGGCGGTCTCCGGTTATACGATCCTGGGCGAGATCGCCCGCGGGGGAATGAGCACGGTTTATCGCGCCCGGGAGCGCGTCACCGGCCGCTCGGTGGTTGTCAAGGTCCTGGCCGAGGCGCGCGCGCGCGAGCCGACGCTTTGCGACCGGTTCCTTTGCGGCGCGCGCGCGGCCCTAAGGCTCGATCATCCCCATATCGTCCGTTGTCTTGGGGCGGGAAGGGACGGGACCTTCTGCTGGATGGTCCTGGAGCTCGTGGAGGGCGAGTCCGTGGCGGAACGCCTCTTTCGCCGGGGAGTTTTTCCGCCGGACGAGGCCCTGGCCATTATCCTCCAGGTCACGAGGGGGCTTTGTCACCTCTGGGAGGCCGGGGTGGTCCATCGGGACGTGAAGCCCGAAAACATCCTGCTTAGTATGGACGGTACGGCCAAGCTCTCGGACTTCGGGCTCGCCATTCTGCTTGAAGAGGCGGCAGCTCAAGCGGTCACGGGAAGGACCGTGGGCACGCCGCGCTACATCGCGCCGGAGCTCGCCTGGGGCGGCGCCCCCGACAGCCGGACGGACCTCTACTCGCTCGGCGCCGCCTGGTACCACCTCGTGAGCGGCGCGCCGCCCTTTGCCGGCGCTTCGGAGCGAGAGCTCATGATGCGCCACGCGTACGAATCCCTCCCCCCGATTCTCGAGCGCGCGCCCCAAGTCGGTGCGGCCGCGGCCCGCGTCATGGCGCGGATGCTCGAAAAGGCCCCCGAGGACCGCTACGCGACCCCCGTGGAGCTCCTGAACGAACTGGAGGCGCTTCGTCTTCCCTGTGCGTAGGCCGGTTAAAAATTCTCATCGAGTGGTATCCGACGACCCTGCAGCGCTGACCGGAAACTTCCAACCATCCCCCTCGGATAAAAGGAATATTTGCAGGGCGGGATCGGATGATGCAACGCCCCCCCCCCCTTGCCAAACAAGAGGCAATAAAACCGGCTCGAAGGGGCGCTCAATATTCCCGCCGGCGGCTCTGGCTGGGGAGGCCGAGGTTCTGGCGGTACTTGGCCACGGTCCGGCGCACGATCTCCACGCCCTCGGCCTTGAGGAGGTTCACGATCTGGGCGTCCTTGAGGGGCCGGGCCTTGTCCTCGGCGTCGATGATCTCGCGGATCCGGTTCATGACCTGCACGTTCGACGGGCCCGGGGAGGAGGCTTCGCCTCCCACGGCGCGGGTGAAGAGGTCGCGCAGGGCCACGAGCCCACGGGGAGTGTCGGCGTACTTCTCCCGGACGGCCCGCGAGACCGTGGAGATGTCGATCTTCACCTCGTCGGCCACGGTCTGCATCATGAGGGGGCCGGGGCGCTCCGCCGAGCCGAGCAAAAACTCCCGCTGGTGATGCACGATGGCGCGCGTGACGTTCAAGAGGGTGCGGTGACGCTGCTCGATGGCCCGGACGATCCAGTCGGCGTTGAGGATGCGCTCGCGCAGATACCGCCGCGTCTCGGCGTCGGTTTCGGACGACCGCGCCGCGGCCTGGCAGGCGGCGCTGATGGAGAGCGCAGGGACGTTGCCGCGGTTGAGAAGAAGGTGGAACCGGCCTTCCTCGAAGCGAACGGACACGTCCGGCACCACGCGGACGTTCGCGTCCGGCCCGAACTCGAATCCGGGGTGCGGATTCAAGCCGTGGAGGACCTCGATCGCGGCCTTGATGTCCTCCAGGCGGCAGTCCATGGCCCTGGCGATCTTGGGCAGGCGGTTGGCCGCGAGGTCGTCGAGGTGGCGTTCCACAAGCTCCCGTTCGAACTCATGCGCGCCCGGGAGGGCTTGGAGCTGGAGAAGGAGGCTCTCCCGCAAATCTCTCGCGCCCACGCCGGGCGGGTCGAGCCCCTGCACGATCGAAAGGGCCCGGCTCCATTCCTCCCCGGTGGGCGGCTCCGGGTCCTCGGGGTCGGCAAGCTCCGCGAGCGGCACGCGCAGGTACCCGGCCGCGTCGAGCGAGTAGAGGATCCGCTCCACGAGCGCGCGTTCCCGCCCGGAGAGATGGAGAAAGACAAGCTGGTCGATCAAGGCCTGCGAAAGGGAGGGTGCCCTGGCCGGGGCGTTGGCGTGCGCCTCCTGCTTGGGGTCTTCGTCGCCTTGGAGACGGCGGCGGGGGGCATGGTCCTCGAGCGTTTCTTCCCAGACATTGTCGGACTGGTCCACGGCGATGAGGGAGTTCGCGAGTCCCGCCTCGATTACCCGGATATCCCCGTCGTCGGCGCCGTCCGGCTCTTCCGCCCCGGCGGCTGGGAGGGAAGCCTCCTCTTCCTCCTCGGCCGCGGACTCCTCCGTCTCCAGGGCCGGGTTTTCCAAAAGCTCCTGCTGCACGCGCTGTTCCAGGGTGAGGAGCGGGAGCTGCAGCATCTGCATGGACTGAATCATCTGCGGCGTCATGACCATTTCCTGCCGCATCTGCAGTTTCTGCATGAGTCCAAGGCCGGGCTGAAGCGTCATCCCGATCATCCCTCTGCTTGAGGAAGAACCATGCGTTCCCGGGGGAATCCATCTCCCCACACCGTCATAAAATGAAACACAGGATTTGTCAAGCATAAAGGAGAATCTGGCACAAGATTTGTTAGCATGTTTCAACGATTGGCTGGGGAAGGAATTGGGGCAGGGATGAGGACGTTGAGACCCGTTTTTCACGGACACGGCATGGGCAACCGTCAAAAGCCCGGTTCCACATGAAAATGGCCGCGCCGGAAAGGGTGCGGCCATTTTCATAAACAAAAAGCACAGCAAAGGGGAATGCGCTTACATTACTTGGATTTAACCGGAGGGATGTATCCCAAGTCTTCACGAATCATGATGAAGCTTCCGTTCGCGCCGGGGACCGAGCCGGTGACGAGCATCAGGTTCTTTTCCGGCAGGAGCTTCACGATTTTCACGCCCTTTTGGGTGATCCGGACGCTGCCCATGTGGCCGGCCATGGGCTTGCCCTTGAAGACCCGGGCCGGATCGGTGTGCTGGCCGATGGAGCCGGGAGAGCGGTGCTTGCGTTTGACGCCGTGCGTGGCCCGCAACCCCTTGAAGTGGTGGCGCTTGACCACGCCGGCAAAGCCCTTGCCCTTGCTCACGCCCGTCACCAGGAGCTTCTTCGCGCCGTCAAAGATTTCGGCCATCTTCAAGGTGGCGCCCGGCGCAAGGTCGGAATCCTCTTCGAGCCTGAGCTCGCGCACGAAGCGGCACGGCCCGCCGCCGGCCTTGGCATGGCCGATCTCGGCGCGCGTGGCGTTCTTGGCCTTCTTGTCGAAGACCCCGAGCTGGAGCGCGGGATAGCCGTCCTTTTCCCTCGTCTTCACCTGGAGGATGCGGTTGTCCGCGAGCTCCAGGATCGTCACCCCCACGCGCGTGCCGTCCTCCTTGAAGAGTTGGGTCATCCCGATCTTGCGTCCCAGCATGCCGCGTGTCATGTCGTTGTCCTCTTTAGTTTTGTTCCATGACGAGCTTCACGTTGAGATCCACCCCGCGCGGCGGAACGACCTTGCCGATGACTTCGATCGTGCTCGCGGTGGTGTCGGTGATGTAGATCACGCGCTTGTGCGTGCGTATTTCGTACTGTTCGCGGCTCTTCTTGTCCGTGTGGGGGCTCCGGAGGACCGTGTAGCGCTCGATCCTCGTGGGCAGCGGAATGGGCCCGCTCACGCGCGCCCCCGTGCTCTTCGCCGCCTCCACGATCTCCAGGCTCCACTTGTCCAGGAGCTCGTGGTCGTAGGCCTTCACCCGGATGCGGATCTTCTCGGCCATGGGTTCCTCTCTACTCGATCACGCGGGTGACGACGCCGCTGCCGACCGTGCGGCCGCCCTCGCGGATGGCGAAGCGCACCTGCTCCTCCAGCGCGATCGGCGTGATGAGCGTCACCGTCACCGCCACGTTGTCCCCCGGCATCACC
>JAZDLH010000094.1:0-13583 GCA_043802275.1 Planctomycetota bacterium
GGCTCGGAGGCCGAGGAGCCCCCGCCCCCGCCCCCGTCCTCCTCCACCTCGGAAGAGGAAACAAAAGCGGAAAAGGCACCGGTCAGGAAAGAGGCCGTCCAGTCCTCGCCCCCCGGCGCTTCGGTCTTCGTCTTCGCCGACGTGGATTTCCTGAGCGATATGGTCGCCTACCAGCGGCAGTGGTTCGGAGTCATGCCGCAGGGCGACAACGCCAGCCTCCTTTTCAATACGCTGGATTTCCTGGGCGGCTCGCAGGACCTCATCTCCATCCGCACCCGCGGGGGCATGGCGCGCCGCTTCGACCGGGTCGACGCCATCGAGGAGGAGGCAGCCAAGGCCACGGCGGAAGAGACCCAGGCCATCAACGAGAAGATCCGTCAGTTTGAAGAGCGACTCAACAAGCTCGGCAGCGCCGCCACCGAGGAAAACGCGGCCCTGCTCCAGAGCGCGGCCCTGCAGGAGCGCCGCCAGATCGAGGAGGAGATCCGCTCCGCGCGCAAGGAGCTCCGGGCCCTGCAGGCGCGGCGGATGGAGCGGGTGGAGACGCTCGGCCGATGGATCGAGACCTTGGACACCTGGTCGGCGCCCGTGGTGATCTTGGGGATTGCAGTCCTTCTCGCATTGGTGCACATGCTCCGGGCCAGGCGCTTTGCCTTACGGAGGGCCGAGGGATGAACGGACGCACGCTCAACCTCCTTGCGCTCGCGGCGCTCGCCCTGGCCGCGCTCGCGATCCTCGCCTACTCCCCGCGCGAGTCCCCCGGCGGGTTTGTGCCGGGCACCTATCTCGTCCAGGGACTCGATCCCGGCCGCATCGCCTCGGTTACCGTCCGCAAGGGGGCCGATCCCGCCCAGGGCGTCACCCTCGAGCGCCGCGGCGAGGGCTTCGTCATCGCCGAGAGGGCGGGATACCCCGCGTCCATCCGACGAACGAACGACCTCCTGCGGCGCGTGAGCGACATTCGCGCCGCGCAAAAGGTGACCGACAATCCCGCCCTCCACGCGGAGCTCGGCGTGACCGAGGGCGGCGCGGAGACCGTGAGCGTGACCCTGCGCGACGCCGGGCAAAAGCCCCTGGTCGCGCTCTTGCAGGGGAAGGAGGTTCCCTCCGACGCGCGCCTGAGCGCCTCCTACATCCGCCGCGCCACGGGCGAGAACCCCGACGCGGTCTACGCCACGCAGGACTACCTCCTCTTCACCGCGCAACCGGCCGATTACATGGACCGCGAGATCATCCATCTCGATCGGAAGGACCTCGTGCGCGTGACGGTCGAGGCCTCCGGCGCCTCCTACACGATCGCCCGGAAGGATGAGGGCGCCGCGGCCCTTCAGGGCGTCCCGGAAGGAAAGCGGGCCAAGGAAGAGCAGGTGAACGAGGTCTTCGGGGCGCTCACGACCTTGAGTTTCTCGGACGTGGCCCTGGCGAAGAACGCGGCTCTCGATTGGAAGGACGGTTACACCGCCGTGCTCAAGAGCGGCCTCGCCTATGCGCTGCGCTTCGGGAAGAAGGATGAGAAGGACTACATCCAGGTCGCGGCCCGTCCGCCCGACCCGGCGCGCGTGGCCGCCGGCAGCCGGATCACCCGCACCGAGGCCAAGGAAAAGCTCGAGGAGAAGGATGCCGTGCTCCAGGCCGTGGACGAGGCCCAGGCCTTCAATGCCCGCCACGGCGACTGGATTTATACCCTCCCTTCCTGGACGGTCCGGGAGCTCTGCCGGCCGCTCGGGGAGCTTCTGGAAGAGATTCCTTCCGAGGCCGCGCTCACGGAGGTCTCCGCGCGGCACATCCTCGTGGCCTACCAGGGCGCGGAGCGCTCCCAGGCCAAGCGCACCAGGGAAGAGGCCCGCGCCCGGGCCGAGGAGGTGCTGCAAAAGGTTCGGGCGCCCGGCGCGGACTTTGCCGCCCTTGCGCGGGAGTACTCGGACGATCCCGCCGCGCCCCAGGGCGGCGACCTCGGCGCCTTCCAGCGCGGCGCCATGGCCCCTGCCTTTGAAGAAGCCGCCTTCAAGCTCAAGGTGGGAGAAACGAGCGACATCGTCGAGACGCCCTTCGGCTTCCACATCATCCGGCGCACGAAATAATCCCCCTTCGCGTTGCCGGCAGGCCGGGCGCGCCTCTTCCGCGGCGCTTGGGCGGACGCTCGAACGGCTTTCGGGATTTTTCCTTTCTTCGCCAGGCCGCCGACCGCACATGAAAACCCACCCTTGAAATCGCTCCTGCAAAAACGATAATGGAAAGGAGTGAAGAGCCGCTCAAGGGACTCTTCCCCAACACGGTTCCGCAAGGGGGGAGGGGGGGAATCCGAGAACGGGCGGGCGGTCCATGCGCCTGCGCGCCAAGCGGCGATAGAAACTTGGGGTGTTCCCGTATCATCGACACGGTCTTCGACGCGCCGCTACCGGGGGTCTTGGGAAGCATTGGCGTGGAACCGGAAAATCCCGACGACGAAAGAGAGAGGAAGGAAATTCTCCGGGCCTTCCGCCTCGTGGGCGTTTTGGGATTCGCGGTGGTGGCGACCGTTATAGCCGCATTCTTGGGGGGACTTTGGCTCAGCCGGCGGTTTGACCTTGGGGCGTGGCCCATTGTGGGGGCGGTCGGCTTGGGCGTGGCGCTCTCCTTCGGATGGGTCTATCGGACCTTGACGCGCCATTTCGAGCGCCGGGAGCCGGAAGAACGGCGCACGGACAAGCGGTAAGGAATGCGCACATGTTCCGGGCGCCTCCCGCAAAAGGAGAGCATCCGGGGGCGGGGGACATGAAGGACTTTATCCGATACCAGCGCACCCTTTTCGGAATCATCCTTCTCCTTGGCGCGGGCGCTTTTGGAGGTCTCTACCTCGGCTGGCCGGAGGAGCCGTCCCTCGCCTGGGGCTGGGCCCTGGGGGTGGCCGTGGGCGGGGTGATCTTCCGGAACCGGGTGCTTGCGGTCCTCCGCCTTCCCACCCTGCCGGAGGAGCAGTGGGTGAGGGCGAGCCTGCGGGCGTCCTTTTTCTCTTACGGCCTTATTGTTGCGGCGGTCGTGGCGGCAATCTACCTGTCGGCATTCAATCCCTACGCGACCCTGGCCGGGATTCTTCTCGAGCGCCTGGTCCTGTACGCGGACGGATGGTTAAGGCCCGGCGCCCTCTCCGAAGCGGGCGAGGCGCCCATGGGCCGGGCCGCCGGCGGAGAGAAACCATGAAGGCCGGCGCGCCCTTTCGCATCGGAGGTTCGGTTCTTCTCCTGGCCGTCACGGCCTCGCCCGCCGTGGCCGGCGGAATCGAGCGGGAGCTTCCGGTCCAGATCCGGCTCTTCGGAAAGCTCCTGCTCGAGTTCAACCACAACACGGTCCTCATGTGTTTCGTGGTGGCGGTCCTCGCTTGCGGCACGGCCTGGATTTGCGCGCGCTCCCTGCGGGAGATCCCGGGGAGGGGCCAGGCGCTCCTGGAGATGATCTTCAGCATGTTCGACGGTCTGGTCCGGCAAAGCATCGGGCCCAAGGCCTGGCGCAAGTACCTCCCCTGGATCGGGAGCCTCTTTCTCTTTCTCTGGTTCTCCAACATGATCGGCATCCTCCCCGTACAGGCGTCTCAGATAGGCGGGGAGGCCTTTCACGATTACAATCACAACGGCGCCTATGACCCCGGCGAGTTCGATCCCTCGGCCGATGGGAACCGCAACGGCCGCCACGACCCCGGTTTTGCCCTGCCCGCCTTCCATGAGCCGACCTCGGATTACAACGTGCCCCTCGCGCTGGCGATTCTCTTCGTCTTCCTCATCGGGCACGTGGCGCACATCCGCAAGCACGGCCTCCTGGGATATATCAAGAGCTATTTCGATCCCGGCGGCGTCATCGGCGTGATTATGTTCCCCCTGAACGTGGTGGGAAAGCTTACGGAGGTGGTCTCCATCTCCTTCCGTCTTTTCGGCAACATCTTCGGCGGCATGGTGATCCTGGTCATTGTAAGCGGCTTGATCCGCAGTCTCCTGCTGCCCATCGGGATGCTGAGCTTTTTCGGCGTCTTTGTCGGCACGGTCCAGGCTTTTGTGTTCACCATCCTCGCGCTCACGTATATTTCCCTGGGGGTCCAGGACGAGGAGGCGCCTAAGGAAAAAGCCTGACGACCAAGACGGCAGCGGAGTGGAAGCGCCGGTAAAGGCTAAGACGTAATAGAGGGAAGATAAACGAGTTACGGCACATTCATAAAGGGGGTGTGCGCTTGGATATCGCCGTGGTTGGAGCGCTCCTGGGTTCGGGCATCTGCATGGGCCTGGGATCGCTTGCGAACGGGACGGGAATCGGATACGTGGCGGTGGGCGCCCTGCGGGGGTGGGTGCGCCAGCCCAAGGTGAGCGCCGCCACCTTCCGCCTCATGCTGGTCGGCCAAGCGGGCGCGAGCACCCCTTCCATCTTCGCGCTCGTGGTGAGCCTCGTGCTCCTCATCAAGATGGCGGATCCGCGCAGCCTCGCCGCGCCGGATTCCTGGCCCCAGGCCATGGCGTTTGTCGCCACGGGCCTCGCGGTGGGGATCGCTTCTCTGGGGAGCGGCTACGGATGCGGGCTGGTGGGCTCGAGCGCCGTGGAGACCTCCGCGCGCATCCCCCGGCAGACCGGCAAGATCATGTTGTACATGCTGGTCGGACAGGCGTGGGGCCAGACGCCGAACATCCTGGCCCTGGTGATCGGGCTGATCCTGTTGTTCACCCAGTTCCCCGCGCCGGCTTATCCCCAATTCATCGGCGAGGTCGGCCGGCTTCTGGGGGTGGGCATCTGCATCGGCGCGGGGGCCATCGGACCCGCCCTGGGGATCGGTTACGTCGGGGCGAAGTACTGCCGGGCGCTGGGCGACAATCCCCGGTTCGGGGATTCCACCATTCGCACCGTCTTTTTCGTGGGCGCGGCGGTTTCCGAGACCACGACGATCTACGCCTTTTTGATCGCGCTCATTCTCCTGTTTGAATAGGAATTCGGCGGCGAAGGGACGGGAGGGATGGGGGAACTATCGTGCAGAGATAAAGAACGATCGCCTCGGACTTGCGACAAAGGAGAAGCGTTATGGATGTCGAAACGGCTAAGATTCTGGGACCGGAGATCGCCAAGGCGGGCGCGTATATAGGCGCGGGCATCTGCATGGGATTCGGCGCCATCGGCCCCGGCGTGGGCGAGGGTTTCGCCGCAGGCAAGGCGTGCGAGGGGATCTCCCGCCGGCCGGAAGAGAGCGCGAATATCTTCCGGACCATGCTGATCGGCCAGGCGGTATCGGAGACCACCGGCATTTATTCGCTTGTGATCGCGCTCGTGCTCATCTTCATGCGCGGCTGAGCGACGGTCCAGGGGAAAGAGGAGAGGCCGCCCCGGGCCAGGCGCGGCGGAAACGCCCGGGAAGCGAGGTTTCACGGAGGGAAGAACGTTGGCCGGCAAGCGGACAATGCGCAGGGGACTTATCCTCACGATATTCGCCGTGTTCGGCGCGTACCTCGTCTTCGCCAACCGGAATCAGACGTATTATCGCGTGCCCGATTATCTGGAGGAGAACGTGGACATCCGGGGCGGGGTGACACCCGCCCAATGGGACAACCCCCGCTACGCCTCCATGAAACACGAGCGCCTGGATGTGCTGGAAAAACGCCGGCTCCAACTGTCTTCCCCGGTGGTCCTCTCCAAGGAGCGCACGCTCAGGCCCGAGGAGACCTTGTTGGCCGCGGATTACGAGGCCCTGCTCAATCTGGGCCTTGATACCCTGCAATTGCGCGACCCCACGGAGGTCTTCCGCTTCGTCGGCCGGGGATTGGAGCTGCGCGACGGTCTGACGCTCGAGGAAAAAGAAAAACCGGGAGAGGCGCAGTCGGCAGGGGAGGAGGCGCGGGTGTTTGCCGCGGGCGAGCCGGTCACCAAGGAGATGGTGGATCGCCTGCTCGAGGCGGGCGTGGCGCGCGTGTCCGTGGTGGGGGCCGGCAACGTGGTGGGCTTTAACGCCACCCTCTTCCTGGTGATCCTCATCTTTCTGGGGATGGCGCTCGTGCTCCAGGAGATCTTTTGGGAGCCCTTCGCGGCCCTGATGGACAAGCGGAGCCGCGAGATCCAGGAGGGGCAAAAGGCCGCGCGGACGGGCCATCGCATGGCCGACCGGATTCGCAACGAGCGCCGCGAGCGGCGGCGCGCGATCCACGGCGAGTACATCGCCGGACTTCGCACGGCCCGGCACAAGACCCTTCTCGAGGCCGACCGTATCATGGCCAAGGCCATGGGCGAGATGAAGACCCTGCGGGAGACCGCGGACCTCGATCTCAAGCGGGAGCTCCAACGGACCGAGGCGGAACTCCGGAAAGAAATCCCGTCCCTGGCCAAGGTCGTTGCCGAGACGGTGATGCGGATGAGGTAAAGGACCATGACCGACGAAACGAAACCCGTCGAATCGGGCGCGCAAGCGGATGCGCCGGCTGTCGGGACGGCCAGGCGAAGGGGTCTGCGGCTCCTCAAGCTCTATCTCGTCCTGTACGGACTCTGTTGCGCGGCGTATTTCGTCCATGCGTTCACCGGGAAGAAAACGGTCGAGATCGCCGCCCTGCGGGCGGGCGACCGCCTGTGGGAGAGTCTTTCCTTCACCTCGCCGCACGGCCCGGTTGAGTTGGCCGCCGGGACCACCCTTTCGCCGGCCATGCAGTCAACGATTGAGGAGGCGAGACACACCGAAGACCTCGGGGGGGGAATCGGGATCTTCAAAGAGGGCCTGTATCACCGGTTCCCCTGGATCGGGTTCTTCAACGCGTGGAACGTCCTCGGATTGGCCCTCGTGCTCTACACCTTTTTGGGGGATTGGCTGCCCAAGACCTTGCAGGACCATGGGCTCCGCATCGGGGAGGAGCTCGCCGAGGCCCGCGAGGCGCAGGCGCGCGCCCAAGAAATCAAGGGGGAATACGAGACCCTTCAAAAGGCGTTGAGGGAGGAGGAGGAGCGGCTCCGCGCCAAAGGGGCGGCGGAGGTCGCGGAAGAGCAAAACCGCCTGCTTTCGCGGACCCGGGAGGACATGGAGCGTATGCGCGCGGCCCTCGAACGCCATCTCGAGGCCCAAGTCCAAATCGCTGCCGACCGCCTCCGCGCGGCCGTCGCGGTCGAGGCCGTCTCGCTCGCCCGGCAAAGACTCGCGGAATCCCTGGACGAGGCGGCCCAGCGGCAATTGGTCGAAAGATTTATCGAGCACGCAAAGGATAAACAGCCGTCATGATCGAAAGCATCCTGGCCGAACGGTATGCCAAGAGCCTCTCCCGCGCGGCGGCCAAGCGCGGCCAGGGCGAGCGCATCTACGAGGAGTTTATGCTCTTGACGGACATCCTCCAGCCGGGCGAGGGGGAGATTCGCATCCCGAAGCTGCTGGCCGTCCTGGCCCTCCCCCGGATCGCCATGGCGGAGAAGCTGCGCGTGGCCGAGACGCTGCTCGAAGAGCTGCGCTTCTCCGAGGAGACGGGCAATTTCTTCAAGTTGCTCATACGCCGCAGGCGCATCCGGCTCATCGGCCGCATCGCCGAGCACTACCGCGTCCGGACCAGCGCCGCGCGCGGGGTGGTGGCCGCCGACGCGGAGAGCGCCCGGCCGTTGGAACCGGAGGCGCGGGAGCGGCTCCGGCAGGCGCTGGAAGGGTCGCTCCAGGGCAAGGTGGACCTCTCGGTCCGCGTCAATCGACGGCTCATCGGGGGCGTGCGCCTTCGGATGGGCGGCCGGCTCATCGATGGAAGCGTGAGCGGCGCCTTGGAGCGCCTAAAGAACAAGCTGATGCACTGAAGCGGCCCCAGGGGAGCGAGAAAAGGCCCGACGAACCGGTTCGCCAGCACAAGCGAGGATTGACCCATGCAGATCCGTCCGGAAGAAGTAAGCGCCGTAATCCAGCGCGAGATCGAGACCTTCGGCGCGCGCCTCGAGACCGCCGAGGTGGGCGAGGTGCTGATGGTCGGCGACGGCATCGCCCGCGTCCACGGCCTCGACAACGTCATGGCCGGGGAGCTGTTGGAGTTTTCCGGCAACATCTTCGGCGTGGCCTTGAACATCGAGCAGGAGAACGTGGGCGTGGTGCTCCTCGGGCGCGATACGAGCATCCACGAGGGGGATATTGTCAAGCGGACCCGGCGGATCATCGCCGTGCCCGTGGGCGAGGCCCTCCTGGGGCGCGTGGTCGACGCCCTGGGCCGGCCCCTCGACGGCAAGGGGCCGGTCGAAACGAGCGAGAACCGCCCCATCGAGCGCGTCGCCCCGGGCATTGTCCAGCGCCAGCCCGTGCGGGAGCCCCTGCAGACCGGCATCAAGGCCATCGACAGCATGACCCCCATCGGCCGCGGCCAGCGCGAGCTCATGATCGGCGACCGGCAGACCGGCAAGACCGCCATCGTGCTCGACACGATCCTCAGCCAGAATCCCGGCTGGGACGGAAAGGACCCCGGCGCGATCGACGTGATCTGCATCTACGTGGCCATCGGGCAGAAGCGCTCCACCGTGGCGCGCATGATCGAGACGCTCGACAAGAACGGCGCGCTCGCGTACACCATCGTCGTCTCCGCCACCGCCTCCGACCCGGCCACGCAGCAGTACATCGCCCCCTACACCGGCGTCACCATGGGCGAGCACTTCATGGAGCAGGGCCGGCACGTGCTCTGCATCTACGACGACCTGTCCAAGCACGCGTGGGCCTACCGGCAGATGTCGCTCCTCCTCCGGCGCCCGCCCGGCCGCGAGGCGTACCCGGGCGACGTCTTCTACCTGCACAGCCGCCTCCTCGAGCGGGCGGTCAAGCTGCGGGAGGACTACGTCATGGTCCGCGAGGGGGTGGACGAGAAGACCGTGACGCGGGAGATGGCCGAGGGCGGCCGGGTCTACGAGGGGATGCCGGGGCAGTGGGAGCTTAAAAAAATCGAGATCCCGCGCGGCCACAAGGTGGTCAAGCTCCCCCGCACCGGCGGAAGCCTCACGGCCCTGCCCCTCATCGAGACGCAGGCCGGCGACGTCTCGGCCTACATCCCCACGAACGTCATCTCCATCACCGACGGGCAGATCTATCTCGAGAGCGATCTCTTCTATCAGGGGGTGCGGCCCGCGATCAACGTGGGAATCTCGGTCTCACGCGTGGGCGGCGCCGCCCAGATCAAGGCCATGAAAAAGGTGACGGGGATGCTGCGCCTCGACCTCGCCCAGTACCGGGAGCTCCAGGCCTTCGCCCAGTTCGGGAGCGACCTCGACATGGCCACGCAAAAGCAGCTCGCCCGCGGCGCGCGCATGGTGGAGGTCCTCAAGCAGGACCAGTACGCGCCCATGCCCGTGGAGGAGCAGGTGGTCGCGATCCTCGTCGGCAACCAGGGCGTCTACGACGACCTCAAGGTGGAGAGCGTCGTGCGCTTCGAGCGCGAGTTCCTCGCGCTCCTGCGCAAGGACCACGCCCCGCTCCTCGCGGCGATCCGCGAGACGGGCGACCTCGACGCCGCGCTCCAGGAAAAGATCCTCGGCTCGGCCCGGACCTTCAAGGAAAGCTTCATCGAGTAAGGGAACGCGGCACAGGAAGGCGTCATGCCCCAGGCACGAGAGATCAAACGACGGATCCACTCCGTCCGGAACACGCAGCAGATCACCCGCGCCATGAAGATGGTGGCGGCGGCCAAGCTCCGCAAGGCGCAGATGCGGATGCTTGCCATGCGTCCCTACGACGAAGAGCTTTCCCGCCTCATCGGAAGCGCCGCCTACGACCTCTTCGGCGACGAGCACCCCCTCTTCCGCCCGCGGGAGGAGAAGCGCGTCGCCACCCTCGCGATCGCCGGCGACAAGGGGCTCTGCGGCGGGTTCAATTCCAGCGTTCTACGCGCCGCGCGGGCGCACTTCGCGTCCTTCGCCGGCGCCGAGCACAGCGTCTGGGTGATGGGCAAGCGCGCCGCCGTTCTCCGAAAGAGCGGGGTCAAGCTCGTCCACGTCTACCAGGACGTCTTCGAGACCCTCTCCTATCCCCTCGTGAACGACCTTTGCGAGACCTTCGTGAAGGGGTATCTCGAAGGGACGCTCGACAGCGCCTACCTCGTGTTCAACCGGTTCGTCACGGTCATGACCCAGGCGCACACGGTGGAGAAGGTCCTGCCCATCGACTTTTCCGCGATCCTGGCCGAGGCCAAGGAGGGGGAAAAAAGACGCGCCGCGGAGGCGTCCGACGGGCCGACCCGCCTCTTTTACGAGATCGAGCCCGACCCGGAAACGGTGGTCGCGCGCCTGATGAGCCGCCGCATCGCCACGCGGGTCTACCGGGCCGCGCTCGAGAGCTACGCCGCCGAGCTTGGGGCGCGCATGAGCGCCATGGACGCGGCCACCAACAACGCGGAGGATATGATCACGAGCCTCACGATGGACTTCAACCGGGCCCGCCAGGCGGGCATTACCGCGGAGCTCCTCGACATTGTCGGCGGAGCGGCGGGATTGGAAGGCTGATCAGGCGCGGAGGGGATTTCATGATTCAAGAGGCGGCAAGGGAAGCCGGGCGCATCACCCAGGTCATCGGACCGGTGGTCGACGTGGAGTTCAGCGTCGAATCCCTGCCCGACATCAAGACCGCGCTCCGCATCGAGGACCCGGAGCGGAAGATCCGCGTCTTCGTCGAGGTGGCCCAGCACCTCGGCGAAAATACGACGCGCTGCGTCGCCATGAGCAGCACCGACGGCCTCTCCCGCGGCATGACGGTCGAGAACACCGGATCGCCCATCCGCGTGCCCGTGGGCGAAAAGACCCTGGGCCGGATCCTGAATGTCCTGGGCGAGCCCATCGACGAGAGGGGCCCCGTCGAGGCCGCCATCTTCCATCCCATCCACCGCGAGGCCCCGTCCTTCGAAGAGCAGGAGACCGCCACCGAGATGCTGGAGACCGGCATCAAGGTGATCGACCTCCTCCAGCCCATGCCCAAGGGCGGCAAGATCGGCCTCTTCGGCGGCGCGGGCGTGGGCAAGACCGTGGTCATGAAGGAGCTCATCGCCTCCATCGCGCGCGAGCACGGCGGCTGCTCGGTGGTGGCGGGCGTGGGCGAGCGCACCCGCGAGGGGAACGACCTCTGGCTCGAGATGATGGAGGCCGGCGTTCTCGAAAAGACCGCCCTCATCTACGGGCAGATGAACGAGCCGCCGGGCGCGCGCCTCCGCGTGGGGCTGACCGGCCTTACGGTCGCCGAGTACTTCCGCGACGAGCGCGGGATGAACGTCCTCCTCTTCATCGACAACATCTTCCGCTTCGTCCAGGCCGGCAGCGAGGTCTCCGCGCTTCTGGGGCGGATGCCGAGCGCCGTGGGCTACCAGCCCACGCTCGCGACCGAGATGGGCGATCTCCAGGAGCGGATCACCTCCACCAAGAAAGGGTCGGTGACCTCCATCCAGGCGATCTACGTGCCGGCCGACGACCTCACGGACCCCGCGCCGGCCACCTGCTTCTCCCACCTCGACGCGACCACCGTGCTTTCGCGCCAGATCGCCTCGCTCGGCATCTACCCGGCCGTGGACCCCCTCGACTCCACGAGCACGATCCTCGATCCGCGGATCGTGGGCGAACGGCATTACGAGGTCGCCACCCAGGTCAAGGAGATCCTCCAGCGCTACAAGGACCTCCAGGACATCATCGCCATCCTCGGCATGGACGAGCTCTCCGACGAGGACAAGCTCACCGTCTCCCGCGCGCGCAAGATCCAGCGTTTTCTCTCGCAGCCCTTCTTCGTGGCTGAGCAGTTCACCGGCGTGCCCGGCCGCTATGTCGCCGTCAATGCGGGCATCGAGAGCTTCGAGGAGCTTGTGGGCGGCAAGTGCGACGATGTCCCCGAGCAGGCCTTCCTCTACGTGGGGGACATCCAGGAGGCGCGCGAGAAGGCCAAGACCCTGTGAAGGGGATCCGCTGTAGGGATGCGAAAGACACGCACAGGGACCGTGCGCATGGCGAATGACGCCGAGGAAGGCGGGCCCGGCGCGGGCCTTTTCGGTTGCCTGCGATCAGGGTGCGGCGGCGTGCCCGAAGCGCTTTTTTAGCGCCCGGGGAAGCGTCATTTATCATTCGCCATTGGCGACCTGCGGCGAGGGTTTTAGGAGTTCCCCATGCCGGCTGAAGAGACGGAATCCTTTCTCCTTCGGATTCTCACGCCCCAGGGCGAGATTCTGCAGGGCCCCGTGGAGGCCCTTCAGGCCCAGGGCCTGTTGGGAGCCTTCGAGGTTCTCCCCGGTCACGAGCCGCTTTTGGCTTCCCTGGCGGCCGGGCCGCTCGTGGTCAAGCAGGTCGAGCAGGAGAACGAAGAGACCTATCGACTCACCGGCGGCTTTATGAAGATCGGCCGCGACAAGGTGCTCGTCCTCGCCGACAGCGTGGAACGCGCGGAGGAAGCCGCCCCGGACGACCCTGCCTGACCTCCGCCGGCGGAGAATCGGCCGCCACCCCCTCCTTCTTTTCCGGGCGCGCGATTGCCCCCAACGGCGGGGCCGGCGGGCTCAACCGCATTTTTCCAACGCGGCGCGGAAGAGCTTGGCGTAGGTTTCCACGAGGTAGGGCCGGGCGAGGAGGCTCGAAAAGCTCTCCGCCAGGTCTTGGAAGGCGAGGGTGGAAATCTTGGTCTCGAAGCGGACGAGCGCCTGGGCGATGGCCGCGGCGTAGAGGATCGAGCCGCTGCGCTGCGTGGCGCCGGGCAGGGCCGAGAGCATCATCATCTTGGCGTAATCCTTGAGGATTCGGAGGTGCCGGATCTCGACCTTTTCGTCGAAGAGCGCCTCGCTCAGGCTCCTTCCCCGGAAGTATTCGCGCTCGGCCATGGAGAGGCCGGTCAGCCTCGAAAAGGAGAAGGGGCCCTCCCCGTCGACCGCGATGGGGGTTTCGAGGTCGTGGTAGATTTGGTTCAGCTTGATCCGGTCGTCGCGGTTCTGGATGCTTTCGAGCGCGCACCAGGTGTATTCGGACTTTTCAAAGGCGATCTCGTCGGTGCCGACCGGCCCGGATACGCGGCGGCCGACCTGGTGCAGATCGCTCGCGCCGGGCAAAGGGCGGGCGTTCGGGGTCACGGTGGCGGGCGGGGCGTTCGGGGCCAGGACGTCGGGCGGGATGTTGAGATGGCTTTCCACGTACCATTTCAGCCACTGGGAGATGTCGCCGCCGATGTCCTGGCCGCTCACCTCCCGGAGCTCGGAGGCGAGGGTGTGCGTCTCCTCGGGCGTGACGGCCGTGGCGAGCCGTTGCAAAAGAAACGCCAAACGGCCCTCTTTCGCCTCCAGCCAGCTTTCTTCGTTCTTGACTTCCATGTCCGTCTCGCCTCCTTCTCGGGCGGTTCCATGCAACCAAGCTTAGCGTTTTGCCCGCGGAATTGCAAGCGATCGCCCCGGGGCCAAACGGGTTTTTCATGGGAGCCGGGGCCGGGCCCCTTTCTCCTTTTGTCCGAGCAGTTCCATGAGGTCGCAAAGCCTCTCCAGCGTCCGGTCCGGCACGACGGGGGGGAACGCGGAAGGGACCGGCGGAGGGAAGGCCCGCGAGCCGTTCGTGAGGAGCGCGGTCTTCGCTCCGGCCCTTGCGCCCGCCTCGACGTCGTGGGAGAAGTCGCCGACCACGAGGATCGACTCCACGGGCACGCC
>JAZDLH010000095.1:0-2618 GCA_043802275.1 Planctomycetota bacterium
GGGCTATAATTGCGGACGCTAAACCGCCGTAACTGGTGCTGGTGCGCCAGGTTCTGCTCCACGACATACGGGCGCGCCGGGGGGCCGGTATGTAATACGGCGCCGGCTCCGGTGTAAAATCGAAAACGAAAACGACCGGGCAAAATGGATGGACGGAACATTTGGCGGTTTTTAAATGGGGAGGAGAATCCGATGACGAAAAAGAATAAAGGCTTTGCGCTCATCGAGCTTTTGACGGTCATGGCTGTTCTTGCCGCGTTGGCCGGGATTTTAATCCCTCTCGTGTCTTACGCGGCGGAGGAGGCGAAGGAAGCGACCTGCCTGGGGAACCTGAAGGAGATAGGCGCCGGCGTCCTCCTCTACGAGGCGGACTGGGACGGGGTCATCCCCTACAACGGCCGCGGCAGGACGCCCGACGACAACAACTGGGGCCTGTGGCTCTGGGAGGACCGGGTGGCCCTCGCGCTTGGAATCACGCCCTGGAACAGGCAAAAGACTGACTACGGCACTGTCTTCGACTGCCCTGATGCGAACCCCAGGCTCAGGGTGGCGTATTTGTCGAACTACGCGCTCACGAACTGGACCTGGAGCGACGCGCCCTCGCCCGTCTTCGAGCAAGTCCGCCAGCCCTGGCGCGTGAGCGACATCAAGCGACCCGAGGCCGTGGGCTTTGCCGTCGACGGCAGGGAGAACACGACCTTTACCTTGGAGACCTACGTCACGGACAAGCGCGCGTACATGGGCATGGGAAACGTGTACGACGCCGCCCGGGTGGATTATCGCCACGACAACAAGGTAAACGCCCTGTATCTCGACGGCCATGCGGGGCAAAAGTCCGAGGCGCAGCTTAACTGCTTGTGAGCTAAGTCACCTGATCCGCCTCATGCTTTCCCTCTCCCCGCTATTTTTCTTGCCTTCCCTCAAGTTCCAGGCCAAAATGAACCCGCATCCCCGCCCTACCATGGGGTGGCACGGCGCGCGTATCGTATCGAGATAGGGAATTGCGATGGTGGCGAAACGACAAATTAACCATGATAAATCCGGGGACAGCATACTATTTTCTTGAAGTTGTTGTCTGCGTTTGTGTACAGACAACAAATCCTTAACAGATAAAAGCGAAAACGATCATATTAACAGAAAAGCATCTCGGCCGGTTCTTTTCCTGCGGCGCGTGCGGATCCGGGTACTTTTTTCCTTCCGGCTTGACAGGCTCTCGCAAGGCGGGATATATTCTATCGACCCGTTGGCGAGGGTTTGGCTCTTTCCCTTGTTTCCCAGGCGGCGACTTGCCTGACAAGGGAGTTTTGTCATAATAGCATAGTAGCCGGGAGAGGCACGACCTTCATGGATCGCATCGAGGACATTCTCCGGATCGCCTCCTGCCCCGGGGTGGGGCCGCGCACCTTCGCCCGCCTCAAGGAGGCCCTGGGGAGCGCCGAGGCGATCCTGGGCGCTTCCGAGGCGGCGATCTCCCGCATCGAGGGCATCGGCAGGGAGGCGGCCGCGCAGGTCGCGCGCGCCTCGGCCCATGACCCGCGCCCCGAGCTCGACCTCGCCGCCCGGCATGGCGTCCAGGTTTTGGGCCGGGAGGACCCGAGCTATCCGGCGGCGCTCAAATCCACCTTTGACCCGCCGATCCTTTTGTACATGAAGGGGACGCTTCTCCCGTCGGACGGGATCGCGCTCTCCGTGGTCGGCACCCGCCAGCCCAGCCACTACGGCCGCACCCAGGCGGAGCGGTTCGGGTCGCTCCTGGCGCGGGCGGGCTTTACCGTCGTGAGCGGCATGGCCCGGGGCGTGGACTCCGCCGCCCATCGGGGCGCGCTCGCGGCGAGGGGCCGCACCCTTGCCGTGCTCGGGAACGGCCTCGCCCAGGTTTATCCCCCGGAGAACCGCGACCTCGCCGCGGAGATCGTCTCCTCCGGCGCAATGTTAAGCGAGTTTTCCATGGAGACCGGGCCGACGCGGGAGAACTTTCCGCGACGCAACCGGATCATCGCGGGGCTCGGTCTCGGCACGCTCGTGATCGAGGGGCCCGCGCGGAGCGGGTCGCTCATCACCGCCCGCCTCGCCGGCGACCTCGGGCGCGAGGTCTTTGCCGTGCCGGGCCGGATCGACCAGCGCACCGCCGAGGGCACGAACGGCCTCATCGCCGAGGGCCACGCCAGGCTCGTGCAGAACCTGGAGGACATCCTCCGCGAACTCGGCCCCGTGGCGGATGCCCTGCAGCCGGACCGGGTGGCCGAGGCGGTCCAGCAGGGGCGCCTCGCGGACGCCGGCGGGGAGGACGGCGCGGAAGGAACGCCCCCCGCCGTTCGGGCTCCAGCGGACGCCCGAGAGGCGGCAATCCTTTCGGCACTCGGACCCGAGCCCGTGCATATCGACGCCCTCTGCGCCGAAACGGGCCTTGCGGTCTCGGCGGTCTCGTCTGCGCTCATGATGCTCGAGCTCAAGCGCCGGGTGGACCAGCTCCCGGGCAGGTTCTTCGTGAAGAAAGCGCGGTGATACGGCGGGTTCATGCCGGCATTTTTCCCAATAGACGGCATTTCCGGCCGCGTGCAAGAGGCGCGTTGGGGAGCCTCGGCGGATCGTTCCGCCTCCGGTCCTATCGCGGGAAC
>JAZDLH010000096.1:0-28700 GCA_043802275.1 Planctomycetota bacterium
GGTCGCCGTACAATCGGTCGAGTTCCCTGTCCGTTCCTCTTTTCAAGCTGGACCGAAGGCGCTCCCTTTCTATTTTCATGAAGGCGTCCCGGCTGAAGGTGGGGCGCTCTTCAGCGATGGGTATCACCGCCTCGCCCGACGCCGTGGAGACCGCAGTCGGAAGCGGTTCCAGGAGCTCGTCGCTACGCAGAAGCTCGGCGGCCAGGACGAGCACGCGCTTGAGAACCACGTAGACCTGCCAAAAGTCCTTGCGGAAAAAGGAAATATCCGGATTTTTTTTGGGAAGGTCCGTGATGTCGTTGCCGGCGAAGAGGCAGACGAGCGCCATATCCGCATGGAAGGGGGCAAAGTATTGCTCCAGGAGATAGGCGTATCCCTGGGGCGAGAGGCCGTCCACGGCCAGGTTCATCACCTCGTAATGCTTGGGCCCAAGCGGTACGCGCGCGGCAAGCTCCTCCTCGATCCGCGTAAGGAAATTCCTCTGGTACGGCACGGTCTCCACGCCGAAGGAGTCCGAGAGCGCGAGGATCCGATAGGTGTCCCGCGGCTTCGCCTTTTGAAATTCACGGTCATAAAACCCGAGACGGTTGGCCGGAAATCCGAGATGAAATCGGCCGGAGCGCAGGGTGTTCCGCCGAATGCGCGCAGCGGCCTTGAGGTTCGGACGCTGGAAAAGGAGGTTGTCGCTCGCGAGCGCCGCGATCCTCAAGCCCCCCTCCAGGAGCGCCACGGTCAGGACGAGCTGAAACGCCAATAGGTCCATCCTTCGCCCCAATCCCCGGCGGAGAAACCGGCCCGCGGCTTCGTACCGCTCCCGCTCGGCAAGCACATAGAGTCCCGCGGTGAAGAAGAAAAAGAGGCCGGCCCGGAAGAAGGAGCGCGGCGCAGCGGCGGAGGCAAGGCAGGTCAAGGCGATGGACAGGGCCGCGGCATAGATCGCGCAACGCCAAAAAACCGTGCGCCGGAAGAAGCGCAGGCGCGTGTCGCCTGCGGAGATGGAGGTATATAACTGGAATAAAAAAAGGGCGTCCGCAAGGAGGAAAAGAAGCGTGAGAAGGTTGAGCCCCAGGGTGGACGGGCCCTTGCGGTAATACCGGGGAAGGCTACACAAAAGATAGAGCGCCGCGAGGACGAGTACGCTTGCCGCCATGCGGCAGCCGAGCCGGAAGCGATCCACGACGGGAGAAGGGGTCTCGACCTCTTCCCGCTCCTCCGTTTCGGGGGGTTCGGGCAGGAAGTTCACGTTGCGCTTCTTTTTTCTATCGACCTTTTTCTTGTCCTCACGGGATTCCGAAAATGCCGATAGGGACTATGGCCGGTTTTCAAGGAACCAGTCCACGGTCTCCCTAAGGCCCTCGTCGAAGGAGGTGGCGGCGCGGAATCCCAGGAGATCTTCGGCGCGGCTCGTGTCGAGACACCGGCGCGGCTGCCCGTTCGGCCGGCTCGTGTCCCAGCGGATCCCGCCCCCATAGCCCACGAGCGCGCGGATCTTCTCCGCAAGGTCGCGGATGGCGATTTCCTTCCCCGCGCCGAGGTTGATGGGGAGCGGCCCGTCGTACCTTTCCGCGGCGAGCGCGATCCCCTCGGCCGCGTCCCGGACGAAGAGGAACTCGCGCGAGGCCGAGCCGTCGCCCCAGCAGACGACCTCCTTGTCGCCCGATTCCCCGGCCTCCACGAACTTGCGTATCAGGGCGGGTATGACGTGGGAGCTTTTGGGGTCGAAGTTGTCGCCGGGCCCGTAGAGGTTCACGGGGAGGAGAAAGACGGCGTTGAAGCCGTACTGCCGTCGGTAGGCCTGTGCCTGGACGAGGAGCATTTTCTTGGCGAGGCCGTAGGGGGCGTTCGTCTCCTCGGGGTAGCCGTCCCAGAGCGCGTCTTCCCGGAAGGGGACGGTCGTGAACTTGGGGTACGCGCAGACCGTGCCGAGCGCCACGAACTTTTTCACGCCCGAGCGCCAGGCCCGGTGCAGTAGCGGCACGCCCATCATGAGGTTGTCGTAAAAGTATTCGGCCGGGTGCTCCAGGTTCGCGCCGATGCCGCCCACCCGAGCGGCGAGATGAAGGATGAGATCGGGTTTTTGTTCCGCGAGCGCGCGGTCCACGTGCGCAGGGTTCAAGAGGTCGCAGTCCTTCTCGTCGGGGACGAAAAGGTCGCGGCAGCCGAGGGCTTCGAGGCGCGCCGTGAGATGCCGCCCCAAAAATCCCCTGCCGCCGGTGATCCAGATCTTGGACTCGGCAAGATTCATGAACCCGCCCTTTCCGGGAAAGCGCGCGGGAAGAGTTGCCGCCTCATGCCCGGGAAGCGGCGGCCTCCTTGCGCGCGAGCTTTACGTCCGCGTCCACCATGAGGCGCACGAGCTTAGGAAAGCCCGTCCTGGCCGCCCAGCCTAGCTTCTTGCGCGCCTTGGAGGCGTCTCCCTTAAGGAGCGGCACCTCGGCGGGGCGGAGGTAGCGGGGATCGAACTCCACGTGCGCTTCGGGATCGAGGCCGAGGTAGGAGAAGGCCTCCACGAGGCACTCGCGCACGGTGTGCGTCTCGCCCGTGGCAATCACGAAGTCCTCCGGCTCCTCCTGCTGGAGCATGAGCCACATGGCCTCCACGTATTCCGGTGCATACCCCCAGTCGCGCGAGGCGTCGAGGTTCCCGAGGTAGACCTTCTCCTGGAGCCCCAGCTTGATGCGCGCGGCCGCCCGGGTGATCTTGCGCGTGACGAAGGTTTCGCCCCGTCGGGGGGACTCGTGGTTAAAGAGAATCCCGTTGCAGGCGAAGAGCCCGTAGGCCTTGCGGTAGAGGGCGACGTAGTGGTAGGCGGCCGCCTTGGCCACGGCGTAGGGGCTGGCGGGAGAGAATCGGGTCGCCTCGTCCTGCGGAACCTCGGGGGTGTCGCCGAACATCTCGCTCGAGGAGGCCTGGTAGAAGCGGATGGGGCGGCCCGTGTCGCGCACCGCCTCGAGGAGCCGGAGCGTCCCCTGTCCTACCACGTCGGCGGTGTATTCCGGCTGGTCGAAGGAGACGCGCACGTGGCTCTGCGCGCCGAGGTTGTAGATCTCGTCCGGCTCGGAGCGCGTGATGATGTGCCTGAGGCACGAGGCGTCGTTCAGGTCCCCGTAGTAGAGGATGAGCCGGCGGCCCCGCTCGTGGGGGTCCTGGTAGATCTCGTCCAGGCGCGCGGTGTTGAACGAGCTCGACCGCCGCACCACGCCGTGAACCTCGTATCCCTTGGAAAGCAAGAGCTCCGCGAGGTACGAGCCGTCCTGGCCGGTGATGCCGGTGATGAGCGCGCGCTTGAGCTCCGCCATTCGATCGTTCCTTTCCCAGGGTGTCCGACTCGAACGAAATCCCTTCTCCATCCGGCGCCCGCGTGTTCGGCTTGCTCGATTATGGGCGGCTCGCGGCAAAAAGTCAAGGAACGGTTTGGCGCGCCCGATTTGTGTTTTTTTCGAGCATGGAAGCGGTGAGTGACGCCGCCCTGGAAGCCCTGCGCATCTCCAAGGCCCGGTTGAATTGGCCGCAACATTCTGGTAGACTCCCCTTCGTTTGGCGGCTCCACCCCGGGCACTGTGGCGCGGGGCGCTGTCCGTGGGCCATGAGGCGGCCGTCCAAGAAGTCGGGGCGGGCTCGGCAAAAGGAACCCGCCAGCCTTGATCCGGGGAGGCGATTGCAGGGCATGGAACGTTACCGCCTAAGCACCCTCCAGTGGCTGGAATCCGAGGCCGTCCATATTCTGCGCGAGGTCGCGGCGGAGTTCGAGCGGCCGGTGCTCCTGTATTCCGTGGGCAAGGACTCCTCGGTCCTGGTGCGCCTTGCGCAGAAGGCGTTTTATCCCGGAAAGATCCCCTTCCCCCTCCTCCACGTGGACACCGGCCTCAAGTTCCGGGAGATGTACGCCTTCCGCGACCGCTTCACGAAAAAGATCGGCGCGGACCTGCGCGTCCATACTCTCCGCGCCGCCGGGGATCTCAACGCGAACCCCTGGGACATGGGCACGGTGCAATGCTGCGCGCTTCTCAAGACCCGGGCCCTGCTCGAGGCGATTTCCGAGGGCGGTTACGACGCGGCCTTCGGCGGCGCGCGCCGCGAGGAGGAGCGGTCCCGCGCCAAGGAACGGATCTTTTCCTTTCGCGACGCCCACGGCCAGTGGGACCCCAAGAGCCAGCGGCCGGAGCTCTGGAACCTGTACAACGGCCGGGTCCATCCGGGGGAGAGCCTCCGCGTCTTTCCGCTCTCCAACTGGACCGAGCTCGACATCTGGCAGTACATTCTGCGGGAAAATATACCGGTCGTGCCCATGTACTTCGCCGAGGAGCGCGACGTGATCGTGCGGGGGGACCTCCTCATCCCCGTGGGCGAGGACACGCGCCTAACGGCGGGCGAAAAGGTCGAGCGGTTGATGTGCCGCTTCCGCACGCTCGGGTGCTATCCCTGCACGGGCGCGATCCGCTCCACCGCCCGCACCGTGCCCGAGATCCTGCGGGAAATGACGCTCACGCGGCACTCGGAGCGCGTCACGCGCGTGATCGACCACGACCGGGACGGCTCCATGGAAGAGAAGAAGCGGGAGGGATACTTTTGACCGAACCCGACGCCCTCCTCCCTGGGGACGAATCCGGAGATCTTCTCCGCTTCACCACCGCGGGAAGCGTCGACGACGGCAAGTCCACCCTTATCGGGCGGCTCTTGCACGACGCGAAGTCCCTCTACCTCGACCACCTCGCCGCGGTCGAGCGCGATTCGAAGCGGCTCAACCGCGACCGCACCGACCTCGCGCTTCTCACCGACGGGCTCAAGGCCGAGCGGGAGCAGGGGATCACCATCGACGTGGCCTACCGGTACTTCTCCACCCCGAGGCGGCGCTTCATCATCGCCGACACCCCGGGCCACGAGCAATACACCCGCAACATGGCCACCGGCGCCTCGACCGCGAACCTGGCGGTGCTGCTCCTCGACGCGCGCCTGGGGGTGCTTACGCAGTCCAAGCGCCACGCCTTCATCGCCTCGCTTCTGGGGATTCCGCACATCGTCGTGGCCGTGAACAAGATGGACCTCGTGGGCTATTCCCGGGAGGTCTTCGAGCGCATCCGCTCCGAGTACGACGATTTCGCCGCGAAGCTTTCCATCCGGGACCTCGTCTACATCCCCCTAAGCGCCCTGGAGGGGGAGAACGTGGTGGAGCGGGGCGCGCACATGCCCTGGTACGAGGGGAGCCCCCTCCTCCGCCACCTGGAGGAGGTCTACATCGCAAGCGACCGGAACCTCATCGACTTCCGCTTCCCCGTGCAGCTCGTGCTTCGCCCGCGGCACGACTTCCGGGGGTACGCGGGCCAGGTGGCCTCGGGCGTGGTCCGCGCGGGCGACCCGGTCCTGGCGCTCCCCTCGGGCAGGGCCACGCGCGTCCGTCGCATCGTCACCTTCGACGGCGACCTCGCGCATGCCTTCCCGCCGCGGTCGGTCGTCCTCACCCTGGAGGACGAGATCGACCTCGGCCGCGGGGACATGCTCGTGCATCCCGCGAACCTTCCCCGGATCGAGCGGGAGGTGGAGGCGATCCTCGTCTGGATGCACGCGACACCCTTCCGGCCCGACCAGGCGTACCTCGTCAAGCACACGACGCGGACGGTCCGGGCGACCTTTCCCCGCCTCCTCTACCGCATCGATCCGAACGCGCTCCACCGCGAAGAGGCGGGAGAACTGTGCTTGAACGAGATCGGCCGGGTGGAGATGCACCTCCATCAGCCGATTCTTTGCGACGAATACGCGCGCAATCGAGAGACCGGCAGCTTCATCGTGATCGACCCCCTGACGAACCTCACCGTGGCCGCGGGCCTCATCATCGAGCGCGCGCGCCACCGGGCCGCGATCCTGCCGCGGCGCAACGGCCGGCCCGTGAGCCGGCATATCCGGGACGAGAAGAGCCTGGTCACGCCTTCGGAAAGGGAGCGCCTCCTCAGGCAAAAACCCATTACCGTGTGGCTCACGGGCTTGAGCGGCTCGGGCAAGTCCGCGATCGCGCGGCTCCTCGAGGCGCGGCTCCTCGCCGAGGGCCATGCCGCCTTTGTTCTGGATGGAGACAACCTGCGCCGGGGACTCAACCGCGACCTCGGATTCTCTCCCGAGGAGCGTACCGAGAACATCCGCCGCGCGGCCGAGGTCGCCCGCATCCTGAACGACGCGGGCCTCCTCGTGGTCACGGCCTTCATCTCCCCCTATCGCCGGGATCGGAACGACGCACGGGAGAGCATCGGCGCGGATCGGTTTCTCGAGGTCTTTCTCGACGCCCCGCTCGAGGTCTGCGAGGCGCGGGACTCCAAGGGCCTATATGAAAAGGCGCGCCGGGGAGAGATCCCGGAGTTCACCGGCCTCACCGCCCCCTACGAGACGCCGGAAAGCCCGGCGCTCCACCTCCATACGGACACGACACCCCCGGAAGAATGCGTGGAGGCGATCCTGCGAAAGTTGCGCGCGGAATACTTTCCCAATCCCGCCTGACCACCTGTCCCATCCCAGCGGCATTCAACCGTGAAGACATTCCACCAGGGCGACAGTTTTCGGCAGTGCTTTCAAAAAAACAGTTTTCGCTTGCGGAATCCAGGCGCGTCCCAAAGCGAAAATGAAGCAACCCCTTGTCTCTATTGAAGCTATGCGTATAATACCATGCCGGACGGCCCATGACGCAAACGGCATGATTGGTGGGATATCGTAATTATATCATTATGATATCATTTCACCCGGCGGAGAAGATTCATGAAGGTGCTTAGCGTTGTCGGCGCCCGGCCGCAATTTATCAAGGCCGCTCCGGTTTCCCGGGCGCTCCGCTCCTCGTGCACGGAATACCTCCTTCATACCGGCCAGCACTACGACGACAATCTCTCTAAAATATTCTTTGAGGAATTGGGTATACCCGAGCCCGACGAAAACCTGGGTGTCGGTTCCGGCGCGCATGGCCGCCAGACCGGCGAGATGCTCATTGGCATCGAGGCGGCGCTCCTTCGCGTAACGCCCGATTGCGTACTCGTTTATGGCGACACGAACTCCACCCTCGCGGGCGCCCTTGCCGCGTGCAAGCTTCACGTGCCCGTCGCGCATGTCGAGGCGGGCCTCCGCTCCTTCAACCGCACCATGCCCGAGGAGCACAACCGGGTGCTGGCCGACCACGTGTCGGATTTCCTCTTCTGCCCCACGGAAGCTTCCGTGGCCAACCTCTATCGGGAAGGCATGGAAAAGGGCGTGCATCTCGTGGGCGACGTCATGTATGACGCGGTTCTCCAATACGGCGAGCGCGCTTCGGAGCGATCCTCGATTCTTCACGACCTTGCGCTAAAGCCCGGCGGGTATTTTCTCGCCACCGTCCACCGGCCCGGCAATACCGATGAGCCGGCGCATCTCGCGGAGATATTCGCCGCCCTTGCCGCGCTGGAAAAGCCCGTGGTCTTTCCGGTCCATCCCCGCACGCGGGAGCGGATCGCCGCCTATCGGGCGCAAGATTCGTCCTTTCCCGACCCCAAGGCTCTGGGGGTTCGGATGATCGATCCCGTAGGCTACCTGGACATGCTCTCGCTCGAGCGGCATGCGCGAGCGATTCTCACGGATTCGGGCGGCATGCAGAAAGAGGCGTATTTCCTCTCGGTGCCCTGCCTTACGCTCCGCGAGGAAACGGAATGGGTGGAGACCGTGCAAAGCGGCTGGAATACCCTTGTCGGACACGACAGGGCGGCTATTATAAAGGCGGCGCGGCAAGAACCGCCGTCCGACGTGCCTCGCGGCGGCTACGGCAACGGAGACGCGGCCGTTCGGATCGTAGGGATTCTCAAGGATGCATGGGCGTCATGAAGCATGATTCCTCCAGGAAATCGAAGACGATGCCGGGCGGTCTGCGGATCGCGCACATCGTGGATTACCTGATGCCCACGATGGGCTACCAGGAGTTTCTCCTGCCCAAGTGGAACGCCCTTCATGGACACGACGTCCACATCATCACCAGTGACCGCTATACCCCCATTCCCAGCTATGACGCGGTGTGGGGCCCCTTGCTGGGCCCGCGGAACTGCGGGAGAGGGATTTTTGTGCAGGAGGATGTCACGATTCACCGTCTTCCCGTCTTGTTCGAGGTGAAATCCCGGCCCTGGTTGGGCGGCTTTCGTCGAGCGCTTCGTTCGATACGGCCGGACGTGGTGTTTTGCCACGGCACGGCCTCTTTCAACGCCCTACGCTCGGGGCTTTTGGCGCGGCGGGACCGCGTGCCGCTTTTGATGGACAACCACATGACCTTCGGCTGCCGGAATCGGAGCCTCTCGGGGCGGGCCTATTATGCCCTGCTGCGCCTGTTGACCCGATGGATCCTGATCCCCCACGTCCACCACTTCTTTGGCGTGGCCGACGAATGTTCTGCCTTTTTGCGGGAGGAGCAGCGGATCCCCCAGGGGAAGATAGGCCTTCTCCCGCTGGGCATCGACACGGAACTCTTCCAGCCCGATTCGGAAGGGGGCAGCCGCATCCGGGATGAGCACTCCATCCCGGCGGACGCGCGCGTGGTTCTCCAGACCGGAAAGCTGACCGAGGACAAGGGTCCCCACCTGCTGGCCGAGGCCATGGCGCCCCTCATGCGGAAAGACCCGGACTTGTGGCTCGTGTTCGTGGGAAGCGGCCCGAACGACATGCTCGACCGTATCCACGCGCCTTTGGCCGCGCAACGTGTCGAGGCCCGGTTGGAGATCCTTCCGCTCGTGCCGGCCTTCGAGCTTTCCGCCGTCTATTCCATGGCGGACCTGTGCGTCTTCCCGGCGGCCGCGTCTCTGAGCGCCCTGGAGGCGGCCGCGTGCGGGCGAGCGGTCGTCATGACGGACCTGCCCGCGTGCCGATGGCGAGCCTCGTGCGGAGTCGGCCTCACGTATCCCGCGGGCGACGTGAACGCCCTCCGCGAAACGATCGGCGAGATCCTTGGCGATGCCGACAAGAGGCTCGCCCTGGCCCGTCGCGGCCGCGAGGCCGTACTCGCCTCCTTTTCCTACGACAGGATCGCCCGGGACTCGGAAGCGGCCATGCGCGAGGCCGTGTATGCCCTGCGCCAGCCAGCCGGGCTGGAAAGGCCCTCATGAACCCCAAGGAAAAAGGCAAGGTTCTGGTGACGGGCGGTGCGGGTTTCCTGGGGAGTCGCATTGTGCGCCGGCTTCTATCCCTCAAGCTCGAGGTGGTTGTGTTCGACTCCCAAGCGGGGCCGTTCGATGCGGAGTTCTTCGGCCCGGAGCCTCTTCCGGGGCGTTTCAGCCATATCCAGGGGAGCGTCCTGGATTCGGAAGCCGTCGGCAGTGCCATGGAGGGCGTAACCTCGGTCTTTCATTGCGCCGCGGAGAAGATAAGGACCGCCCGGATGGAAGAGGTGAACGTCGAGGGAACCCGGATCGTCTTCGAGGCGGCCCGCGCCTCCCGGGTCACCTTCTTTTGTCTCTTAAGCAGCGTCGGCGTCACGGGCAAGACCGACGCCAAGGTCGTGGACGAGCAGATGCCCTGTCACCCCATGACCGTCTACGAGGAGACCAAGCTCAAGGCCGAGGAGATCGTCGCAAAGGGGATCGACGGCGCCCGGACGCTCGTCCTCCGCCCCACCAACCTGTTTGGAGAGGAATTCGTCCGGCACTTCCTCACCGCCGGGTGGCCCTTCAGGCTCAAGTACTGGATCAAGGGCCGCGAGCGCGCGCACCTCGTGTACGTCGAGGACGCGGCGGCCGTGGCGGTCTTCTTCCTCCAGCACCTGCCGAGCGCCCGGTGCGAGACCTTCATCGTATCCAGCGACGCCGAGGCCGGCAACACCTTTCGAGGCGTGCGCGCCACGCTTCGCTCTCTTCAGGAGCACCGATCCATTCCCATCAAGGGACTACAGCCGCCCATTCAGCTGCCCTGGCTCTTGCGCCGGTTCCGCCACGGCGAGACCAACCTGGGGGACATCGTGTACAGCTCGCATCGACTCTTTTCCACGGGATTCCGCATGCCTTTTGGCCTCAAGCAGGGATTGGCGGACGCGCTCGCGAGGCTGGAAGCCAAGGGATCGATCGGATGAAGGTTCTGCAGGTCATCAACGCCTACAGCCCTCTCTTCGGATGCGGCCCGGCCGACCGGTGCCAGAAGATGGCCGCGGCGCTCGTCCGGCGCGGCCACCGGGTGACGGTCTTCACGAGCGCGCACAGCTGGGACGCGGAATACGCAGGCCTCGCACCCGGGGTGGAGGTCGTCCCCTTTCCCCATTACGGCGGCAGGTTCTGCTATACGCCGGGCATGAAAAAGGCCCTGGACGAGCGCCTTGCGGATTTCGACGTGGTGCACCTCATGAACCATTGGACCCATCAGAATGTCCTGGCGTACAACGCAGCGCGACGGCATCGGACTCCCTTTGTCTTCAGCGCCATGGGCGCGCTGCCGATCGTGTACCGTAGTTTTTGGCTCAAGCGCCTCTACCGGCGCCTGTACGGCGGGCGGATTCTCCGGGACGCGCGCGCGGTCATCGGCATCACGCGGCGGGAGTGCGCCCAGTACGCCGCCGCCGGCGTGCCGGAGGCGCGCATCCATTATCTACCGAACGCGATCGACGCGGAGGAATACGCGAGCCCGCCTCCGCCCGGGATCTTTCGCAGGCGCTTCTCCATTCCGGAAGGTGCCCCCCTCGTCCTCTTTCTCGGACGCCTCGCTCACATCAAGGGCCCGGACATCCTGCTCGACGCCTTCGCGGCCGGCTCCGCTTCCTCGCCGGAAGCCGTGCTTGCGTTCGTGGGCCCGGATTACGGAATGGAAGCGGGACTAAAGGCGCGCGCCGCGAAGACCTCCTGGGAAGACCGCGTCTTCTTCCCCGGGCCCCTGACCGGAGAAATGAAGCGGGCCGCCTACGCCGAGGCGGAGGTCTTTGTCGTTCCGAGCCGGCAGGAGAACATGTCCATCGTGGCCGTGGAGGCGGCCGCGAGCGGCACGCCGGTCGTGATCACCGACGCCTGCGGCTTTCCGGAGATCGAGGAGTGCGGCGCGGGCCGGGTGGTCCCCGCGGAGCCCGAGTCCCTCCGGCGCGCCGTGGAAGGTTTTTTGAAAGACCCCGGAAAAAGGGCCGCGGCCGGAGAAAAGGCCCGGGGGATGGTGCGCGACCGTTTCACCTGGGACCGCATCGGCCGGGACCTTGAGGATATCCTTGCGGGGGCCGTCCGGGCATCGCGTCCGTAAGCCGCAAGGCGGGGGGCGGAAAACGCATGTGCGGCATAGCGGGGTTTTGGGGCGGGTTCGACCGCGCGCTTCTGGGGCGCATGAGCGCCTCGATCGCTCACCGCGGTCCGGACGACGACGGGATCGAATTCCTGGCGAAAGAGGGCGTCGGCCTCGCGCACCGGCGGCTCTCCATCATCGACCTTTCGCCGGCCGGGCACCAGCCCATGTGGGACGTGACCCGCCAGGCCCTGATCGTTTACAACGGCGAGCTTTACAATTACCGCGCCCTCCGCGAAGAATTGGAGGCGGACGGCTGCCGCTTCGCAAGCCGGTCGGACACCGAGGTTTTGCTCAACCTCTACCTCCGCGACGGCACGGAAATGCTCCTTCGCCTGAACGGTATTTTCGCCTTCGCCCTATGGGACGCTCGGAAAAGCCTCCTGTTTCTCGCGCGCGACGGCGTGGGTGTAAAGCCCCTTTATTATGCGGAAACCCGGACGGGGTTTCTGTTCGCTAGCGAGATGAAAGCCCTGCTCCAGTGCCCGGAGGTCGATCGGGCGCTTTCCTTCGAGGCCGTGCACCATCACCTCGCCTATCTCTGGTGCCCCGCGCCCCGGACCATGCTCCGGGGGGTGAAGAAGCTCGAGCCCGGACACGTACTTCTTGTCCAGGGGGGGAAGCTCGAGCGGAAATGGCGGTTTTACGACCTCCCCTACGGGCAGGCCATCCAGCCCCTCGCCCCGGAGGAGGCGGCCCGGGAGGTCCGTGCCGCCCTGGACCGGGCCGTGGAGCGCCAGATGGTGGCGGACGTGCCGGTCGGGGCTTTTCTCTCGGGCGGGCTCGATTCGAGCTCCCTCGTCGCCCTGGCCCGGCGCCACGCGCCCGGCCGGAAGCTCTCCTGCTTTACCATCGATCTCGCGGGAGGGGCCGGAGGCTGGGACGGGTTCGCCGAGGACCTCCCCTATGCCAAGCGGGCCGCGCGCGCGCTCGGCGTCGACCTCCACGCCATCCGCGTGGGGCCGGAGATGCTGGACGAGCTTTCGACCATGCTCTACCATCTGGACGAGCCGCAGGCCGACCCCGCGCCTTTGCACGTGCTCTTCATAAGCCGCCTGGCCCGACAAAACAACATCAAGGTGCTCCTGTCCGGCGCCGGCGGGGACGATATCTTCACCGGGTACCGCCGCCATTTCGTACTCCAGCAGGAACGGCTCTGGTCGTGGCTGCCGCGCTTCTGCCGCCGGGGCCTTGGACGAGCCGCGCGGCTTTTGCCGGCGTCCTCCCCCTGGGGGCGACGCGCGGTCCGGGCCTTTCAATTCGCCGACCTCGAGGGAGACCAGCGCATCGCCGGTTATTTCCACTGGCTGAGCCCCGGGGAGGCCTTGCGTCTCTACGCGCCGCCCCTACTCGAGGCGGTGGAGAACGCCTCCTTTTCCTCGCCGCTCGTGGAGTCGCTCGGCCGCCTTCCGCCGGAGACGCCTCCCTTGAACAAGATGCTCTACCTCGAGGGCAGGCATTTTCTGCCCGACCATAACCTGAACTACACGGACAAGATGAGCATGGCCTGCGGCGTGGAAGTGCGCGTGCCCTTCCTCGACCCGGATCTTTTGGCGCTCGCGGCGCGCCTGCCCATTTCCTTCAAGCAGCGCGGCCGCACGGGCAAGTGGATCCTGCGCCGGGCCATGGAGAAGGACCTTTCGCCCGAGATACTGACCCGGCCGAAGACGGGCTTCGGCGCGCCGATTCGAGCCTGGCTCAAGGGGCCGCTCCAAACGCTTCTGGGGGAGGTCCTTTCCGAGGCGTCGCTCAGGCGGCGGGGTCTCTTTGATCCGAAGGGCGTAAAAAGCCTGGTCGAGCGCGATCGCGCCGGGCGGATCGACGCGGCGTATCCCATCTTCGCGCTGCTCCTTATCGAGCTTTGGTGCCGGATATTCGTCGATGTCTCCCTTCCCGAACCCCCTGCGCCTCTGCGGCCGGCCTGAATGGGAAACGGGTAGTTCCATGGACAAGCGCCCAAACCATGCCTGGCGGATCCTTGCGTATGCGTTTCTCGTTCTTTGGCTGGCCCGGACTCCGCGTATGCTCTGGAAGGAATTCCAGCGGCTGGAGCTTCGCCGTGCCCATGCCCTGTCCGAAGAGGAGCGCGCCTTTTTCTTTTTGAAGAAGCGTCTGCCCGGCCGGCTCGAAAGGGATTATTTTGAGCTCCTCCACGCGGCCTTGCCTTATGTTGAGACGGGGCGGATTCCCTTTTGGATCGAGGCCGATCATTCGCTCACGCCCCTCGCCCGGGGGATCGTGGAGGAGGGGTACAGCCTCTATTGGCTCATCCCTTCCCATAGAGCCCCCTCGCGGCGACAGGCGAAGATCCGGCTCTTTTACCGGACGGATCCCCCTCCCGGCGAAGGGGAGGTGCTGGAGCGGATCGAAGGGACGCCTCCTTCCTGCATCGTCGCAAGCCGAAAAGCCCGGTTGACGCACCGGGGGACGAGCGTCCCATGAATCTATTCGCGCTCCTTCTCTATGTCCTTCCCGTCCACGGCCTGGGCGCGGGCGTGCTGGCCCTGCTCTTTCCTATCCGGGCGGACGCTCCCGTCAAAACCCATGCGGGCGGAAGTGCCTCGTCCTCCGGGGTGGGCTCGCTCACTCTTCCCGAGCGCTATGGGTTGGCCGGCTGCCTCGGCATGATCCTCGTCTATTTCCTCTCGATCTTACAGCTGTCCCTGCATCGGCCGATTGCGCTGCCTGTTTTTTTCATCTTCCTCGGGCTCTTTTGGGCGATCGCACTCGCTCAAGGAAACGCGCTTCTCGACCGCAAGGGCCTGCGGAACGCCCTAGGCTCGATAAGCCGGTCGTGGAGATGGCGGGATCGGCTTCTCCTGGCCGCCATCCTCGCCGGCGTGCTCCTCCTCTTCGGGATGAGCCTGTGGTGGCCGGTGACGCGCCAGGACGCCTGGGCGCAATGGGTGGGCAATGCAAAGTATCTCTTCTTCCACGGCCGGGTCGACCGGGCCTATTTCCAGGAGACGAACCTGAGCGGCTACCCCCTTTTCCTCATGGCGAATGAGATTGTTCTTTGTAGACTCCGCGGTGCCTGGAGCGAGTTTCTTCCCCAATCCTGCCTGGTGGTGCCGGTGTCGGATTTTCTCCTCGTGTTGTACGCCACGGTGCGCGCATGGTCGGGCCGGACCCTAAGCCTTTTGGCGGCCTTCTTCGCGCTCGGGATTCCCCTCTTCGCCTCAGCCGGACGCGACGGCACGGCGGAGCTTTACATGGCCGTCTTTCTTGCGATAAGCGCTATCGCTTTCCTCCGACATCTCCGTTCCGACAAAACGGCCGCCGCCCTGCTCACCGGCCTCCTGGCCGGGACGCTCGCCGTGGTCAAGTCGGAAGGGCTTTTCGCCCTTTTCCTGATGACGGCGGTATTTTTCATCTTTGCAAAGCGCGCAAATATTCTGCGGCTTCGGGTCTTCTTTTATTGGCCGGCGCCGGCCGTTCTTTTGTATCTCCCATGGCTCTATCTCAAGGCCGGGGGATATTGCCTTTCCACGCGCCTGGAGACGGTGGACCTCTCCCCGCTCGGGTCGGCCGGAGCCTTGTTTGATATCCTAAAGACCTGGATCGCGTTTCTTTTGCCCTTCGGTTCGGAACGTTTGGCGGTGGATGCCTGGCGGAATACCTTTCCCCTCGGGCCGACGTTTCTTTTCTCGCTCCTATTTTTTCTTTTCCGGAACCGGGGCGACCGCTCTTCGCGCGTTCTTTTTGCGATGATCGCCTCGTTGGCCGCGCTCTACGCGGCGGGCTCCCTGGCCACGGGCTGGCCGGATCAGTATCCTCGTTTGTTGACACAGGCCGCGGGACTCGTACTATTGTTTTCGTTCCGGCAGGCCGCCGTTCTTTTCGGTGCCGGCCCTGCCGGGGGGCGCGAGGAAAACGAATGAAAGAGATCCTGCAAGACCTCAAGACCGGGGCGATCGAGGTGGCCGACGTGCCCTGCCCGAAGGTCAAGTCCGGGCACCTTCTCATTCAAACCGAGGCCTCCCTTATCTCTTCCGGCACGGAGCGGATGCTCGTGGAGTTCGGAAGGGCGGGCTTCCTCGGCAAGGCCCTGCAGCAGCCCGGGAAGGCGCGGGAGACCTGGGAGAAGATCCGGACCGACGGCCTCTGGCCCACGCTCGAAGCCATTCAAAGCCGTCTGGACCGGCCCCTGGCGCTTGGATACGCCAATGCCGGAAGGGTGCTCGAACTGGGGCCCGGCGTCCGGGGATTCGCGCCGGGGGATCGGGTCGTGTCGAACGGCCCTCATGCCGAGGTCGTCTCTGTCCCCCAAACGCTTGCCGCGCGCATACCCCCGGGGGTAGCGATGGAGGAGGCGCCGTTCGCCGTCCTCGCCGCCATCGCGCTCCAGGGAATTCGCTTGGCAGGCCCCACCCTGGGGGAGCGGTTCGTCGTCACGGGGCTCGGGCTCGTTGGGCTCCTAACGGTCGAGCTCCTGCGGGCGCAGGGCTGCCAGGTCCTCGGGATCGATTATAACCTCGAACGGTTGAAGCTCGCGCAATCCTTCGGCGCAAAGGTCGTTAACCTTTCGCAAGGGGAGGACTCGGTCCGAACGGCCCTGGCCTTCTCCGAGGGCCGAGGCGTGGACGGGGTTATCCTCGCCGCCTCGACCCGCTCGAGCGAACCGGTGCACGAAGCTGCGGAGATGTGCCGCCGGCGCGGCCGGATCGTGCTCGTAGGCGTTACGGGGCTTGAGCTTCAACGCGCGGATTTTTACGAGAAGGAGCTCTCCTTCCAGGTCTCCTCTTCCTATGGACCGGGCCGCCACGACGCCTCCTACGAGGAGCTCGGCCGGGACTATCCCTTCGGACACGTTCGCTGGACCGCGCAGCGGAACATCCAGGCCGCGCTCGAGTTGATGAAAGAAAAGCGGCTCTCCGTTTCCCCGCTTGTGTCCCACCGCTTTCCCTTCGAGAAGGCGCCGGACGCCTATGCGCTTCTCCTCGACGAAAAGGCCGGGGTCCTCGGCATTCTTCTGCAATACCCGGCCAAGCCCGGCGACGAACCCCTGCGTGCCACTACCGTTTCCTACCCGGCCCCGCGCGCCACGCGGGGAGAGCGCCCTTCTTCCGAACCGGTCGTCTGCGCTTTCATCGGCGCGGGGAACCATGCCTGCCGCGCGCTCATTCCGGCCTTTCGGCGGGCCAGCGCGGTTCTGAAGACGGTCGCCTCGCGCGGAGGGGTCTCCAGCACGCACGCCGCCAGGCGGTTCGGGTTTGAATCGGCCACGAGCGAGGTCGAGTCGGTCTTTCATGATCCCGCGATTCGGGCCGTGGTCATCGCCACGCGACACGATTCCCATGCCGACCTCGCGGAACGCGCGCTTCTTGCCGGCAAGCACGTCTTCGTGGAAAAGCCCCTGGCCGTTGACGCCCGGGGGCTGTCCCTCGTCGAAGCGGCCGTGGAACGCCTCGGCCGGGAGACCGCCGCGCCGATCCTCATGGTGGGCTTCAACCGTCGTTTCGCTCCGCATGTCGTCCGGATGAAATCCCTGCTCGACGGGGTGGGAGAGCCCAAGGCGTTGGTCGCGACGGTGAACGCCGGCGCGCTTCCGCCGGGCCATTGGACGAACGACCCCGAAGTGGGCGGCGGCCGGATCGTGGGGGAAGCGTGTCACTTCATCGATCTTTTGCGCTTCCTTGTAGGCTGGCCCGTGCTCCAAATCCAGACCTCGCCCATCATGAATCGCGCAAGTTCCTCCCACTCCAGGGAGAGCGCGACCCTGACGATGACCTTTGCGGACGGTTCGATCGGCACGGTCCATTATCTCGCCAACGGGCACAAGTCCTTTCCCAAGGAGCGGATCGAAGCCTTTGCGGCCGGCCGGGCGCTCGTATTGGACAATTTCCGCTCCCTGCGGGGCTATGGCTGGCCGCGCTTTCACCGCCTAGGCCTCTGGCGGCAGGACAAGGGGCACGCCGTCTGCGCCGCCGCCTTTATTGAAGCCGTCCGCCAGGGAGCCTGCAGTCCCATCGCGTGGGAAGATATCCTGGAAACGACGCGGCTTAGCCTCCAGGCGCAAGGCGTCCTTTGAGGCGCGACAGGCCCGCGGCCCGAGATGCGCGTGGGCCGGCCCCTTTCCGATTCGACTTTGCGTATCCTGCCGTTGGCATTTTAAAAAGGCGACCTTCCCTTGAACTGGGCGCGATATGTTCATACGGTACGGCATCTCCGCGCGCGCCAGGTGCTCGGGCGACTGGCCCGCGTATGGCCCGGCCCCCGCCCGGACGTAAGCCCCGCGCCGGGATTGCGCCCCGTTCGGGAGGGGGCGTGGCAAGCGCCCGGCGCAAGGACGCCCCGCCTAACGGGACCGTCTTGCTTCCGGTTTCTTAACGAAGAACACGAGATCGCCTCTTCCGAGGATTGGAATCCTCCCTCCGTAAGCCGATTGTGGCTCTATCATCTCCACTCTTTCGACGACTGGAACGCGCGTGACGCGGAATCCCGCCGGGCATGGCACGAGCGCCTGCTGGAGCGCTGGGTGGAGGAAAATCCGCCCGGCCAAGGCGTCGGATGGGAGCCCTATCCCCTCTCCCTCCGGATCGCGAACTGGATCAAGTGGACACTTTCCGGCGCGCGCCTCAGCGAAAGGGCCCAGCACAGCCTCGCAGTGCAGGCGCGCCATCTCCTTCCCCGGATCGAGACGCATCTCTTGGGGAATCATCTTTTGGCCAATGCCAAGGCCCTGGTCTTTGCCGGCCTTTTTTTCCAGGGGCCGGAGGCGGAAGCCTGGCTTAAGAAAGGGCTCGGCATCCTCGCCGAAGAGACGCTTGAGCAGGTTCTCCCGGACGGAGGCCACGTGGAGCGGAGCCCCATGTACCACGCCCTGGTTTGCGAGGACCTCCTGGACGTCTTTAACCTTTTCACGGCCTACGGCGCGGCAGCCCGCTTTGCCTGGAGGAAAGAGGTCGAACGGATGCTTGCCTGGCTCCGGGTCCTGTCCCACCCGGACGGCGAAATCGGCCTCTTGAACGACGCGGCTTTCGAGATCGCCCTGTCTCCTTCCGAGCTTGCGGCCTATGCGGGGAGGCTCGGGTTTCACGAGAGGACCCCGCTTCCTTCCTGGGTGTTTCTTAAAAATACCGGCTATGTCCGCTTGGAAAGGGGCGGCGCGGTCGCGCTCCTCGACCTCGCCCCGCTCGGGCCGGATTACCTGCCCGCCCACGGCCATGCCGACACGCTCACCTTCGAGCTCTCCCTCCAGGGCGTGCGGGCGGTCGTGGACAGCGGCACGTCGAGTTACGAGGAGGGGCCGGAGCGCCTCCGCCAGCGCGGGACCCTCGCGCACAACACCGTCGCGATCGACGGGCTCGATTCCTCCGAAGTCTGGAGGAGCTTTCGCGTGGCCCACCGCGCAAGAATCGTGGAGGCCGACGCGGCGGCGGACGACGCCTTCGTGGCCCGCGCCGCGCATGACGGCTATGCCCGCCTAAGGACCGTGGGCCTGCATCGAAGGACCTGGGAGATGACCGACGAGGCCCTCGTCATCACCGACGAGGTGGCCGGCCGGGAAAGGCACACGGTCGAGCTCCCTTTCCATCTCCATCCGAGCATTTCCCTCTCTTCCGAGGGCGAGCATCGCTTCGGGATCCATCACCCGGCCCGGGGCCGGCTGGCCGTGATCGAGATGGACCCCTCGCTCCAGGTCACGGCCTGCCAGGCCACCTACCACCCCGGATTCGGGCTTTCCGTTCCGAACTGGAAGATTGTCGGCCGCTACGAAGGCCCGCTGCCGCTTCGTCTAATGAATGTCATCCGCTGGGCTTCTTCTATATAATGGTGTCACGGTCCGGCGATTTCCATAAGATGCAAAAGAAGACGGGAAGGTTCATAGGTCATGCGGATCTTGTTCCTCACCGAGAATTTTTATCCCGAGATGAACGCGTCCGCCACGCGCGTGTACGAGCGCGCCTGGTACTGGGTCCGATGGGGGCACGAAGTGACGGTGGTGACGACCGCGCCCAACTTTCCGATGGGCCGCGTATTCCCGGGATACGAGAACCGCTGGCGCCAGGTCGAGACGCTGGACGGCATCCGCGTGGTGCGCGTCAAGACCTACATGAGTCCGAACAAGGGCACGGTCCGCCGGACGCTCGATTTCTCCTCGTTTCTCTTCATGGGCCTTGCCGGCGCGCTTGGGGAGGGGAAGCCCGACGTGGTGGCCGCCACGAGTCCGCAGTTCTTCGCCGCGGTGGCCGGCTGGCTCGCGAGTATTTTCAAGAACCGGCCCTTTGTCTTTGAGCTGGGGGACCTCTGGCCCGCCTCCATCTCGGCGGTGGGCGCCATGCAGGAGAACACCCTGCTCCGCTGCATGGAGAGGCTCGAGCTCTTTCTCTACCGCCGATCGGCCGCGATCGTGGCCCTTACGGACGCGTTTCAAAAAAATCTCGTCCAACGCGGCATTCCGCCGGAAAAGATCAAGGTGGTCCGGAACGGGGTGGACCTCCCACGTTACAGCCCCCGGCCGCGTAACGCGTCCCTGGCGCGCGAATGGGGCATTGACGATCGCTTTACCGTGGGCTACCTGGGAACGCTCGGCATGGCCCATGCCCTGGAAAAAGTGTTGGATGCGGCGGAACTCCTGAAGAACCATGAGGACATACGATTCCTCTTCGTGGGCCCCGGCGCCGCGCGCGACGGACTCGTGGCTGAGTCCCAGGCGCGCCGTCTCGGGAATGTGATCTTCATCCCGCCCCAGCCCAAGGAAAACATGCCTGAGTACTGGTCGCTTTGTGACGCGGCCCTTGTGCACTTGAAGGACTCTCCGGTCTTCGCATCGGTCATCCCCAGCAAGATTTTCGAGGCCATGGGCATGGGAAAGCCGATTCTTTTGGCCGCTCCCCAAGGCGAGGCGTCCCAAATCGTGGAAGGGGAAGAGGCAGGGCTTTGCCTCCCTCCGGAAGACCCCAACGCTTTGGCCCAGGCCGTGTTGCGCTTGAAGGAGGACGCTGGGCTCCATCGCCGCCTTTCTCAAGCAAGCCTTGCGGCCGCCCCGAAATATACGCGCGAAAAGCAGGCCCGTGACATGCTTTCCGTGCTTGAGATCGCCTCCCGTGACCAGGGAAAACGCATGGGAGAGACGGTGAAGCCATGAAAAGAGTGCTGGTCACAGGCGCAAGAGGATTTCTCGGCCTTCCGTTATGCCGACACCTCGCATCCGTTGGCTGGTCTATCCGGGCGGCGGTGCGTTATCCGGATCGCTTTATGGAGGAACTTCTTGATGTCACGCCGGATAAGGAGGTAATCTCCATTGGGGAGATCGGGCCAGAGACCGACTGGTCGAGGCCTCTGAAAGGCGTGGATGCCGTGGCGCACCTGGCCGCGCGCGTGCACCAAATGCGCGACTCCGCGCCGGATCCTCCTTCGGCCTACCGGGTGGTGAACGTTGAGGCCACGCGCCGCCTGGCCCAAGAAGCCGCAAGAAGCGGCGTCAAACGATTCCTCTTCCTGAGCACGGCCAAGGTCCACGGAGAGGGAAACGTCTCCAGGCCGTTTATGGAGAGCGACCCACCCGCTCCGGAGGATCCGTACGCTCGCTCCAAGTGGGAAGCGGAACAAGTCTTGCGGCGCATCGAGAAGGAACAAGGCCTGCCCGTTGTCATTGTCCGGCCGCCGCTCGTGTATGGGCCCCGAGTCAAGGGCAACCTGTTGAGCGTGCTCCGGTGGGTGAAAAGAGGCGTCCCGCTTCCGCTCGGAAGCATCCAGAACCGGCGCAGCCTCGTGGGGCTGACGAATCTGCTGGATTTTCTTGCGCTCTGCCTTGATCATCCCAAGGCGCCGGGAGAGACTTTTTTGATAAGCGACCGCGAGGACCTGTCCACTGCGGAGCTTTTTGAAAAGATCGGAAAGGGGCTTCACGTGAAAAGCCGCCTTATCCCCTTTCCGGTAAAAGTGTTACACGCGCTTGCCACCCTCGTGGGCAAGAGAGACCTGGCACAACGTCTTTGCAACTCCTTGGTTGTGGATTCCAGCAAGGCGCGTAGGCTCCTGTCGTGGAATCCTCCCTGTTCCATGAACCAAGAAATTCAGCGTATGTGCGACTGGTTCCTGGAAGATGCGACGAAAGAAAAGGAATAATATGTCTTTAGCATTTCTCTTCCTGCTTTTGGCCGCCTTATTTTTTACCGCGTTTGTATTGACCGGTCTTACAAGGCATTATGCCATTCGAAAAAGGCTGTTTGACCTTCCGAACGAGCGGAGCTCCCATACCACCCCCACCCCCCGCGGCGGAGGGTTCTCGATTCTTCTCATCTTCTGTTTTGCAGTTTCGTTCCTCGTCGGATGGGGCGAGATCGGCTCGGACCTCTTCTCCGCGCTTGTGATCGGCTCGGGCCTCGTGGGCGGCATCGGATTCTGGGACGATCATGCCCCGCTCGCACCCCGCTGGCGGATTCTCGTCCATACGCTCGCGGCCGCCTGGGGTTTGTATTGCCTGGGGGGGTTCCCGCCCCTGGACCTGGGCTTTGCCGTGCTGTCTCTGGGGTGGGTGGGCAATCTTCTGGCCCTTCTGGGAATGGTCTGGCTCATCAACCTTTACAATTTCATGGACGGAATTGACGGCATTGCCGGCGCGGAAGCGGTCTTTGCAAGCATTGTGGGCGGGGTATTCCTCTTCTGGCAGGGGCAGGAAGGCCTTGCATTGGTTGCCTGGTCCCTAAGCGCGGCATCGGCCGGATTCCTCTGTTGGAACATGCCGCCCGCCAAGGTGTTTATGGGGGACGTGGGGAGCGGCTTTCTCGGCTATGCGTTCGGGATTCTCATGATCGCAAGCGCGCGGCCCGGCACAGGATTGCCCCTGGGATCGCACAATCTCTGGCTTTGGGTCATCCTTTTGTCCGTTTTTATCGCCGATGCGACCGTCACCCTCTTTCGAAGGATCGCGCGAAGCGGCTATCGGATCATCGCCCATCGAAGCCATGCCTACCAGCACCTGTCGGATCGAATCGGCCATCTTGGAACGACGCTCGCCATCACCGGGGTTAACCTCTTCTTCCTTTTTCCGGCGGCCTATCTTGGCCGGCGCCTGCCTGTCCTGGCGTTTTCCCTGGCCGTCCTTGCCCTGGTCGGTCTTGGCTTCGCCGCCATCGCGTTCCACGCGGGACGAGAGGGGGACGCGGCGAAGCCTGAATGAGCGCCGCGCGCCCGCTCGCCCGTTCCTGTGTGGCGGCTCACTATCTCCTTGACTCATGTTTCGCCAACCATACACTTTCTATCAGTTGGAGTGTTTTCGAGGTTTTGTTGTTCGACCTTTGGGCGGCTTGTTCGCATCGGGATCATTAGGGAAGGATTGCGCCATGCCAGGGGAGTGGGCCCTCCAGCTTAGGGCACGCCAGATTTTGCTCTTTCTGGCCGATATGGGCGCGATCTCTTTGGCCTATTTTTTCGCTTACTGGCTGCGCCTCGACGTGAGCAAGATCGGCTTTGCCCAGTATTCCGGCACTTTTTGGAATACGCTGCCGTGGCTGTTGACGATTCGGTTTCTATGCGGCATCCTCGTCCGGCAATATACCTGGAGCTTTTTGCTGGCGAGTCTTTCCGAGGCCGTGAGCCTGGCCAAGGCGGCCTTGATCGGCAGCATCCTCTTCGTCTTTCTCACGCGATGGGGGGGCATCGTCACCCTGGCACCGCCCCGGTCGGTCTACGCGCTGGAATTCCTCATGAGCCTCCTGGTTATGGCCTTCCTTCGATTCTTTCCGCGCTACGCCTACCAGCAATACACCCGCCGCGCCACGCGCCTCAGCGTCAACGGCGAGGTGCTCTTGCGGACCCTCATCTACGGCGCGGGCCACACGGGCGAGCTCATCCTACGGGACCTCCTGCGCACGCGGGTCTATCCCTACCGCATCATCGGCTTCGTGGATGACGATCCCGCGAAATGGAGCACCTCCATCCACGGCTACCGGGTGCTGGGCCCGGCCTCCAACCTCGGGCAGCTCATCGAGCGGCACCGGATCAACAAGATCCTCGTGGCCATCCCCAACCTTTCCCCCGCGCACATGCGGGAGCTCGTGGACGTGTGCGGCAACCACCACATTCGCTTCAAGATCGTGCCCGGCTACGCGGACATCGTGTCCAAGGGCGGGGCGGCCCCGCTGACCTTGAAGGACCTGCAGCTCGAGGATCTCCTGGAGCGTAGCCCCGTGGTCTTCGACCAGACCCGGATGGCGGAATTCCTGCTGGGCCGGACCGTGCTCGTGACGGGCGCCGCCGGTTCCATCGGCTCCGAGATCTGCCGGCAGGTGATCCGGCACGGCGTCAAGCGCCTCGTGGCCCTCGACATCAACGAGAACGACAGCTACTTCCTCCAGCTCGATCTTCGCGAGGCCGCTCCGGCCGCGGACCTCTGCCTCGAGATCGCGAGCGTACGCGACGCGAACCAGGTCGCGGACCTCTTCGACCGCTACCGCCCCGCGATCGTCTTCCACGCGGCCGCGCACAAGCACGTGCCCCTGATCGAGGCGTGTCCGGCCGAGGCCTTGAAGAACAACGTCCTCGGGACCTTGAACGTGGCCCGCGCGGCGGACCGGTTCCGGGCGGAGCGCTTCGTCCTCATCTCCACCGACAAGGCGGTGCGACCAACGAGCGTCATGGGCGCGAGCAAGTATCTTTCCGAGGGCGTGGTCCGCTCGATCGCGCGCGCGAGCCGCACGCGCTTCATGGCCGTGCGCTTCGGGAACGTCCTCGGGTCGAACGGGAGCCTCGTCCCGATTCTCCAGCGCCAGATCGCCCGGGGCGGGCCCGTCACGATCACGCATCCCAAGGTCACGCGCTTCTTCATGACCATCCCCGAAGCGGTCGGCCTTGTGCTTATCGCCGCGCTTCAGAACGAGGGCGAGCTCTCCGTGCTGGACATGGGCGAACCCTTAAGCGTGGACCGCCTGGCCCGGCAGATGATCTCCCTCGCCGGGCTCATACCCGACGAGGACATTCCCATCGTGTATACGGGCTTGCGGCCGGGCGAGAAGATGTACGAGGAGCTCTTCATGCCGAACGAACGGCGGCGCCCTTCCTCCCATCCGCGCATCTTTCTCTCCTCCGGGCCGGAGGAAACCCTCGACATCGAGGAGATGCTCTCCGCCATGGAGGAGGCCCTGGCGAAGAACTCCCCCGAGGCGGTGCGGAGCTTCTTGTCCCGATTCGTCGCGGATTATCAACCGAACGGGGAAGTCCCCTCCTCCGGTTCTTTTGCTCTTCCAAACCCGGGCGGGGCGGAGCACCTCGATACAGCCGCACCCCAGCCCGCGGATGCGCGCCGGGACTCCTAACGATGCCTGCCTCCCTTCCCCATGACAGAGATCCCGATGAGCCCCTTTCCTGGAACGCCGTCGTTCCAGGACCCCTGCCGGCAGCGGCCTCGCCGAAACATTCCCGGTGGAAGCCGGTCCTTGGATGGACCGCTCTTCTTATCCTCCTCCTCCTTCCCCCCCTTCCCCGCCGGTACGTACTGATCGATCTCGCGGCCGCCGTGGGTGTGGTTTTATTAATCGCCCATGCCGTCCGTGGGAAGGGGTCCTTCCTGCCGGACGGCCTCCTCCGCCTTGGCGCGGCCGTGTTCTTGGCGAGCGCCACCTTCAGCGTCCTCTACCCCCCCCTGGCCCAATATCCCGACCTCGACGGGTTCCTTGGCTCCCTGCACGACTATTGGGCCACCCTCCGCGCGGTCACGGGCGCGGGCCTTTGCCTTCTCCTTCTGCGGAAACGCGAAGACGTAGCCGGCCTCCTCGCCTTCCTCGCGCTTTTCGCGGCGGTGATCGCGGTCTGGGCGCTTGCGGAATGCTGGCTCAAGGGCCTCTTGCCGCTCATTTTTGCGGGCCATGCCCGCCTGACCGGAACCTGCGGCACGGCCCATCGCTTTGCGAGCCTCCTGTACCTTTTCTCATTCGCCTTGTGGATGCTCGTTCTCACCCCCTCTTTGCGGAACGGCAGCCTCGCGGCCTGGGCCAGGCGCACAGGCTATGCCCTTGCGGTCCTCGTGCCCCTTCTCCTTCTCCGGAAAGAAATACCCGCGCCACTGCCGGAGAGCGGTTGGCTGCCGAGGGGGAGCCTCCCCGCCCTTCCCGCGAGCTTTTATGCGCTCTCCGTCCTCTGCATCGCGCTCGGGCTCCTGGCGTGGCGGTGCCTCTCGCAGCCGGGTTGGCCAAGGGCCGGGGTCTCTTGGGCGGCCCTGATCCTTATCCTCCCCAACCAGGCCCTGGCCGGCGCGCGGCTCCACCTGGGGCTCACCGTCCTGACCGGAGCCGCTGCCTTGATTCTTGCGCGGGGAGAAACCCATCGCTATTTCAAGCGAAGCCTCGTGGCGGGGGTGCTCCTGGCGCTCGCGTTATTGCTGTCGGTCCCGGCGACCCTGGACATGAGCAGCATCCGGGCCCGTCAGCAGGTTTGGAGGGGGGCTGTCGAGATCTTCCGGGAGCATTGGATGTTCGGGGTGGGTTATGGGCCCAGGGCCTTTTCGCGGTCGTGGCGCCTCTTGCAGGCGAAACATACCGCGGCGCCATCCCAATCGTCCCCCCTCGCCGGGGGATCGCCGATTGAAAATGCGGCGCATGCGCATAATCTCTGGCTGGAGCTCCTGGCCGAGCGGGGAGTCGTCGGGTTCGTGGCGTTTCATGTGTGGTGGGCTTCTGCGCTCTGGTGGATTCTCGGCCAAACGAGGCGGAAGGACACTCGCCCTCTTGGAGACATGATCCCCACGAGACGATCCCGGGAAAACATCCCTGCCCGGCTCACCTTGATTCTCTTCCTCTTTCTCGCCATCGACGGCTGCTTGAACACGCCCCTCATGGATGTGAGCGAAGCGCTCTTTTGGGGGATTGCCGCAATCGGTCTCGCCGCAACGAGAGGGACCCATGAGAAGGAAGACCGGGAAAACTCAGGTCCAACCTCTCTCCGCGGTGCAGCAAACCTCTCCGTATAAGCCCGCTTTTTTTAACGTTGGTAATCTCGGGGCGAAGTCGGACAGGCAATCCAGCCGCGTCATTCCCCCAGGATTTTTACGAGGACGCGCTTCTTGCGGCGGCCGTCGAACTCGTAGTAGAAGATGTGCTCCCAGGGGCCGAGGTGGAGCCTTCCCCCGGTGATGGCCACGACCACCTCCCGACCCATGAGCTGGCGCTTGATGTGGGCGTCGGCGTTGTCCTCGAAGCCGTTGTGCCGGTATTGCTCCACCGGCTCGTGCGGGGCGATCCGCTCGAGGAATACCTCGTAGTCCTGGTGGAGGCCCGGCTCGTTGTCGTTGATGAAGACCGAGGCGGTGATGTGCATGGCGTTCACGAGGCACAGGCCTTCCCGCACGCCGCTCTCCGCGACGAGCGATTCCACCTGCCGGTGGATGGAGACGATCTGCCGCCGGACGGGCACGTTCATCCAGAGTTCGCGCGTCAGGGTCTTCATGCGCCATTCCCTTCGTCCGAAACAGGCCGTGCACAGGGCTCCGGCTATAGCCATCTCTTTCTTCGAAAATACGCAAGCATCCCCAGCGCCACGGCCGACATGGCCATCAACGCTAGGAAGTAGCCGTGCGGCCACTGGAGCTCCGGCATGTATTTGAAGTTCATGCCGTACACTCCTGCGATGAAGGTGAGGGGGATGAAGATCGTCGCGATGACGGTCAGTACCTTCATGATCTCGTTCGTGCGGTTGCTGATGCCCGAGAGATACGTGTCGCGCAGCCCCGCCACCATGTCGCGGAGCGCCTCGGCCGTGTCGATGACCTGGACGGTATGGTTGTACACGTCGGAGAGATAGGGCTTCAGCGCATTGGACACGAGAGACGTTTCGGCGCGCTGCAGAGCGGCGAAGGTCTCCCGAAGGGGCCATGTGGCCTTGCCAAGGAGGATCATCTCCCGGCGCAGATGGTGGATCGTGTGCGGCGTCTGCGGGGAGGGTTTCTCCAAAACCTCTTCGTCCAGCTCGTCCATCCGCTCCTCGATCCTCTCCAGCACGTCGAAATAACCGTCGACGATCGCATCCATCAGCGCATAAAAGAGGTAATCCGCCCCGGCCTTCCGGACCCGCCCCTTGGCGTTCCGGATGCGGGCGCGCACCGGGTCGAAGACGTCGCCCACGTCTTCCTGGAAGGAGAGCACGAAGTTTTTCCCCAGGACGAGGCTGATCTGCTCGGATTGGATCTCGTGCGTAGGGACGTCGTAGGTCAGCATCTTCAAGACGAAATAAAGGTAATCGTCGAAGGCCTCCATCTTCGGCCGTTGGGCGGTGTTCACGATGTCCTCGATGATCAGCGGATGCAGGCCGAAGTGGGTCCCGATCGCCTCCACCAGCTTCCTGTCGTGAATGCCGTCCATATTGATCCATGTGACGGTCGGCCGATCGCGAAAGGGAAAGGCCTCCTCGGCCGAGCCGATCTCTTTTTCCTGGAAGGAGGCCTCGTCGTAATCCAGGACGGTGATGCGCGTCTTCTTTCCCGGTTTTTCGCCCGACGGGACCGAAGTCCCGGGGGGGAGTCCTTTTTTGCGGGAACGCCTCTTCATGAGCCGCGACATGACGGATTTCCTCCACGGGATGCGCGCGCCGGTCCGTTTCAGGCCCAGAAGAGCCGATCCTTGTCCGGCTTGAAATACGGGGGAGGATCGATCACCACCGCGATGCCGGTCCAGCGCCGCTCGATTGTCTCCCGGTCAACGGGCCAAAGACCGTTTTCCGGACTCCCGATGAGGAGCCCCGCGGCGTCTCCGCCAAAGGAGACCGCCACGCTTTCCCCGCTCGTGACCGGCTCGTGCGGCAACCGGTGCCGGAAGATGAGAAGGGAGGGACCGGGCCGCTCCAACAGGGCCTGCCAGGACAAGCGCTCGACAGCGACGCGCGCTTCGCTCTTGCCCAGGGCCAGGCGCAAGGCGCGGCAGAGCCCCACCGCGTCCGCGCCGGTGAAAGGGCGCGTGAGCGAGGCCTCGGCCATCCAGCCCTCGGTCACGCGGACGCCGTAAGACAAAAGGAGCGTGACGCCCGCCGCAGCACCTACGGTATCGGGCGTGCTGTTGCGGCAGATTCCCCACTCGTCGAGGGAGCCCGTCAACCGGGAGAAGTCCGCCCGGCCGATCCCCCAACGGAAGTCATAGGCCGCGACCGCGGAGAGAAAGATGAGGAACCCGATCATGGCCTGTTCCGAACGGGGCATCATGTAGCGTCGAAAACTACCGACAAAGAGCGCGGCGAAGGGCAGGAAGAGTGCCCCGCGGAAATAGATGTAGCCGTCCCAGACCAGGAGACGATACTCGTATTCGGGGTAGCCTCGATTGAGCGCGAAGACGAGGACGCCGATCATCGCGACGGCATTCACGAGGCGCCCGGTCCATCCGCCCCGCTTCGCCGCCCGCCGTCCGCAGCGATACGAGACCGCGGACATGAGTAGCAGAACAAAGAGGCAGAGGTAGGCCATGACAAAATCCCTCTTCCGCCGGGCCTCAAGGGGGAAAACTACTCGGGCATCGGCTTCATAAAGACCTGCGTGAAGT
>JAZDLH010000097.1:0-7393 GCA_043802275.1 Planctomycetota bacterium
GGTGGTGATCCTGGGCGAGAACGTGGGCGCCCGGGGCGAGGCGGTGGAATTCGTGGAGCTCTGACGCGCACCCGCCAAGCCCTCTCCGCCGCCGGGCCGGTCTTGACGCTTCCGGGTCCTTCCCTATAATGCGGGCAATGCCCTGCCGAGGAGGCGGATCGTCCCTTACGGCCGAGAGAGGCGCCCGGCCCGGCAAGCGCGCAAGGCACGCGGGCATTGAAGCCCCGGGCGGACGTGATGGCCGCGATCAAAAGTCGGGCAATGGAAAGGCCGGTTGTGAGGCGGACAGGCCGACGGAGGAGACCATGCCGGACGAGATGCCCTACTTTGTGCATCCCACAAGCGTTGTGGATGCGCCCGTTTCCATCGGCGCGGGCACCAAGGTCTGGCACTTCTCGCACGTGATGAGCGGCGCGCGGATCGGCGAGAGGTGCACGCTCGGGCAGAACGTGAACGTCGCCTCCAGGGCCGTGATCGGGAACGGCGTCCGGATTCAGAACACCGTCTCGATTTATGACGGCGTGACGCTGGAGGACGAGGTCTTCTGCGGGCCGGGCGCAGTCTTCACGAACGTTGTAAATCCCCGGAGCTTTGTCTCCCGCCACGACGAATATCGGCCCACGCTTGTCAGGCGCGGGGCCAGCATCGGCGCGAACGCCACCGTCGTCTGCGGCCACACGATCGGCGAGTACGCCTTTGTGGGCGCTGGCGCCGTGGTGACCCGGGACGTGCCTCCCTACGCGCTCGTCTACGGAAATCCCGCGCGCCAGCACGGATGGATATGCCCGTGCGGGGCCCCCCTCAAGGGCGACGGCGACTTCGGCTGCAAGGCCTGCAGTCGGCGCTTTCGCCTCGATCGGGACGGCCTCCATCCCGCCGCATAAACCGGGGGCCCGCGGACCCTCCGCCGCCGCCTAAGGAAAAACGGAACCGGACAAGAACCGCGAATGGGAAACCTTAGAGGAGCCCGTATGCCTAAGAAGCAAACGCCGAAAGATTTTACCTCCCGGCTCATGGCGTCGATCGAGGCGCGCAGCGCCACGGTCGGCATCATCGGCCTCGGCTACGTGGGACTGCCGCTCGCGCTCGCCTTTGGGAAGGCCGGTTTTCCCGTGATCGGCTTCGACGTCGATCCTGCCAAGGTCAAGGCCATCAACGCGGGAAAGAGCTACATCGAGCACATCCCCCGCGCCGCGATCCGAGAGTTCGGACGTCGCCGGAACTGCCGCGCCACGACCGACTTCGCCGAGCTTAAGAAAGCGGACGCGATCCTCATTTGCGTGCCCACGCCCCTCACGCACCACCGCGAGCCCGACATGCGCTTTATCGAGGAGACCTCGGAGACGGTGGCCCGCCACCTCCGGGCGGGGCAGCTCGTCTCGCTCGAGAGCACCACCTACCCCGGCACGAGCCGGGAGGTCGTGCTGCCGCGGCTCGCCTCCCGGGGCTTGAAGCCCGGGCGCGACTTCTTCCTCGCCTTCTCGCCCGAGCGCGAGGACCCCGGCAACCCCGACTTCGGCACGACCGCGATCCCCAAGGTCGTGGGGGGGCTCACCCCTGCCTGCCGAAGGCTTGCCTCGGCGCTCTACAGCGCGGTCGTGGTGCGAACCGTGCCCGTCTCCTCATGCGAGGCGGCCGAGGCCACGAAGCTTTTGGAAAACATCTTCCGCAGCATCAACATCGCGCTCGTGAACGAGCTCAAAGTCCTCTTCGAGCGCATGGGCATCGACATCTGGGAGGTGATCGAGGCGGCCAGGACCAAGCCCTTCGGCTACATGCCCTTCTACCCCGGCCCGGGCCTCGGGGGGCACTGCATCCCGATCGACCCGTTTTACCTCACCTGGAAGGCGCGGGAGTACGAGCTCCCCACGCGGTTCATCGAGCTCGCGGGCGAGATCAACACCGCCATGCCGGCCTACGTCGTGGACCGCCTGGTAGAGGCCCTAAGCGAGGATCGCAAGGCCGTGAAGGGGGCGCGGATCCTCGTGCTCGGCGCGTCCTACAAGGCCAACGTGGACGACATCCGCGAGAGCCCGAGCTTGAAGCTCATCCAGCTCTTGGAGAAGAAGGGCGCGAAGGTCGACTACTCCGACCCGCACAAGAAGCGGCTCCTCCCCACGCGGGAGTACGACATCCGCAAGAACTCGGTCGCGCTCACGCCAAAAAGCGTGGCGCGCTACGACGCGGTCCTGATCGCCACGGCGCACAAGGCCTTTGACTATGCGCTCTTGGGCAAACACGCGCGGCTCATCGTCGACACGCGGAACGCCATGAAGGCCTTCGGCGTGAAGCGCTCCCGCGCGCGCGTGGTCAGGGCGTGAGGGACAAATGCCTTTCCTCCCTTCGAGTTATAATGAAAACGGCCGGTCTTGGGCGGCCGTTTTTATTTGACAGCGGGATTTCCGGGCTGCACGATAGAAGAAACAGGGAAAACTAAAGCATCCGCTGGATCAAGGTGGAGGACAAGTGGGTCCCCGATCCCCAAGAGGTCGAGCTTATAGCCTCGGTCTCCACGGGCGAGAAGGTCTCGGTCACCTACGAGCTCGAGGAGCACCTGCGCGTGAACGCCTTGAGTAAGGTGGAACAAAAAACGCAATGAAAGACCCAAGCTCTGTTTCTAAAAAGTCTTTTCTTGCCCACCAACTTTTTCCGAAAAAGGGGTAAAAGAAGGCGAAGGACCCTTGCTTTTATTAAACGGGGCGCTACAATCGCCCGGTGCGCCGGGTTCCGGCCCTTGTGGAGACCGGGGCGATTAGCTCAGTTGGCTAGAGCACCAGCTCGACAAGCTGGGGGTCACTGGTTCAAGTCCAGTATCGCCCACCATTTATAGAAAAGGACACGGCCATTTCCTCTGTGCGAGGGGTTGCTGTTACTCGTTCGGGTCCGTGTATCCGACCGGACCTTCGCCGCGCTGGGAGCGTCCTCCCTCGCGGGGCGGCACGGCCCGGGGGCCGGAATCCCCCTGGGCGACAAAGGGCGCGAACCGGCTGGGACGCCGGACCCGGGGGAACACGCCCGGCTCTCCTCTCCCTTCCTGCCGAGCTCGCCACCCGAAAGTTTTCTTTTTCTTTCGACCGCCCGCCGCCATAGGCGTCGAAAGATGTCTCTGTGCCCTTGGGAAGGGCGCAAGAAAAGGACAAGGCCCATGATCCGTATCACCCTGCCCGACGAGAGCGTCCTCGAGTTCGACCGACCGGTCGCGGTCGCGGAAGTGGCCGCACGCATCGGCAGGCGCCTCGCCAGGGACGCCGTGGGGGCCCTCGTGGACGGCGCGGAGCGCGATCTTACGCACCTCATCGAGCGGGACGCCTCGGTGCGCATCCTCACGCCCGTCGACCCCGCGGGCCTCGAGATCATGCGCCACTCCGCGAGCCACGTCATGGCCGAGGCGATCCTCAAGCTCTTCCCCGGCACGCAGCTTGTATACGGCCCGCCCATCGAGGACGGTTTTTACTACGACGTGGACCCGCCCGAGGCCATTTCGGTCGACGACCTCCCAAGGATCGAGGAGGTCATGCGCCGGATCGTGAAGGAGAACGCCCCCTTCGCGCGGCGCGAGATGACCCGCAAGGAGGCGGCCCGCGAGGTGCAAGGCAACCCCTACAAGGAGGACAACCTCGCGCGCGCTAAAGGGGACACGATCAGCTTTTACTCCCAGGGCGGGGGCTTCTCCGACCTATGCGCGGGCCCGCATGTCCCCTCCACCGGCCGGATCGGGGCCTTCAAGCTCCTGAACGTTTCGGGCGCGTATTTTCACGGCGACGCCTCGGCGAAACAGCTCACGCGCCTCTACGGAACCTCCTTCGCCACCGGGGAGGAGCTCGATCTCCACCTCGAGCGCCTCGAGCAGGCGAAGCAGCGCGACCACCGCAAGCTCGGCCGGACGCTTGAGCTTTTCGAGTTCCACCCCGAGGCGCCGGGCATGGCCTTCTGGCGGCCGCGGGGCACGGTCCTCTACAACGCGCTCGTGGACTACACGCGCGAGCTCTGCCTCCGGAACGGCTACGAGGAGATCCGCACGCCCACCCTCCTCGTGAAGGACCTCTGGGTCTCCTCGGGCCACTGGGCCAACTACCAGGACAAGATGTACCTCGCGGAAAAGGACGGCCGGGAGTTCGGGATCAAGCCCATGAACTGCCCCGGCGGGATCGTGCTCTACAAGGCCGGGCTCCATTCGCACAACGACCTGCCTCTCCGCTGGGCGGAGTTCGGCCACGTCCACCGCTACGAGGGCGGGGGCGAGATCCACGGCCTCGTGCGCGTGCGCGGCTTCACCCAGGACGACGCGCACATCTTTTGCACTCCGGAACAGCTCAAGGACGAGATCAAGGGATGCATCCGCCTCGTCTTCGAGATGAACACGCTCCTCGGGCTCGACTTCGACCACATCGAGCTCTCCACCCAGCCGGCGAAACACATCGGCTCGGACGTCCAGTGGAGCGCGGCCGAGGAGGCGCTTAAGCAGGCCCTCGAAGAGCTCGATATCGCCTTCATCCTCAACCCGGGCGAGGGCGCCTTCTACGGCCCGAAGATCGACTTCCACCTCGCCGACGCCCTGGGGCGGACGTGGCAGCTCAGCACCATCCAGGTCGACTTCGCCATGCCGGAGAACTTCGACATGAGCTACATCGACGCGGAGAGCGCCCGAAAGCGTCCGGTCATGATCCACCGCGTCATCGCCGGCAGCCTCGAGCGGCTGATCGGCATCCTCGTGGAGCACTACGGGGGCGACTTCCCCCTGTGGCTTGCGCCCGAGCAGGTGCGAGTCCTCGCCATCACCGACGCGCAAAAAGCCGTTGCGGAGAAGGCGGCCTCGCGCCTGCGGGAGGCGGGCCTGCGCGTAGGCGTGGACCTCGGACATGAGAAGATCGGCGCCAAGATCCGCCGCGCCGAGCTCTTGAAGATCCCTTACCTTGCCGTGGTGGGCGCGCGCGAGGCGGCCTCCGGCGCCGTGAGCCTCCGCCGCAGGCACCGGGGGAACCTCGGAAGCGTGGCCCTCGAGGAGCTGGCCAGGCGTCTGGCCGGGGAGGCAGGCTCGCGCGCGCTTCCCCAGGCGGTCGCATGGGAGGCCGGATAGGGAACCGGGCGCGCCGCGTTGCGCAGAGCGTCCCGGATCGATATAATGCAAAGGACCCGGAGCGAGGCGGGAGAGGACTCCGCGCGCCCGGGGTTGAAACCGGTAGAGGAGGATCAAGCCATTCAAAACCAGCAAAGGGTGAACGAGGAAATCAGCGCGAATGAGGTCCGTCTCATCTCCGAAGACGGCGTCCAGCTCGGAATCCTCAAGCTTGAGGAAGCGCAGCGCCTGGCGCAGGAGCAGGACTTGGATCTCGTGGAGGTCGCGCCGAACGCCGCGCCGCCGGTCTGCCGGATCATGAATTTCGGCAAGTTCAAGTACGAGCAGCAGAAGAAGGAGCAGCAGGCCCGCAAGCGAAGCCACGGGCTGGAGATCAAGGAACTCCGCCTCGGCCGGAGCATCCGGACCGAATGGCACGACATGGAGATCAAGCTCCGCAAGGCGCGGGAGTTCCTCGTCAAGGGCCATCGCCTGAACGTCTTCCTGCAGCTGCGCGGACGCGAGATCACTCATTCGGAAATCGGCATGGAGGGCCTCAAGCAGTTCGCCAAGCTCCTGGAGGATGTCGCCAAGCTCGATCTCGGGCCCCATGTCGACCGGCGGCGGATCAGCATCTTGCTCTCTCCCCTGCCGAATATCGGCAAGAAAAAGAAGCCGGAAAAGGCGAAGAAGACCGAGAATGCCCTGCCGGAGCCTTCACCCGGCGGGGAGCCGAAGGCCGCGCAAGAGGTCTCCGAGCCCCCGGAACGTCAAGCCGGCCCTCCCCCCGCTGCGGTCGAAGACGAGGCCGCTATGGGAAACGTGCTGGAAGAGAAGCCCTCGCTGCCGACCGAGTCGGTTTCGGCTCCGCCGGAAGAAAAGAAATCCTGATTTAGACGCCCGGGTTCCGCGTGGAATCCAAGAAAGAGAAAGGAATCCCATGCCTAAGATCAAGACGCACAAAGGCGTAAAAAAACGCTTCCGTTTGACCCGGACGGGCAAGGTGGTCTCCGCCTGCGCCTACACCGGCCACATCAAGGCCACCAAATCCGCCAAGCGCAAGCGGCGCCTGCGCCGCGGAGGGGTGTTAAGCCCCGTGGAGGCGAAGCGCATCCGGCGGCTTCTTGCTGTTCGTTAGCATCGCGACGCAAAGAAAGGAAGAAGACCGGCGGACGGGCCGGTACGACGTTTTCCAGGCGCTTGCGGGGGGAATGGAGCCTCCTCGCCCGACAGGAAAGCGCAGGAAAAGCATAGGCGAGGATTCAAGCGCGGAGGGAGGCCCTCTCCCCCCCCCGACCCGAAAGGTGGGGCGCCGCGCAGGACGAGACACGGAAAGGAACAAGAAACCATGCCACGCAATCAAGGCGGGGTGCCCACCCACCGTCGCAAGAAGCGGGTCTTGAAGCGCGCCAAGGGCTTTCGCGGCGGCCGCAGCAAGCTCTTCCGCATGGCCACGGAGACCCTCACCCGGGCGGGAGCGTTTTCCCGCGCCCATCGCCGGAAGCGGCCGGGCGACTTCCGCGCCCTTTGGATTCAGCGGATCAACGCCGCGGTCCGCGCCCAGGGGCTCTCCTACAGCCGGTTCATGAGCGGGCTCAAGAAAGCGTCCATCGATCTCGACCGCAAGAGCCTGTCGGAGCTCGCCATCCACCATCCCAAGGCCTTTAGCGAGGTCGTGACGCGCGCACGGGCCGCGCTCGAAGCGTAGGGACTTCGACGGCCCCGTCGCGTTTTAAAATCAGCATCCGAGGCAGGACGATGCCCCTCTTGGACGATCTCAATACCGCGCGCGAGGAGGCGCGCCGCCTCCTGGAAAGCACCGCAAGCCCCCGGGCCCTCGAGGAGCTCCGCGTGCGCTACCTCGGCCGGAGCGGACGCCTGCGCGGCCTCATGGCGCGCTTGAAGGAGGTCCCCGCCGATGAAAAGGCCGCGGCCGGGCAGCTTGCCAACGCCGTGAAGGAGGATCTCTCCGCCTTTTTCGACCGGGCGGCCCGGCGTCTCGCCGCCTCCGTCACGGCCGCGGGCAGCCCCCTCCCGGATCCGACCCTCCCCGGCTGCGGCCCGAAGCGCGGCACCTCCCATCCGCTGGCGCAGACCACCGAGCGCATCCTCGGCATCTTCGAGCGGATGGGCTTCAACGTGGCCGAGGGCCCGGAGATCGAGGACGACTTCCACAACTTCACCGCGCTCAATATCCCCGAGCATCACCCCGCGCGAGACAGCTTCGACACCTTCTTCGTGGAGGGGGGGGGGATTCTCCGCAGCCAGACCTCGACCGTGCAAATCCACGTGATGCAGGCCCAGCCGCCGCCCGTGCGGATCGTCGCCCCCGGGCGC
>JAZDLH010000098.1:0-6356 GCA_043802275.1 Planctomycetota bacterium
GGGAACCGAAAAGTAGCATAGGAATCCCAACGCAATGAGCTTTTTATTCGTATCGTATCCGCCCCGAAACAGTCGGAGGTCGGGCAGATAGCGGTGCTTCTTGCTCCTGACGAGATCGGAGAGGCTGGTCTCCGCAAACGACAAAAAGGCGCCCTTTTCTATACCCGGCAGCTCCGGCCAGGAATCCAAATAGGTCAACCCCTCCCGCTTCTCCTCCCGCAAGAAAATGGACACGCGCTCGATGCCCAGCCGCGACACGATGAAATCGCGGGCCTGCTCCACCACCCTCTCGGGGCTCAGGTACCTGACCTTTTCGCCGAACTCGGCGAGGAACCGTAAGATCTCCTGCTCGCGCAGGGCCTCTTCCCTGGCCGCCAGGGCCTCATTGAAGAGGCGCGCGTTCTCCACGACCTGGCCCAGGCGCTGGGCGAGGAGCGTCACCGCCTGCCGCTTCTCCTCGGAGATCCCGTCGACCGCCCGGGCGCCCACGTTCAGGCACCCCAGGCACTTCTCCCCCACGTTCATGGGAACAATAAAGGACGAGCGGATGCCCGCGGCCAGGAGCCTCGCATCGTTCGCGGCATGCGGCTCTTCCCGCCCGATATCGGGCCGATACAGGGCCTTCCTCGTCGGAAAGACCCGGCCCATCATGGTGGCGTGAAAGGGAACACGGTCTCCGCGGCCCATGCCCTCGATCCCCGGCGTCGCGTCCGCGTAACGGAAGCCGCCCCCCGCCTCGTCCGGGAAGGCGACCGAGACGTCCGGGAGGTTCAGGCCCTCTTCGATGAATTCGACGGCCTGCCGGATGGCGTGGTCGAAGTCGAGCGAGGCGATGCGCTCGCTGAAATCCGCCACGGCGCGGAAGAGGTTCCGCTGCTTCTCCACGCTCCGTTCCGCGTTCTTGCGGGCGGTGATGTCCTGGTAGGAGAGGTACCAGACGATGATCCTCCCCCGCTCGTCGGAGACGGCGTTGGCCTGGATCTCCGCCTCGAAGAGGGCGTCGTCCTTCTTCCTGCCGATGAGCTCGCCCGTCCAGCGGCCCTCCCGGAGCGCGGCCTCCTGTACCGCGAGGATCGCCTCCGGATCGCGCCAGAGAATGGTCACGGGCCTGCCCAGGATCTCCGAGTCGTCCGAGTAGCCCCCGAGGCGGAGGAGGGCGTTGTTGACGTGGAGGATGGTCCCGTCAAGGTCCACCAGGACGCTGGGGCTGATGAAGGAGTTGATGGCGTAGTTCTTGATGCGCAACATGCGCTCGAGCCACCGGCGGTAGGTGAGGTTCCGCCCCGTGCCCACGAGCGATACGAGGTTCTTCCTCTCGTCTAGCGCGTGGCTGAAGAGCCATTGATAGATCTGTTCCTTGGGGTGGTTGCGCGTGACGGCGTGCTGGTCGACGGTGATGTTCACGGGATGGGGGGAGAAATTCTCGATGGCGCGCTTCAGGATTTCGCAATCGTCCTCGCGGAGGAAGGAATAGAAATTCTCCTTCAAGGCCTCCTCCTCGGTCCTGTCGAAGGTCAGGCAGAAGGATCGGTTGGCGAAGAGGATCCGGCCGTCCGGGGCGATGCGGATCGCCATGTCCGCCTGGTCCGCGACGACGCTGCGGTATTTCTCCTCGCTCTCGGCCAGGCGCTCGAAGAGGCGGACGTTTTCCATGACCTGCGCGAGGCGCGGCGCCACGAGCATGACGATCTGCCGCACCCTCTCGGGGATCCCGTCGGCCTCTCCGCTCCCCACGGAGAGGATCCCGAGGCCTCTCTCCCCCACCATGAGCGGCACGGTGAAGGTGGAGAGTATCCCCGCGGCGATGAGCCTCTCCGCCGTCGGGGTCTTGTTCTTCATCCTGCGCAGGTCCGCGCGATAAAACGCCTTTCTCTCCCGGATCACGCGCAGGAGCGACGTTTCCCGGAAGGGGATGAACTCCGGCAGGCCGAAGCCCGGGATGTCGTACTGCTCCTCCCGGCAGTGAAATCCCCCCCGCTCCTCGTCCAGGAGCGCCAGCAAAAGGTGGGTAAGCCGGTATTTTTTCTTGAGATAATGCAGGGCGCGGCCGATCGGCTGGGGGGAGGCGAGATCGAGCATCGCCTCGTCAAACCGGATGAGAAAAGATACCGCATCCACGGGAGGAGGCCCGGACCCCTCCCCCGCCGCGGAGATGCGTTTGATACTTTCTGTCGGAGAGTGTCCGCTTCCGCTCTTCATCGGTTGCGCCATGCCCTGTTGCCGTCTCGTTCCGTCGAGATTCTATATTACAAAAATCCCGCCGCAAAACATAGAGATAAATTTTTACCGGCTGGGCGCATCGCACGGCTGCGGCGTGGGTTAGGATCCAAGATTTTAACCGGGGGATTGGCTTTTCTCCTCTTCCCGGCGCTGCCGCAACGTCTCCGCCACGAGGAGTTGCATGTTCGCATAAGGAGCGTCGAGGGGCACGGCGCATTCCGGGCCGATGATGTCGATCCGGTGCAAAAGCTTCTCCCTCACCTCCCGGACGATCCGTTCGGGCGTTCCCCCGCGGATCACGCCGAGGTTGCTCGTGCCCCCCATGAGGGAGAGCCCCTCGCCGGCCAGGGCGCGGGCCCGGCCGTCCGGCACCTTGGAATCGTAATGAAAGCATTCGAGGCCGCTGGCGCGGATATACGGGATGCGGTCGGAGGTCTCGCCGCAGATGTGGAGGATGAGCGGACACGGCAGGCGCTCGTGGAGTTCCCGGTGGACGGGGAGGAGAAAATCGCGGTAGGCCTCCGGCGAGCAGAGGTCGCGCGTGCAGTGGTCGGCCAGAAGAAGCGCGTCCGCCCCGGCCTCCACCTGGGCCCTTCCGAAGAGCACCGTGACCTCGAGAAGCGTCCGCATGGCCCTGTGCACGGCCCCGGGATCGAGAAGCGTGGAGATCAGGAACTCCTGCACGCCGAAGACGTGATACCCGAGCGTCCAGGGCCCGAAGACCTTGCCCACGACGGCCACCTCGCCGCCGAGGCGTTTCTTGAGAAGCGCGAGGGACTTCAAGGGAACGTCCGCGGCCGGACGGCGGAGCCAATCCGGCGGGATGCGTATTTCGTCGGCGATGCTCCCGCACAGGGGCCGGCGGCTCCCCGGCATGCGGTGCTTCTCCCCCCAGTCCACCTCGCAGCCGAGCGCGGCGGACTCGTGCCACACGCTGAAGAGGGGCATCACGTTGTCGAACCCGAGCTCCGTATGGCCCGCGGCCGCGAGGGCCGTCATGCCCTCGACGTCGAGGTGCGCCTCGGGGAAAAAGACGCCGACCTTGTCCATGAGGTCCATGGTCACGATGGAGGTGCCCGTCCCCACGGCCGGGCGGGGGGTCGCCTCTCGTTTCACCTTGCGCAAGAAGATGTCCCGCGGTTTCACGCGCCCTCCTCACGATCCTCGAACCCGGCCCTGACCCGGCGCATCGCTGCGCCGTAAGCCATCAGGACCCGATCCTAACCGCTCGACCGCGCCTTGGCAACGATTCCTTCCGCCCCGGCCGCCGGAAAATCTTGCGCGACGCGCAGGAAGCCATACACTATGTGTTGCATCATCGCCCGCTTGACATGGGAAGCGGATATCCGGCACACCGATTGTCGACAAGCATTTCGTCGCCCGGTTCTTTGTGCCCCGGGCGCAAGGAAATCCCGGAAGCCTTAAAAACTTCACTCATTCCGGAGGGCCAAGCCGATGACCGCCCAGACGCCCGAAAGACCGTCCCCGCCTCCGAAGCCTCCTGTCCCCTCCTGGAGGCGCTTCCTCCGCCGCCTGGGCTTGTTCCTGCTCCTCCTCGCGGCGTTCCTCGTGATCGGGGGGTTTCTCTTCGGGGACCTCCTCCTCCGCAAGACCGTGGAACGAAAGGCCGCGCAGCTCCTCGGCGTGCCGGTCGAGATCGGCCGTCTGCGCCTGGACCTCCTCGGAAGGCCCAGCCTCTCCCTCAGGGACGTGCGGGCCGGGCACGCGCCTGCGTTTCTTAAAATCGATAAAATGGGAGTGACGCCGGTTTCGCTCTTCGGCGACGACCTCATCCTGAACGTGCAGGTGACCGGGGCCTCCCTCGCCCTCTCCCAGGAGGCGACTCGGGAGGACGGGGACATGACCGCGGTGCTCCAGGCGCTGTACCGCAAGCCCAAGGGCGCGACCGCCCGCGACGGGGGGGCGTGGGCCGTGCCCCGCGCGGACCTGCGCGACATCCGCGTGACGTTTCCCGCGCCGGGAGGAAGCGTCCTCCTGCAATGGAAGGCCCTGCACCTCGCGGGCCTCTCCTCTCCCGGATTGCAGGGCGAGTACCCCTCCCTGAAGGTCGAGCTCCGCGGCTTCGCGGTGGAGGACCCGCAAGGGAAGCTTTTGACGCTCGACAACGTGACGACCGCCCTCCAGCGCACGAGCCGGGGGAGTTGGAAAATCAACGCGTTCGATCTCTCCCAGGGGGCCTATGCCGACGCCATGACGGACACCGGAAAGACCCGGCTCCAGGCAATCATGGAAGCCCTGCGCTCGATGCGGGAGGCCTTGCCCGAAGAGACGCCCCCGCCCCCTTCCGGAGGCTCCGTTTCCGTGGCGGCCGAGCGCACCGCCGACTGGGAGGCCGGGCCCCTTTCCCTCGGCCCACTCGATGTCAAGATGGACGATGCGCGCCCCGGCTCCCAGGGCGGCCGCTTAAGCTTCCGCTCGCGCCTCGTCCGGATCCAGTCCGCCGCCATCGGACCCGGCGGTAAGGTGGCGCTCGGCGCTTCCCAGGCGGAGGGGATCTCGGCCGGCGCGGGGCACGGCCAAGTGAACTGGACCCTTTCCGTCAACCGGTGCGCGCTCGATCCCTTTGAGACAACGGACATCCGGAAGACCCGCCCCGCCCTCTCCCTTTCCGTGGAAGGGATATCCACCTCGGTCGCCGGCCCCGGTCCCGGCTCCGGCGGCCAGGCGAAAAAAATCCTGGCGGCCCTGGCGGCTTCCGGCGCGAACGATGAGATGGCTCTCGACCGCCTGCGCCTCGAGGGCTTCGACATCCGTCTCGCCCTCGAGCCGGAAGGCGGCCTCGCCGCCGCCCGCCTCCTCCAGGAGGCGACGACACACTGGAAGGACGCCCTGGGGGCGGGGTCGGACGTCGAGCGCAAGGAAGAGGCCCCGGCGTGGAAAGAGAAGCGCTTTTTTCTCCGGCAAGGAGAGTTTTTAGACGGTCGCCTGGCGCTCATGGGCTCCCCCGATCTAAACGGCTCACCCGGCCTGAAGGGCTCGGTGAAATCGCTCGCCCTGCGGAACTTCTCCTGGGAGGAGGCCGGCTCGAGGGCGGCGCTCGAGGACGTTTCGGTCAACGATTTCGCCGCCGGCCTCTCGAATGAGGGGAAGGTCCTTCTTCAGGGAAGCCTCGGCTACTTTTCCGGGCGGGAGCTCTTGCTCCGGCCGGGGGCCTGGCCCTCGGCCAAGAGCCTCTCGGCCGGTCCGGCGACCCTGCACGGCGGCTCCGCGGAGGCGAGGCCGATCTTTCGCCTGGAGCAGATCGACCTCGACGCGGGCGATCCCTCGGGAGGGGTGATCGACCGCCTGGAAGCCGACACGATCGAGCTCGCCTTGAACGTCGGCCCCGACAACCGGTTTGTGGAGCAGGATCTACTGGAGGGCGCGGCAAGACTCTTCGCGCCGTATTTCCCCCGCCCCGATCGGCCGGTCGCGCCATCCGTCGCGCCAAGTTCCGCCGCCCCCGCCGCAGGGCCCCTGCTCGTTCGGAATGCCCGCGGCACATCCGTCCGCGTGGAGATCCGAAACGGAGAGGATGCGCTCACCACGCGCTTAGCCGGCTTCTCCGTGGAGGAAGCCGGGTGGAACCGAGGGTTGTTTTCCTCTTCCGGCCTGGCCTTGGAAGAGATGGAGGTGGACGTCCGAAACGAGGGGGGGGGCGGGCGGCCGCCTGAAGGTCGAATCCGTGGCCGCCAACCGTCTCGCCTATCCGCGGGAAAGCGAAAAACTCCCCCCTTCCTCCCTCCGCATCCAGGCCTTCCGCTTCGGCCCCCACGCGCCGGGCGAGGCGTATATGGAGTCCGGCCCCCTGGAAGCGGCGCTCTCCTCGACCGAGCCGCTCGTGCTGGATTCCCTGCGATGGGAGGGCCTGGTCACCCACCTTTCGCGCGAGGCGACGCGCGGATGGGACATGGAGCGAACCCTTCTGGAGATGGACCGGCAGACCGCGCCAATGCGCGCGGCCGCCTGGAACCTTTTCGCCCCCTCCCGGACGGCCGGGGCGACGGGTTTGCCCTCCCCGCCGACGGGGAGCCGGTCCCTTGCCGTTCGCAACTTTAGCTGCGAAGGCTTCCGGCACACCTTCCTTGGCGTGGCCCAAAATCCCTCGACCGGACGCGAGGAGACCGTCACCGCGC
>JAZDLH010000099.1:0-2350 GCA_043802275.1 Planctomycetota bacterium
TCATCGGCGTTTCGGGGATCGGGCCGAAGATGGCCGTCGGCATCCTGAGCGGAATATCGCCGCGCAACTTTCGCGCCGCCGTGCGGCAGGGGAACGCGCCGATGCTCTCCGTGGTGCCGGGCATCGGGAAAAAGAAGGCCGAGCGCCTCATCGTGGAACTGAAGGACAAGATCGGCGCGATCGAGATCGAGGGGAGGAGCGGGAGGCGCCGACGGAGGACCGGGCGGGGAACGACGCGGCGCTGGCCCTCGTCTCCCTCGGCTATTCGCAGGCCGAGGCGCAGAGGGCCGTCCACGCGGCCATGAAGCGCCTCGGGAAGGCCGTCGACGCGGAGACGCTGATCCGCGAGGCGCTTAAATCGGCGACATAAAAATGGCTCTTGCCGGATTTTACTGAGACGGGATACATTGTTTTCTCTTGGGATCACAAAAATCCGGCTTGAGCCCCCTATTCAAGGTGGAAGTGCATTGCTATGTTTTGATGAGCAATCACTTCCATATTTTTTTGCGTGACGATCGGTGAGCCACTCGACGGCCCTAAATAATCTTCACCGGGCGCGAACCGCGTGCCGACTTTTCCGTCTAAAGGTTAAAAGAGCATGATGGCCGAAGACAGGGCAATGAAAGACAGCCAGATCATAGACGAGTGCCGCCGGGGAAACTGGCAATCGTTCGAGGTGCTTGTGAAAAAGTACGAAGAACGGGTGTTCCACTTTGCCTGGAAGCTGACGGGGAGCGAGGCGCAGGCGAAGGACGTCACCCAGGAGGCGTTTATAAAGGTATTCAAGCATCTCATGGGCTTCAGGGGGAGGTCGGCCTTTTCAACATGGCTCTACCGCATCGTCTACAACCTGAGCATGGACGAGCTGCGGTTTCTTCAGAAAAAGGAGAGGGAACTGGAGGGGATGGGGGAGCGCGTCATGACGGCGCGACGGAGTTTCACGCCCGCGGATGCGGCGCTTACGGAGGAAATGAAGCAAAAGATAAACGAGGCGGTGGACGGCCTGCCGCCCCATTACCGGTCGGTGCTCATACTCTCTGATTACGAGGGATTGCCCTATGGCGAGATAAGCGAAATCCTGGGGTGCAAGCGCGGGACGGTCAAATCACGCCTGCATACCTCCAGGGCCATGGTGCGGAAAGAATTGAGCGGCTATTTCGGTGACAGGCCGCAGACAGAGGACGTTGATCATGAAAAAGAAGAGAGCGTGCGCAGAGATAGTTGAGCGGATCGATCTCTATTGCGATAGGGAGCTCCCGCCGCGCTGGCGCCACCGGGTCGAGGAGCACCTTCGTGAATGCCCCGAGTGCACGCAGGAGTACGAGGAGTCCTCCGGTGTGCGGCGGCTCCTCCAGGAGGGGCTGAGGGCGAGACCGCCCGCGGAGGCGGCGCTCAATACCTGGGAGGCAATCAAACCGGGGATTGAAGAGGAAGCCCGGTCCTGGGTGAAGGTCCCGCTATGGCGAAGGATGGCATTCCAGGCATCAGAGGGACTCGAGTCGTTGAGACAGGGGATCCATTATGCCCACCGCATGCTCACCGCAAAGCCCGCGCTCGCGTGGACGATAGGTACTATTGTGGTCGCCTTCGTCTGCGCGCGGGTGCTGCTGACGCCCGTGAGGGAAGGGGGAGTGGAGGTTGCGCAGCGGACAGTTGAAAAAATTGCGCCCAAGATCACCCGCGCAGAGAAAGCACCGGCGCTGCTCAAAGAGCCTTCCGTGGCGCTGGCTTGTGAGATGCACGGGCGGTTTCTTGAAACGCAGCGATACGAATCGCCGCTCCCGGTGTTCGTCAGGTTCGGGGGAGGTGACGCGGGGAAATCGAAGGGGGGCATTGTGTTCGCCGCCTCCTTCCTCCCCTCGGGGTTCAGGGCGCAGAAAGGCATGGAAGTCGGACAGGCCGGGAAAATGGTCAATCTAGATCTCGCCAGCCCGGCGGACAAAGCCGCAGGCTTCGTGTCCAGGAAAGCATGCGTGTCCGACAGCAAGTCTCTCGCTCAGCTTCGGTTCACCGACGGCCTCTCCGCGTATTCGATTTTTGAATCGCGCGAGTTTTCATGGGCGGCAAAGCCGGCCGGCATGCGGTTCATCTCCGGGGAGCCGTACAAGGGCCAGCGCTATCTGATCTGGGAAAAGGGCGGGGTTGGCTTTACGATGATAGGGAATATAGCCGAAGCGGATATGCTCAGGATCGCGCGCTCCATGGCCGGCAATGGGCGGGAAAAATCGGCTCGTGTATTCGATCTCATCGGATCCACGGCCTGCGCCGGTGAGCACACGGAAAAAGACGGGGATCCGTACCAGGAAGCATACGACCTGCTCCTCACGGGCGATTATGAAAAGGCGATCGA
>JAZDLH010000100.1:0-5242 GCA_043802275.1 Planctomycetota bacterium
CGGAAAACGCTCGGCTCCTGCGAGAGGTACCCCATGCCCTTGCGCGCGCGCTGGTACATGGGAAGGTCCGAGATGTCGTGCCCGTCGAGAAAGACGCTGCCGGCCTCGTGGGGGATCATGCCCATGACCATGCGAAAGCTCGTGGTCTTGCCCGCGCCGTTCGGGCCCAGGAGCCCCACGATCTCGCCGTGGCCGATGTCGAACTCCACCCCGTCCACGACCCGCCGTCCGCCGTAGCTCTTGACGAGCCCCTTGGCTCGCAACAGGGGCGTGTTTCTTTCTTCATTCATGTCCGTTCGCTCTCTTGGTAGAAGCCCTCAATAGGGGCTCAATCCTTAAGTTACTCCAGTATATGCAGCCGGTTCGGCGGCCACCAGATGAAAAGCGCGGGTCCGATCAAATTCCGGCTCGGCACCTTGCCCCAACTGCGGGAATCGTGGCTCGTGGGGACATTGTCGCCCAGGGCGAAATAGCCGTCCTCCGGAACCCGGTAGCCTTCCGACGGATCAATCAAGCTGAAATAATGTATGTCGCGGTCGATGGAGACGTTGTCGATCTCCGCGGCGCCATTCTCCAGGGTGAGGATTATGCCCGATGCGCCGGCCTCCTTGTAGGGTGCGGGCATGGAGCCTGGAATTTCGTGGATAAGAACCTCCTTGCCCTGTATCCGGAGAACAAGCCGCCCATCCGCGCGGAAGAACTCCACATCTTGAGACTCGCCCATAGGTAATGTCGCCTTGGAAAGCCTTCCCTCCACCGGACGTCCGTTTTGCTCCAAAACGACCTCCCCCTCCGCTCCAAAGGAAATGCGCGCGCGCCAGGAATCCGAGTCTGTATTGAGGTCGATGAGGAACGCGCCCTCCTCCGAGCGCGGCGTGAGGCGGCAGGAGAACCGCAAGTCCTTTATAATGTGGAAGTTAAGACTGTTTCCGTTCCTCAATCCGGGAAAGGAAAAATTCCCCGGATCAATATTGTCTTCCGTGAGAAAGGCCCCGCAGGATGGGCAATAAGCGGTAAGTTGTTGCGTTTGTACCGTCTTGCGCAAGAGGGAATGGCAGTAGGGGCAGGTGAAAAGCACCACCTGTCGCTTGATATGCCTGTCGGGCACGCCGGGGTATCGAATCCCGGCGACCATGGGTCGATAGCGCAGGTGAATCGACTCCTTCTCCCTGGCGCGGCCGTGGAGCGTGCCCCCGGCGAGTGTCCAGGCACCTTCGGCCTCCATGCGGTCCCAGTGGTACGCGAGGGCGTCGGCGCTCCCCCGGTTGAAATCCTCTCGATAGACCGGGATCCAAATCTCGTCCTGCAGGGGAAGCGGCTTTCGGGCCATCTCCGGCAGAGGCGAAGCGTCATCCGCCACAAAGACGTCGCCGTCAACGAGAAAGATCGTCTCCCCGGGCAGCCCCACGCAACGCTTGATGAAGTTCTCGCCATAATACTGGGCGTTCGGATTGGAGGTGGGAAAGCGGAAGACGAAGACCTCCCAGCGGAGCGGGCCTTTCCTATTGCCCAGCCGATAGGTCAGCTTGTTGCAGAAGATCCGGTCTCCGCCATGCTCCTTGCCGTAAAGAAGGGGCTCCATGGAGCCGGTGGGAATGGCATAGGCGTCCACGACCTGCCACTTGATCAATAGCGCTGCGCCAAAGGCCAGGCCAATGCACAGGATCCAGTCGAGACCGGCTCGGGCGAGCGCGCTCTTCCAGGAACCGGGTGTTCGCTCAAGCGTTTTCGGGCTCATAGGGGCTCAATTGAAGGAGGGCCGGCTCCGCCACATTACGAGTTACGATGCCGCCTCACCTCGCTACAAAAGACAGGGGGCGACCCTGGGAAGGAGACGATAAAAAGCAATCCCGCTCAGAGATTGCTCCGCGCCTTCCTTGCCAAGCCGCTCCGCGCTTCTTTTTAGGCGTTGCGGGGCCAAAAGTCAAAGGATTTGTGAGCCCTATTGACAACAGGGGGTTGAGAGGATTGAATGAAGAAAGAAAATCCCGCGCGTTCCAAAACGAATACGCGGCTCGAATCCGTGTCCGGCAGGCAGGCGACCATGAAACCGGATTTCCCCAAACCCGCGAAGCCCTCCCCGACGTCTACTCTTTTGAAAGAGCAAAGAGCGGACACGCCGCCCATCCGCTCGAACGAGGACCTTTTGGAAGCCTATGCGGCCGGGGATGAGGCGGCGTTCGAGGATCTCTTCATGCGGGTTGGCGACCGGCTGTTCACCTTTATCCGACGGTACCTGGGGGACCATCACCAGGCCGAGGACGTGTACCAGGCCCTTTGCATCAAGGTGGCGAGCCGGGCGGCCCGGTTCGAGCGCCGCTCGAGCGCCATGACCTGGCTCTATCGAATCGCCCGGAACGCCTGCCTCGATACCCTGCGCGCGGAAGGCCGCCGGCCGCGCATCTCGCTCGACGGCGGGGGGCGCGGCAACGGGAATCCGGTCTACGGCCACGCGACGCACCCCGCGCCCAATCCCTCGGCGGGCGCGGAAGAAGCCGAGCTCGGACTGGCGATCCTTCGCGCGGTGGAGTTGTTGCCCGATGAGCAGCGCGAGGTCTTCCTCCTCAAGGAGGAGGGGGAACTCTCCTTCGAGGAGATCGGCCTTCTCCTCGATTGCGGAAAGGAAACGGCCAAGAGCCGCATGCGCTACGCCCTCGAGCGGTTGCGCAATGCCCTGGGACGCGAGGCGCGCCTGTATGGACTGCAATGACCTGAGAACCCACCTCGTGGATTTTCTCTACGGCGAGTGCGACCCCCTCGTGCGGGAGGAGGTCGCTACGCACCTCGACGACTGCCCCGTCTGCCGAAAGCGCGTGGAGACCTTCGGCGGGATCCTGAAGAGCTACCGCCAGGCGCCCCACGCCTCGCCCCCTCCGGACGCGGTCGCCGTCGCGCTCGAAGCGACGCGCAAGGAGCGCGAGCGGGCCGTGGAGGCCCCCCGCAAGGTCCTTCGTCCTCCTGTGTGGAAGCGCCTCGCCCGCCACCCGGGCCTGGCAGCCGCGGCCGTGGTCCTCATCGTCTTCGTGGCGGCTCTCCGCTTCTGGAGGTCCCCGGAAGAATACGGCGCAAGAAAGACCGACCTCGAGTCCCCCTTGGCGCAAGAAGAGAGCGGGCGTTTATCCGAAGACAAAACCGCCCTCGAGACCCAAACCCTGAGCAAGGAGGCCGAAGCTCTCCTCGATCGGGCCAGGCGCGCGCGCGAGGGCATCTCTCTACCCCAGGAAGCCCTCGACAAAAAGCCGTCCGTGCCGGAAGCGGATCGCCTCGTCGCGCCCTCTTCCGTCAAAATGGCCACGGCCGCGCCGCAACCGGAGAAGGAAACTCCCTCCAAGCCAAAAGCCGCCGCTCCGGCCGAGAGGAATTTTTTGGATCTCGCCGTTGCCGCGAAGGATGAAAGGGGAGCCACCGCACCCGCTCCCCTCCCTGAAAAACCCGCCCCTCAAGTCGAGATCCTGAAAAAAGAGGCCGTCGGCGCAACCCAGGCGCCCGCGCCTTCGGCAGAAAAAAACCTGGCGCCCCCCCCCGAACAGAAGCAAGCGCCCTCGGCCCAGTATCGGGCGATTGTTCAATCGGACGAAAAACAGACGCCGCAAGCAGGAGCCGACTTGCGCGAATCCACCTGGCCCTATAGGCGTAGAAGCATCGCCCCCTTGAAAGGGGCGGAGCCGGAAGCCCCAAAGGCCGAAGCCGGCGGGGCTGTGCCCGGGCAACTCGCTTTACCATCCGCGCCAGTTTCAGCAGGAAGCCAGCCGCAAGCCGGGGAAGAAGAAACGCTGTCACCCGGCGTTCCGGAAAAAGAACCGGCTATCGCACCACAACCGGGCATACCCTTGCCCACGGAAGGTGCCGTCGAGGAACGAGCCTTCCTTGCGACGAGGCCGGACACGGGAAAAGAAGCGCCCGCCGCCGAGGTTACGTCCTTTGCCTTGACGCACGCCGTTCCCGCCTCCGGGGAGGTCGAAGGGCTGGAATTCGAGGAGGGCCTCCCGCCGCGCGAGCTCCTGGCCCACGCGCTCGCCTATTACAACGAGGCGCTCTACCGCGAGGCCGCGCTGACCGCACGAAGAATCCCGGCCGACGCGGGAGAGGTCAAGGCCGCCGCCCTCGAGATCGAGATTTTGAGCCTCCGCATGGTCGAGGACGCCGAGGGTATGTCCGCGGCCCTATTCGAGCTTCAGGCGCTCAACCCGGATGTCGCCGCCACGCTCCAGGCGCGCCTGGCCGCCCTGCCCCCCCAGCCCGCTTCCAAGGCGTCCAAAGAGACGGGCCCGGCGGCCGCCCAGCACGCGGAATGAACGCATCCGCCTCGCGCCGCTCCCGATCCGAGCAGAGATTCTTCGCTCGACGCCGCTCGGCCGATCGCATACACTTGTGAAGCCCTTTCCTGGGAATGAATCCCAGGGGGCGCGCGCTGTAGGGACGGAACCATGGATTCCTTTGCGTCTTCCGATCCGATCGCCGTCACGGGCCTGGGCGCGGTCTCCGCCTACGGGGTGGGATGGAACGCGTTTCGCCTGGGGGTGGAGGAGAACCGCACGGCCGTGGCTGAGCTTACCCTGTTCGAGCCGCCGGGCGCCTGCGAGCGCGCGGCCGAGGCGGGCGAGCTCGACCCGGCGCGGTTCCTCTTTTCCACGCAGACTTATCTCGACCGCACCACGGTCCTTGCGGCCGGCGCGGCGCGCCTGGCGCTCGACGCGGCCAACGTCTCCCTCCCCGTCGCGTTAGAGGGCGACCCCCTCGGCCTCGCTTTCGGAACGACGTGGGGCTGCATGGGATCGATCGAGCGGTTCGACCGGCCGATTGGGGAGGGGAACCCGAGGCGGGCGCAGGGGCTCGTATTCTCCCACAGCTTTCCGAACAGCCCGGCGAGCCTCCTCGCCATCGAGTTCGGCCTCCGGGGCTACCACACGGTGCATGCCGGAAGCCGCCTGGCGGGCGTGTGGGCCCTGGAGAGCGCCTTCTCGGCCCTGCGCGACGGCACGAGCGCCTGGATGCTCGCGGGCGCCGCCGAGAGCCTCTCCGCGCCGGTCTTTGCCCATTACGAATCCCGGGGCGAGCTGACCGGCGCCGCCCTCCCCCGTCCCTACGCCCCGGACGCGGACGGCACCCTTCTCGGCGAAGGGGCGGTCTTCCTCGTGCTTGAGAACGCCCGACACGCCCGGGCGCGCAAGGCCCCGGCGCTGGGATTCGTCTCGGCCTGCTCCTTTGGGGCCGATCCCGCGGCCCTGGCGGAAGACCCCGA
>JAZDLH010000101.1:0-59147 GCA_043802275.1 Planctomycetota bacterium
GTCAAATCGGGCAGGGAGGTGTTTTGTAACGTTAGCGCTGTTAAATTATGGAAATTGCGTAACCAGCTTAAGTCCGCGATGGGACCGGACAAGGAAATGGCCTTTAACCATGTCATTTCTTTGAGGATATCGATATCTTCGACGCCGGTTATGTTTTCCAACCGCTTCATTTTCCGCAGGGGAGCGAAATTATCGGTCGTCCCGGGCATCATGTTGAGTCTTTTTAGGTTTGGTAGGTTCTCAAGGGGTGATAGGTCGATGGGGCTGAAGGGAGGAAGCTTCTCCAATCCCATCTGATAATGGCCAAGGTCAATCTCCTCAAGGCTCGTGATCCCTTGTAACAGCGTGAGGTCGGAGACGGGCGTATTCCAAAGCCTCAGTTTTCGGAGATGACGCAAGTTGGCAAGGGGGGATAGATCGGAGATATTGGATTGGGAGAGATCGAGCTCTCGCAAATTGGTGAGCCGGCTCAGGAAATTGAAATCTTTTGCACCTACCCCTTCGATGCTGCACTGCAGGTAGTGAAGCCTTATAAGATTCTCCAAAACCGAAAGATCGACCTCTGGGGCACGATAAAAACTCATATTCAACCATTGCAGGTTCCGCAGCTCTTTCAGCGGGGAAAGGTCGATAGGGGTATATAAGATATAAAAAGAGAGGGTTTTCAGTTTTTGTAGGGCCGCGATGGGCGAAAGATCCTGAAGATCGAAATCACGGACTTCCAATACTTGCAAATTTACCAACCGGGCAAGGGCATTGGGATCGTTAATCCGGCAGCCTCCGCCAAGTTCCAGGTAGGCTATCTTTTCACTGTGGGGAAGCTCCGGGAGTTTTTCCAGGACGGAGCAAAGGCACCAAACCGCGATGGGGCCCGGCTCTTCGGACAATATGTTGCCGAGTTCGGGCAAATCTTCGGGCGTGTTCAACGCAAATCCGGCCAGACGCGGCAATCCGCCGTCCACGGCTACCTCAATGCATTGGCCGTTCAATTGGGCGCGTAGAAACTTCCCGCCGGTATAGATCCCCCTAAATCCACGGTTTTGATAGGACCCGAAATGAACAGGATCGCCGAGCGATAAGCGGTTATTGCATTCAAAACCGTTTATATCGATGATCTTGACGGATTGTTCAGGCAACCCTTCCCCCGCTTCACTTTTGTCTAACACCACAGGAACCTCCGGGGAGGGTGGTGCAGCCGCAATGGCGGGGGATGGAGGCTCTTGGGAGGAACCCACCATATGAATCACCGCCGGCGCGGCTGCTCCGCCCACGGCCAGCACCGCCACCGTAACCACCGCCGCCGTCTTCACCTTCGCCCAGAACATCATCTTCAGGACTCCCTTCGAAATGGCCGCGCTCGAACCCGCCAGGGCCGTGCCCTTGGCCATGGACAGGACGGCGGCGGCGGTTGTCGCCGCAAGTCCCGACGGCGCGGCCAGAACCGCCTCGCTCGTGAGAAGCCCCGTCAAAATCCCCGCCGGCACGGCAATTCCCCTCCGCCTAAAAAATCCGCGCAACTTCTCCAGGCACGAGGCGAAGCGCTTATAGGCGACCTCTTCCGAGACGGCGAGCTCCTTCGCCACCTCGGAGACGGATTTCTCCTCGAAGTACCGCATGATCATGGCTTTTCGATCCTGGCTTCGAAGCGAGGCCAGAGCGCTGTCCAGCAGGGGCGCGACCTCCGCCCATGTGCCCTTGGCGTCTTTTCCCTGCCGGGCGGCCTCTGCTGCCAGGCGTTCGTGTCGCATCTGCCGCCTCCTTTGCTCAAGCGCATTGGCCGCGGCGTAGCGGGCTGTTTGCATGAGCCAGCCGGGGAGATGCACCCCTTTCCCCAGGCTTCCCGCCTTTCGGGCCAGGGTCAAAAAAACGGCCTGCGCGACGTCCTCGGCCAGATGGGATTCCCCCGCCTGGCGGAGAGCGGCGGAATAGACGAGGTCCATGTGCCGCTCCACCAACTGGGCGAAGGCGCTCTCCGAGCGGTCCTTTGCATAGGCCTGCAACAGTTCGTGGTCGGTCATGCATACCCCCTTCCGGCAATGTCGGTTTTGTGCTTTCTATCTTAAAATGTGCGCTCGAAAGACGAATTGGAAATGTTTTTATTTGTAATTATTTAAAATTTGGCGCGGCGAAGTCTATTTTTCCAACGGCAGGGGGGACAAGGACGCGTCCCGGGCGATGGCGACAAAACTCCAAACTCCTTGAGATAGAGTCGCCGACCGGCCTGCGCGACAAAGACGCTTCGTCCTCTGCCAGCGGACGGGCGCGGGGAGGCTCATTGGGCGGGGCGTTCCTTGTGGCTGGCGCGGTATTCGAGCCGAAGGGGGATCTCCTCGAACCCGAGCGTTTGACGGAACTGGCCGATGAGGTAGCGCGTGTAGCGCTCCTCCGCGAGGGACGGATCGTTGCAAAAGAGGAGGAAGGTGGGGGGAGACAGGGCGCTTTGCGTGGCGTAGTAGATCTTAAGAGCGCGTCCCTTCACGCGGGGGGGAGACTCCTTCTCGCAGGCGCGCTGGAGGGCGCGGTTGAGCTCGCCCGTGCCCACGCAGCGCCGGGCCTGCCGGTCGAGGTCCTGTGCCAGGCGGATCAAGCCCCACACGTTTTCGCCGGTCAGGGCGCTCGTCGCCGCGATGGGGGCGAAGTGGAGCCATGGGAGCTCGCTCAGGAGGTACTTGTGGTACTCCTCCGGGGTGATCTCCGGCCGCGCCAGGCGCGCCAGGTCCCACTTGTTGACGGCCAGGATGCAGGGCTTGGCCTCCTCTCCGATGAGGCGCGCGATGCGCTTGTCGACCTTGCTCAGCGGCACGGACGCGTCGATGAGGAGCACCACCACGTCCGCCCGGCGCACCGCCCGCTCGGAGCGCACCTGGGCGTAAAACTCCACCGCGTCGTCCACGCGGCCGCGGCGGCGGAGGCCCGCGGTGTCGATCGCCAAAAACCGCGCGCCGTCCCGCTCGAAGAGCACGTCGATCGAGTCGCGCGTGGTGCCGGGTCGGTCGGAGACGATGACGCGCTCCTCGCCGGCCAGGCGGTTGATGAGGCTGGACTTCCCGGCGTTCCGCTTCCCCACGAAGGCGATCTTGAGGGTCTCGGGCTCTTCCGCCTCCGGCCCCTCGTCGGACGGAAGGCGGTCGAGCACGGCCTGCAGGAGCTCCCGGATCCCCCGGTTCTGATGCGCGCTCACGGCCAGGGGCTCGCCGAAGCCGAGGGAGTGGAAGGCGTGCCGCTCCTCATCGAGGGCCGCGGTGTCGGCCTTGCTCGCGGCAAGGACGACGGGTTTTTCAAGGACGCGCAGCCGCCGGGCCACCTCCTCGTCGAGCGGGGTGACCCCTTCGCGGCTGTCCACGAGGAAGACGATCACGTCCGCCGTGCGCATGGCCGCCTCGACCTGCGCCTCCACCGCCCTCGCGAGGTCCTTCCGGTCCACGATACCGATGCCCCCCGTGTCCACGAGGTCCACGCTGCGGTTCCCCACGGTCAGGGGGTGCAGGACCCGGTCCCGCGTGACGCCGCTCAGGGGGTCTTCGATGCTGACGCGTCGGCCCAGGAGCCGGTTGAAGAGCGTGCTCTTCCCCACGTTCGGGCGGCCGATGATGGCAACGGATCTGCGGGGCATGGAGGTCGCGGCTCTTCGAAAAGATTTCGGAAAAAATCGAGCAAAATCCCACTATATCCTTGACAAGCGAACCTTCAAGCGATTTATTACGACATTTTATAAAATGTTTTTGGAGCGACCTCCTTAAATCCATATAATACACCGTAGAAGAAGAGGTCACACAACTCTGGTTGAACGGAGGCTTGTCCTGAGGCGTGGCGGCATGCGAGGCCGTGATGCCATGCCGGGACATGGTGTTTGTGCGTAGGATTCGAAAGAAATGCCCAGGAAGAACGTGGCCATCGTCGGCGTCACAGGCGTTGTGGGCGAAGCGATGCTCCAATGCCTGGAGAGGCGCGCGTTTCCCGTGGGGGAGATTCGCGCCATGGCCTCGGTTCGCTCCGCTGGAAAGACCCTATCCTTCCGCCATCGGCCGCTCCAGGTGATCGAGGCCGCCCCGGAGGCCTTCCGCGGCATCGACATCGCCCTCATGGCCGTGGAAAGCGAGGAATCCCGCCGCTTCAGCCCCGCCGCGGTCGAGGCCGGGGCAGTGGTGATCGACAACTCCTCGGCCTTCCGCATGGATCCGGACTGCCCCCTCGTGGTCCCCGAGGTCAATCCCGAGGCCGTCCGGAACGCGCCCAAGGGCATCATCGCCAATCCCAACTGCTCGACCATCCTCCTGAACGTGGTGGTCTGGCCCCTCCACCGGCTCCACCCGGTGCGGAGGATCGTGGTATCCACCTACCAGGCCGCGAGCGGCGCGGGCCGCGCCGCCATGGAGGAGCTGGAGGCCGCGACCCGTGCCTGGGCCGCCGGGGAGACATTCGCGCCGAAGGTCCTTCCCTACCCGATGGTCATGAACCTCTTCAGCCACGACTCCTCCGTCGGCGAGAACGGCTACAACACCGAGGAGATGAAGATGCTCCTCGAGACGCGGAAGATCTTCGGCGCGCCCGCGCTCCGCGTCACGGCCACCTGCGTGCGCGTCTCCACGCTGCGCGCCCACTGCGAGGCGGTGAACATCGAGTTCGAGCGTCCCGTCACGGAGCAGGAGGTCCGCGAACTCCTTGCAAAGGCGCCGGGGGTCCGGATCCTGGACGACCGGGCCCGGAACCGCTCGCCCCAGCCCCTGGATGCGACGGGCAGGGACGAGGTTTTGGTGGGGCGGATCCGTCAGGACATTTCCCAGCCCGACGGGCGGGGCATCGATCTCTTTCTGGCGGGCGACCAGATTCTCAAGGGCGCGGCGCTCAATGCCGTGCAGATCGCGGAGTTGCTTTGCTGAGCGATCGGGGTGCGCTTGGGCCGGGACGAGGGAGGAGGTTTGGAAGCGGTGCCCGGCACCGCGCTTCCCGGCAGGCAAGGGACTGGGAACGAATGAGGATTTGCATTCCGCTCCGGCGGAAGGGATCGGGAAGAAGGAGAGTTTGGAAAACGGCGGAAGCGGGGCGTAATTTTCCCCTTGGATTTGGAACATGGAGGCCGCTGCGACAGCGATGGAAACCTTGACCCAGGAACCAACCAAATACTGCGGGTCGAACGGCGTGGTCCGGTACGCGGGCATTCACCTCATCATCGAGGTGTGGCAGGCGCGGTATCTCACGGATGCCCGCATGATCGAGACGATCATGCGCGAGGCCGTGGCCGCCTGCGGCGCCACGCTCTTGCGCATCGACCTGCACGAATTCTCCCCCAACGGGGGGATCTCCGGCGTGGGCATCCTCCAGGAGTCGCACATCAGCGTCCACACCTGGCCGGAATACGACTACGCCGCCATGGACATTTTCGTGTGCGGGACCCTCAACCCCTACGGGGCGGTGGAGGTCCTGAAGAGGGGCTTCCAGCCCGGCAAGATCCAGATCATGGAGATCAAGCGGGGGATCCTGGAATGAAGGGCGGGCGCTGGGCCGAGGAGGCCTGGGAGCACGTCGTCACGCGCTACCGCGTGAGGGATGAGCTGTACAAGAGCCGGACGCCCTTTCAAGCCATGGAGTTCGTCGACACGGAGCAATACGGCAAGATGCTGCTTCTCGACGGCATGGTCCAGACGACCGAGCGGGACGAGTTCATCTATCACGAGATGATGACCCACGTGCCCCTCTTCGCGCACCCGGAGCCCCGGACGGTGCTCATCATAGGCGGTGGCGACGGAGGGATTCTGAGGGAGGCCTTGCGCCACCCCTCGATCGAACGGGCCGTGCTCGTGGAGATCGACGAGCGGGTGATCGAATTCTCCCGGAAACACCTCCCGGGCATCAGCCAGGGGAGCTTCGACGACCCCCGCGTCGAGATCGTCGTCTCCGACGGCGCGGCCTATGTCCAAAAGACCGGGGAGACCTTCGACGTGGCCATCGTGGATTCCTCGGACCCCATCGGGCCGGCCACGGTTCTTTTTACGCGTGAATTTTATCAACAGATCGCCGCGCATTTGAATGCAAACGGGATCCTGACCCGCCAGACCGGATCGACCTTCATGCAGCCGAAGGAGGCGGGCGGAGCGATCCGCCTGGCGAGGCCGTTTTTCCGACATTGCGCCGCGTACGTGTTCGCGGTCCCCACGTATATAGGAGGGTTCTTCTCCAGTCTCTTCTGCTCGCACGGGGTAGATCCCCTAACGTTCGGAGAGACGGAGGGTTCCAGACGATGGATGGCCCTGAGCGGGAGGTTGCGTTACTATACCCCAGGTGTGCATGTGGGAGCGTTTCAGCTGCCCGGGTATGTAAAGGAGAACATAGAGAATGGCGACGAAGCGTTGTAGCTGCGCGCAGGCGGCGGGGACTGCCGTGCAGGAGGTGACCTTCGGGTCCGAGCTTGTCTTGGACCTCTACGACTGCGACCCCGAGACCATGCGGAGCGGCGAGAAGATCCGGGCTTATGCGCGAGAGTTGTGCCGCGTGATCGACATGAAGCCGTACGGCGAGCCGCAAACGCCCTACTTCGGCGAGAACAACGAGTACACCAAGGGATACTCGCTCCTGCAGTTTATCGAGACGAGTTCCATCGTGGGGCATTTCTCGGAGGCCAAGGGCTCCGTGTATCTCAACATCTTCTCCTGCAAGGAGTTCGACCACAAGAAGGCCGAACAGTTCACCTGGAAATACTTCCGCGCCAAACGCGTGGTCGCGCGCTCCCTTATCCGAAAGTAAGGCCCATGCAACGAGCGCCGGCGGCACTCTCTTTCAAGGAGGGTGCCGCCGGTTTTTTCATGGCGGCACGGTTTCAAAGCCCCTGGCAGGGCTAAGTCCGGTTGTTGGCCATCTCCTCCACCCTATCTTTGCGGACAAGTTGTTACGGAATCCTTTTGTTTCTCGGCAGTTATGGCAGGGAAGAAACAAAGTCGGCTGGGATCACCGGTCGTCATAATTGGAATAAAGCCCTCCGTAGTAACTGGCAGGGTCGAGCGAAAGGATCCACCGCTTCCAGCCCTTTTCCCATTCGTCCAGGTCCTTCTCCGAAGCGTTATCTCCCAGCATGACCTGGAGAAAAACCTGGGCTCCCTTCTTCTCCACGAAGCTGTCCCAGGCGGGGGCGAAATTCTCCCCCTGCTCCAGGAAGCGCTGGGCGAACTCGACCTTCGGGTCCTCCATGAATCCCTTGCGCACCCGACGCAGGAACGCGCGCAAGAGGCTTCGTCGCTCTTCCTGGATTTGGGGGTCGCTCGCATGCAGGAACCAGTACACCACGCCCCAGGCGGCCGCGTAATGCGAGCCCTGGAACTGCCCCTGTCGGGCGCGGAATAGTTTCCGGAACGGGACGCTTTTGTTCTTCCGGATCTCCCCCTGCAATTGCTCGAGCCGGGAGCGGTTCACGTGGCCGACGATCAGTTTTTCCCCGTCGTAATAGCTCGTCTCCATGTACGTCGCCAGTCCTTCGTTGAGCCAGAGCGGCGTGGAGCGCAGGGTCGGGGGGTTGCCGACGATGCGCCCGCGAGACCCATCGGGGATCTTGAAGTCAAGGCCGAGCGCGACGAACTCGTGCGTGCCCTCGTGAAGGAGGACGTGCGTGGGCAGGGTGTCTTCGTATTTACGGACATAGGCCACGTGGATGCTGTAGACGCCGTTTTGCTCGACGAACATGCCGGTCGTATACCCGATCGCCCTGGCATCGAGGCCGAGCCCGCCCAGTGCCTTCCGGTACTCCTCCTCGGTCCGGTAGGCGCAGATGTCGATCTTGGGGACCTCGTCCTCGTAATTGAACGTGGCCCGGAAGGTCTGCTGTGCAAAGCTCATGAGGAGGCAGATGTACTTCGCCACCTCTTCGCTCGTGTTGGTGGTGACCTTGTACAGGGAATTCTCAAAGACGAAGGCGTCCTTCCACGCCCGCGGCGGATAATTCCCCACCTTTGCCATTCGACGGGCGCGCTCGCGCAGGACGGTCTTGTCCCCCGCGGCGGCGCTCGAAAGACCGATCAAGCAGGCGATTCCCAAGAGAGAGAGGCGCAGGAGGAACGCTCGGAGCCGTTCCCAGCGGCGCCTTTCATTCAAATACGAGAGCGGCATCCGATTCTCTGGCAGGTGGGAAAACCCGCTTCGGACGAATGTCAGAAGCCGTAATAATCGGGATACAGGCCGCCGTAATTGTCTTTCGGGTTGAGTGAAAGGACCCACTGCTTCCATCCCTTTTCCCATTCCTCTAAATCTTTCCCCGTCGCTTTTTCTCCGAACATGACCCTGAGCAGGGCATTGTAGCCTTCCCTCTTCTCATAGCTCTCCCATGTCTGGGCGAAATTCCGGCCCTTTTTGAAAAAGCGCGTGCTAAACTCCGTTTCCGGATTTTCCATGAAACCCTTGCGCACGCAGCACAGGTACGCGCGGAAATACTCCCGCCGTTTCGCCTGGAGCTCGGTGTCGCTGGAGTGGATGAACCAATACACCACGCCCCAGGCGGCAGCGTAATACGAGGTGTTGAACTGCTCATCGGAGGCGCGGAAGAGCTTGGAAAAGGGTATGCTCTTGCCGGCCTTGATTTCCGCCTGCAGTTGCATGAGGTTGGATCGGTTGATGTGACCGACGATCAGTTTCTCCCCGTTGTAAAAACTGGTCTCCAGGTAATCCGCCAGCCCTTCGTTGAGCCAGCGCGGCGTGGAAGGAAGCGTTAGTGGACGACCCTGGAGCCGATCGCGGTCCGCCTCGGGCACCTTGAAATCCAGGCCCATCCGGGCGAACTGGTGCGTGCCCTCGTGGAGGAGGACGCACGTGGGCCGGCTATCGTTGGTTGGCACCCGCTCATAGGGGAGGTAGATGCAGGAGAGCCCCTTGTGCTCGACAAACAATCCACTACTTCGAAAGCCGGGGTGCGACGAAAGACCGATTTTTCTTAGCCCCTCCTCGTACTCCGCGTAGGTACGGAAGGCATAGACTTGGAATTGCGGGGTCTCCTCGTCGAAGCAGAAGATGCTCCGATATGTCTTCTGGGCAAAGCTCATGAGGAGGCAGATGTACTTCGCCACCTCCTCGCTCGTGTTGGTGGTGACCTTGTACAGGGAATTCTCAAAGACGAGGGCATCCTCCCACGCCCGCGGCGGGTAATTCCCCACCTTGGCCAGTCGCCGGGCGCGGTCGCGCAGGACCGTCTTGTCCCCCGCGGCAGCGGGCGGAAGAAAGAGGAGGCAAACGATCCCGAAAAAGACGATGCCCGCCTCGACGGCTCGTTTCCCTTTCATGGGACCTTCTTCCTCGTTTCGCTGGGCGGGGCCGCCGACCCTGCCGGCAGGTTGAGCGACTTGCCGCAATGCGGGCAGGACCCGTGCACCGGTCCGAGGAGGCGCTGCGTGCGGATATGGAGGATTAGCTGGCGCAAATAAATGGACAAGGGCAAGAGGTACGTCAGGATAAAGACCGGATCCTGGCGGAAGATGGCATAACTCAAGAGGATCGCAGTCCCGGCGATCGATAGATGCCAGTACACCACCGGGATCACGGGGCGGCCGGCTTTTTCGCTTTGCCACCACTGAACCGCCAGGCGCGAGAAGAACATAAAGGAGCCGATAAACCCGAACACCATCCAGAAGGTGGATGACGGCGCTGCCACGGACCCATTCACCCGGATTTCCTCCAACCATGAGACGCCGCGCAAGTTATGGAAAGGCCCCGCCGGACCATCCGGCACGGGGTCTCGGCCATGATAACAGATTGCGAGGCGGGCCGCAAGAAGATGGTGGAAGGGAAGTGGGACAGGAGCGCTTGTTCGCCTGCTTCGCGCCGAAAAGAGCGGTTTTCTTCTTGACAGGTTTTCAAGCCTGTCTTAGAGTAATGGCCGTGGCGTAGTGGGGCGTTCACGCCAGCGCATGAGGAGAACGGGGGCTCAAGGCGATTCCGATTCCATCCAGTCCACAAGCCTTCTACCCCCCCCTGGGAAGCCGGCATAGAAAGGCGGCGGCAGATGGCGAAGGGAGTCAAGTGTACGGTTGAAGGATGCAACAATCCAGTGCACGCCAAGGGGTATTGTCGGAAACACTACGGCCAGGTCTGGCGCAAAGGCCACATCAGCCCGCAACAGGACTCCTCGCCGATCGAGTATCCCGAGCCCTTGCTTGCCGAGGGGTCGGACCGTTTGCGGGCGCTGGAGCGCGAGTTTCGCAAGGCGCGACACATGTACCAGCAAGTGGTGGGGTTCGAGGGGCGCCTCAAGTGGCGGAAAGAGATGGACGCGGTGCGCAAGGAGATCGAGCGCTTGTGCAATCCCGAGGCCGTCGGCGCGATCAGCCGCTAAGGATCGGCACCCGCTTCCCCGCGCCCCACGGTCCGCGCGCTCCCTCTTGCCCGATCCCCCCGGGAGGAATCAAGTTCCATGTCGGAACGCTCTGCCCTGCCGATAGCCTCGGCCGTGCTGCTGGCCGATTCGATCATCACTGAGGCCGGCACGAACAAGAAGACTTTGGTGGGGCTCTTCTCGGCCTTCTTCGTCCCCTCCGTTCCGTTTCAGCGGGAGTTGCATTTCTACATCGAGCTCACGGACGCGGGGGGGGAATACGATTTTCTTCTGGAGATCCTCCACCTCGAGAGCTCTTCGGTCGTCGCCGGCGGCCGCCTGGAGCACGTTGTGGCCCGCGACCGCTTGACTTCAATCGAGATGGTGATCCATCTGCCGGTCCGTTTTCCGGACTTCGGCACGTACGAACTCCGTTTGTCCTACAAGGGAAGGGTATTTGCCTCTCGCACCTTCCGCGTGCTCGAGGCGAAGCAGAGGAAGGGCGTGCCCTCCAGCGGCGGGAAATGACCCCGACGCCCCAGACGCCCGTCCGCAAGGGGATTGGCGTGGAAGCGGTCGGGGGTGCTGCCCGGAAGGAAAGGCGCTTTACATGAGCCGAATCCAGTCCATGACGTGGGTGGCCCTCGGGTTTTTCCTTGGGATCTCCGGGTGCGGAGGCCCCTCGGAGACCGGCCGGGCCACGATTCGAAGCGATACCCTCAGCCGCTATCTTGCCCAGGCTGAATTGGACACGCCGTACGTGGCAGCCGCTGCCACGGGGTGCCTCAACAAGGGCAGGGCCTTCCGAGAATGGGTCAAGGACCAGAAGGGCCGTTCCACCCTGGCGACCGTCTGGATCGACGCCGAGGAGGACAACGTCCTCCATATCCGGATGGTTCGGACGGTTCCCTGCCCCCAGTGCGAGGGAACCGGGATCCGAAAGACCGGGTTGAACCTGGGCGGCATCGATCTCATGTGCCCCCGCTGCCGAGGAAGCGGCGTTCTCGAGGATTACAAGGAGGAGCGGCGTTTCATCCTCTCCGAGGACGATGTGGCCACGCCCCGCGGGGGGCGGGCCTTTGCGCGCCCCGCAGGGCCCTGGGCATGGGAGGGAGAGGAGACAAAGCTCTCTCCGGACGAGGCGCGATCGATCGCCGACCTCCCCAGCGAGGATGCGGCCGTTCGGGTGGCGGCCCTGGAGTGGCTGGACGAGCATTACGTGAAGACCGGCCTCTTCTTTTACCGGTTGAATCCCATGCTTCGCAAGGCGAGCTGGATCGAGACCAACGACAAGAAGGGCGTGACGGTCTATCGCTTCTCGGCCGGCAAGGAAGCCTTGCCCGACAAGGCGGACTACCGGATCTACGTGGATAAAAAGACCGGCAAGGTGGTCGCCAAGGGATTTCTCTCCGCCGACGAGACGGCGCAGAACCCCGTGGAGTTCCCAGAGGACCGCGTGGGGGAGAAGGCCCATTCCATTTATCAATGGTTCACCGACGGGTGGGTCCAATGACCCGGGCGGTTTGGTCGGCCCATGACGTTTCATTCGCCGCAGGGAATGCGGCGGATGTTTTTTTGACGTTCGATTGAGGCAATGGCGTTCTGCGGGCAGTGGCGTTTTTCCCGGGGTTTTGCTTCGGGACGACCCGGGACGTGTTGAGGAGGACAAAGAGCATGGCATTGAATCCGTTTGCCATAGCGCAGGCGCAATTGGACGAGGTGGCCGCGGTCCTCAAGTTGGATCCGGCCATCCACGAACTTCTTCGGTACCCCATGCGGGAGCACTCGGCCCGCATTCCCCTCCGCAGGGACGACGGTCGGGTGGAGATTTTCCAATGTTACCGGGTGCAGCACAACACGGCCCGCGGTCCCGCCAAGGGAGGCATTCGCTGGCATCCGGAGGAAACCTTCGACACCGTCCGCGCCCTGGCCACATGGATGACGTGGAAGACGGCCCTGGTCGACATCCCGCTCGGGGGAGGGAAGGGCGGCGTCGTATGCAATCCCAAGGAACTGTCGATCCGCGAGCAGGAGCGCCTGGCGCGCGCCTATGTCCGCGCCTTTGCCAAGGATATCGGCCCCAACTCGGACGTGCCGGCGCCGGATGTCTACACCAATCCGCAGATCATGGCGTGGATGATGGATGAGTACGAGGCGATCGTCGGGAAGAATCGGCCCGGGATCATGACGGGCAAGCCCGTCCCCCTGGGCGGGAGCCTCGGACGGAGCGACGCGACGGCCCGGGGCGGCATCTTCGCCGCGCGCGAGGCGGCCAGGGAGCTCAAGATCGATCTCGCGGGAGCGACCATGGCCATCCAGGGTTTCGGCAACGCCGGGCAGCACGCGGCGCTCTTGGCCGAGGAGATCCTCGGCTTGAAACTCGTCGCGGCGAGCGATTCGCGCGGCGGCATCTTCAATCTCAAGGGGATCGAGGTCAAGGCCCTGCTCGAACACAAGGAGAAGACCGGCCAGGTGTCGAATTTCCCGGGCACCAAGCCCATCACGAACGAGGCCCTGATCGAGATGGAGGTCGCGGTCCTGTTTCCGAGCGCGCTGGAGAACGTCATCACCAAGGAGAATGCCCCGCGGGTGAAAGCGAAGATATCCTGCGAGCTTGCCAACGGCCCCACGACGCCCGAGGCCGATGAGATACTCCACAAGAAGGGCGTCTTCGTGATCCCCGACTTTTTGGCCAATGCGGGCGGCGTGACCGTGAGCTACTTCGAGCAGGTGCAGAACAGCATGAATTTCTACTGGCCCATGGAAGAGGTACATAGGCGGCTGGATGAAAAAATGACCGCCGCCTTTCAGACGGTCTATGCTGTCCACAAGGAGCGGAAGATCAAGCCGCGCCTGGCAGCCTACATCGTCTCTGTCCAACGCGTGGCCGAGGCCTGCCGCCTGCGAGGATGGGTATAAGAAACACAAGGGATGGGGGAAAGAAATCCCTGTGGAGTACCCATAACGGGGAAAGATTTAAGACCAAAGAACAAAGATGCGGATCACACCCCTTCTCTTAGGACGAGAGGACGAGGACAGGGGCGGCCTCATGGCCGGCGTTAAAAGATGACCTTATTAAATAAGACGTAACGGCTTGTCATGAAAGCAGTAATATCAAAAAGAGAGAGGTTTCGTCTTTCAAGAGATTTTTCTTGACGCGGTATGAATCTACTGTATACTACTCCTTCCCATTTCGATGGATAGAACCTCCTTGGGGGTTTGGCGAGAAAGCAGCGAAAAAGTTCAGAAAAGTATTGACATGGCCTGTCTGGAATGATATAAAGTTCTTAGGATAGATTTTGTCCAATACCGCGTTATGACAGAAACTCCTTCTCTTCTTAAGAAGGAGAGAAGAAGTTTTTATCGCGGTATGAATTGTTGTTGCAGGATTGCCGATTAGTAAAAAAAGCCCGCATCGTTCGGGCGAACGATCTTTGAAAATCGATAGGCAGCCTTAAAATGCACGACGCCCAAGAGGCGTTGCATGAGTCCTGATTTTGAGGTCAGTGCTCTGCGACAAAAAAAGCGTCCGCTTCTCCTTAGCCGGGGAGCGGAACACAGGAAGAACTCTTTATGAGCAGCATCGACCTTGGTCGATCGCAAGTTTCAATGGAAGGGTTTGATCCTGGCTCAGAACGAACGCTGGCGGCGTGGTTGATACATGCAAGTCGAACGGGAAAGGTTCCTTCGGGAGCCGAGTATAGTGGCGGACGGGTGAGTAACACGTGATCAACGTACCTCCGGGACCGGGATAGTCACTCGAAAGGGTGGGTAATACCGGATAAGACCACGGCCTCGCATGAGGCTGGGGTAAAAGGTTTTTCGCCTGGAGAGCGGATCGCGGCCCATTAGCTTGTTGGCGGGGTAACGGCCCACCAAGGCGACGATGGGTAGCCGGCCTGAGAGGGTGACCGGCCACACTGGGACTGAGACACGGCCCAGACTCCTACGGGAGGCAGCAGTGCTGAATCATTCACAATGGGCGAAAGCCTGATGATGCGACGCCGCGTGGAGGATGAAGGCCTTCGGGTTGTAAACTCCTGTCAGGGATCAGGAATTTTGACCAATCCCAGAGGAAGCACCGGCTAAATTCGTGCCAGCAGCCGCGGTAATACGAATGGTGCAAGCGTTGTTCGGAATCACTGGGCATAAAGGGTGCGTAGGCGGTTCGGTCAGTCGGGCGTGAAATCCCTCGGCTTAACCGGGGAATGGCGTCCGATACTACCGAGCTGGAGGATAGGAGGGGAGAGCGGAATTCCAGGTGTAGCGGTGAAATGCGTAGATATCACGAGGAACGCCGGCGGTGAAGACGACTCTCTGGGTTCCTGCTGACACTGAGGCGCGAAAGCTGGGGGAGCAAACGGGATTAGATACCCCGGTAGTCCCAGCCGTAAACGATGGGTACTTTGTAGGGGGAGATACCGATTCTTTCCCTGCCGGAGCAAATGCGTTAAGTACCCCGCCTGGGGAGTATGGTCGCAAGGCTAAAACTCAAAGGAATTGACGGGGGCTCACACAAGCGGTGGAGGATGTTGTTCAATTCGAAGCAACGCGAAGAACCTTACCCGGGCTTGACATGCTGGTGGTACGAACCTGAAAGGGCGAGGACCTCCTCACGGAGGAGCCAGCACAGGTGCTGCATGGCTGTCGTCAGCTCGTGTCGTGAGATGTTGGGTTAAGTCCCGTAACGAGCGAAACCCTTGTCGTCAGTTGCTACCGGGTCATGCCGGGCACTCTGGCGAGACTGCCGGTGTTAAACCGGAGGAAGGTGGGGACGACGTCAAGTCATCATGGTCCTTACGTCCGGGGCGACAAACGTCCTACAATGGTCGGTACAAAGAGTTGCGATACCGCGAGGTGGAGCTAATCTTCAAAGCCGGCCTTAGTTCGGATTGGAGGCTGCAATTCGCCTCCATGAAGTCGGAATCGCTAGTAACCGCAGATCAGCCATGCTGCGGTGAATATGTTCCTGAGCCTTGTACACACCGCCCGTCAAGCCACCCAAGTCGGGAAAACCCGAAGTCCGGCGCCAATAGTCCGGCCGAAGGTGAGTTCGATGAGGGGGACTAAGTCGAAACAAGGTAGCCGTAGGGGAACCTGCGGCTGGATCACCTCCTTTCTAAGGAAAACCTTGGAGCCGAGCGAAGGATGCCCCGCGTTCGCGCGCTCCCCTGCGGGGTCGAGCGCACACGACGGGGGTCGCTTGCTCGGTTGATTCGGTGCCTTTAAGTGTTCGGACATGGCGAGGCTGCCTATCTTTTCTTTGCGAGTACCGGCGGGGGCGCCGACCTTGCCTCCCGCGGGGATGCCCAGATGACCCGGGGGTGTAGCTCAGTTGGAAGAGCGCCGGCTTTGCAAGCCGTAGGTTGTCGGTTCGAACCCGATCACCTCCACCAAGCGCCTTCGAACCCAGAGCGGACTCGACGGGCCCATAGCTCAGTTGGTTAGAGCGCGTCCCTGATAAGGACGAGGTCGGTAGTTCGAGTCTACCTGGGCCCACCAGCTTCGCCGGTTCGAGAATTTCAGGCGTTCCGCCGTGGAGCGGAGCGCAATGAGCTCTTTGACAATCGATAGGAAATCGTGAGTGGCATTAAGATCCACCTATTCCACCAGAAGGCTTTGGCCTTCCGGTGGGCACGGCGAGCCACGCGAGAGCGTGGAGATGCGACTTGCGCGGCGGCCCCGTTTGAGTGCGGGAGCGTTGCGATCAAGTTGGATAAGGGTGTGCGGTGGATGTCTAGGCGCCAGGAGCCGATGAAGGACGTGGAGATGCTGCGATAAGCCTCGGGGAGCCGCTTCAGGCCCAGATCCGGGGATGTCCGAATGGAACCTCCTGCTGAACACATAGGCGGGAGGGGGGCAACGCGGGGAACTGACACATCTTAGTACCCGTAGGAACAGAAAGTAAAAACGATTTCCCCAGTAGCGGCGAGCGAAAAGGAAAGAGCCCAAACCGTGCACGCGTTCAAGCCTCTGAGCGTTGCGCGCGCGGTGTCGTGGGGCGGGACCGGCCCGGGTCAGAGACCGGGCGGGAAGTTACAAAGGACGCGTCGAACCGAACGGGCTGGAATGCCCGACCGCAGAAGGTGAAAGTCCTGTACGTGAAAGGCGCGCCCCTTCCTCGTCCCGTTCCCAAGTACTGCGGAGCACGCGAAACTCCGTGGGAATTCGGGAGGACCCCCTCCTAAGGCTAAATACTACCTGGCGACCGATAGCGCAAAGTAGCGTGAGCGAAAGATGAAAAGAACCCCAGTGAGGGGAGTGAAATAGTACCTGAAACCGCGCACTTACAAGCGGTAGGAGCCCTATGGCCTTCGGGCAACGGGTGACTGCGTGCCTTTTGCTTAATGAGCCGGCGAGTTGCTGTACAGAGCGAGGTTAAGCCCTTCAGGGGCGGAGCCGCAGCGAAAGCGAGTACCAATAGTGCGTCCAGTTCTGTGCAGCAGACCCGAAACCGTGGTGATCTATCCATGGCCAGGATGAAGCGTGAGTAATATCACGTGGAGGTCCGAACCCACAAGGGTTGAAAACTTTGGGGATGAGCTGTGGATAGGAGTGAAAGTCTAATCAAACCCGGAGATATCTGGTTCTCTCCGAAATATATTTAGGTATAGCCTCGAGCCACTACGTTGCGGGGGTAGAGAACTGAATCGATGCGGGGGCCCACCAGCCTACCTATTCGAATCAAACTCCGAATACCGCAACGACTATCTCGGGAGTCAGACTACGGGGGATAAGCTCCGCGGTCGAGAGGGGAACAGCCCAGACCGTCGGCTAAGGCCCCGAAACATGCCTAAGTGGCTAAGGAAGTGATTGTGCTAAGACAGCTGGGATGTTGGCTTAGAAGCAGCCACCATTTAAAAAGTGCGTAACAGCTTACCAGTCGAGCATGATCGCGCCGAAAATTAACGGGACTCAAGGCATGTGCCGAAGCTGCGGATGCGCGGCCCCCTGCGGGGGGGCGTGCGTGGTAGGAGAGCGTTCCATACGGGGTGAAGAAAGACCGCGAGGACTTTTGGACTGTATGGAAGTGATTATGCCGGCATGAGTAGCGATAAAGGGGGTGAGAATCCCCCTCGCCGTAAGCCCAAGGTTTCCTGGGGAAGGCAATTCCTCCCAGGGTTAGCCGGGACCTAAGACGAGGCCGAAAGGCGTAGTCGATGGAAAGCAGGTTAATAGTCCTGCGCCACCCATGAAGCTTCAGCGTTCGGAGGGACGAAGAAGGCTAATTGCCGGCGGTTCGTTAGCTGGACCGCGCAGGCGTGTAGGGAGAGCCCGAGGCAAATCCTTTGGCTCACATATCCTGAGGCGCTATGTCAACGCATTTTGCGGAGGCGGCTGATGCCATACTTCCGAGAAAAGCTTCGAACGTGCGAATGGGTGCCCGTACCGAAAACCGACACAGGTGGGCGAGGAGAGTATCCTCAGGCGCTCGAGAGAACTGCGGTTAAGGAACTCGGCAAAATGGATCCGTAACTTCGGGAGAAGGATCGCCGGCGGCGGTGCGGGGGATACCCCCCCAAGCGGCGGCCGGTCACAGCGAAGAGACCCAAGCGACTGTTTACCAAAAACACAGGTCTGTGCAAACTCGCAAGAGGACGTATACAGACTGACGCCTGCTCGATGCTGGAAGGTTAAAGCGAGCGGTTAGCTCCTTCGGGGGCGAAGCTGCGAACTGAAGCCCCAGTGAATGGCGGCCGTAACTATGACGGTCCTAAGGTAGCGAAGTTCCTTGTCGGGTAAGTTCCGACGTGCATGAATGGCGTAACGACTTGGGTACTGTCTCAACCGCAGGCTCGGCGAAATTGTAGTCGTGGTGAAGATGCCACGTACCCGTGGCTAGACGGAAAGACCCCGTGAACCTTTACTATAGGCTAGTATTGGACATCTGTATTCAATGCGTAGGATAGGCGGGAGACTGTGAAGCAGGGGTTTCGGCTCCTGTGGAGTCGCCAGTGAAATACCGCTCTTTGTGTGCGGCTGTTCTAACCCGACGCCGTGAATCCGGGCCGGGAACAGTGCTAGTTGGGTAGTTTGACTGGGGCGGTCTCCTCCCAAAGAGTAACGGAGGAGTTCAAAGGTTCCCTCAATGCGGTTGGCAATCGCATGCAGAGTGCAAAGGCACAAGGGAGCTTGACTGTGAGACCGATAGGTCGATCAGGTGGGAAACCAGGACTTAGTGATCCCGCGGTCCCGTGTGGAAGGGCCGTGGCTCAACAGATAAAAGGTACTCCGGGGATAACAGGCTGATCTCTCCCAAGCGTTCACAGCGACGGGGAGGTTTGGCACCTCGATGTCGGCTCATCGTATCCTGGGGCTGTAGTCGGTCCCAAGGGTTTGGCTGTCCGCCAATTAAAACGGTACGCGAGCTGGGTTCAGACCGGCGTGAGCCAGGTCGGTCCCTATCTGCCATGGGCGCAGGAGATTTGAGAAGATTTGACCCTAGTACGAGAGGATTGGGTTGGACGGACCTCTGGTGTGCCTGTTGTGCCGCTAGGCGCAGCGCAGGGTAGCTATGTCCGGAACGGATAAACGCTGAAGGCATATAAGCGTGAAGCCAGCTTCAAGATTAGATCTCCCTGAAGGGCCCTCGTAGACTACGAGGTTGATAGGCCGGGTGTGTACGTGCAGCAATGCATTCAGCTAACCGGTACTAATCGCCCGTTTGACTTGATCGCAACACTTTCGCACTCCACCGGTTCACCGTGCGGTGGATCTCTTGCCCTCACGATTTCCCTTTCGATTGGGTTTTCCCGGTGACCATGGTGACAGGGACACACCCGTTCCCATTCCGAACACGGTCGTTAAGCCTGTTCACGCCGATGGTACTGCCTTGCGGGAGAGTAGGTCGTTGCCGGGGATTTTCTTTGGCCCCATCCGCTCGTCGGATGGGGCTTTTTCATGCGCCGGAAGGGGATGGTGGGCGGAACGGCCGTGACCGGATCGAATGACCCTTGCCCCATATCCTTTTTCCTCGTAATATGGCGCTCTCCGGCTGCCGGACCGTACGGACGGACAGAAAAGATTCGGCTTTCGTTCCTGGGGAGTAGACAAGAATCAAAGGCCATGTCTTAAAAAGGGTAAAAACCTTGAGTAGAAAAGGCGTCTCTGCCTGTCGCGCGTAACGTTTCATTCCCGATCGGCACAGGGGCAGGTCTTACTTCCCTGTTTTTAAGACAGAACATAGGAGACGCGATGACCGAATATCGTGATACGAAATCGAATCCGGCCGATAAAGGCGCGCCCACGCCCGCCCCGCAGGGGCCGTACGACCCCCGGGACGAGCTCGTCTCGATGGAGGAGTTCCTGCGGATAAAACTCCGCACGGCCGAGGTGATCGAGGCGAAGGTTCACCCGAACGCGGACAAGCTCCTCGTGCTCAAGGTGCGCGTCGGGACCCGCGTGAAGGAGCTCTGCGCCGGCATCCGCAGAAACTACGCCCCCGAGGCGCTTGTGGGCAGGCGCGTCATCGTGGTGGACAACCTCCGCCCCGCGGTTCTCCGCGGCGTGGAGAGCCAGGGGATGCTTTTGGCGGCCACGGACGGCGCGGATGTCGTGCTTCTCACGACCGACCGGCCCGACATCCCAAGCGGCCTTTCCGTGCGGTAGGCGGGCGGCCCAACCCGGTGTATTTAAAGATGCTTCGGGCTTCACATCCCAAAACAAGGATGTGTTGAGCCGGCAACAGTTTTCAACCGTCCGGTTGTGCGAGTCTCAGAACAACTCCACCGTTGACGACTGGTTGGAGCCGCCCTCATTGGGATCATTGGGATCGGCCACGCCTTTGATTTTCAACTTCGGGAGGGCCTTTTGGATATCTTGCACTTGCTTCTCGCTGATATTCGTTCCGCCGAGATCGAGGCTTTGAAGACGGGTTAACTTGAGAATCGGGCTTAAATCGGCCAGGCTGGAGCACCATGCCAACGATAGGGTGGTCAACCCCGTCAGGGTTTGAATCGGGCGGATGTCAGTCAACTTATTACACTCCGTCAAGACCAGTAACGCTATATTGTTAAGCCCGGATTCAGATTTGAAGCCGGACGGTAAACGAAAAAAAGAGTGCATCCCCAGCCCGGTTCGGTATCGTGTGTTTTGGCGACATACGGACCGAAAGGAGCGAGGATGCACTACCGGCACGTTACACTGGAGGAGCGTCGATTCATAGCGGAAACTCTGGAGCGCGAGCCGAAAATGTCCCGGACCGCGATCGCGCGACGCATCGGGCGCAGCAAGAGTGCGCTCTGCGCGGAGCTGAGACGCGACGCCCGTGGCGACGGCGCGTACCTGGCCTCGGAGGCGGAAGAGAAATCCCGCGCCCGGCGGCACCGCCCGCGCGGCGCGTACAAGAAGGACAACCCCGGGATTCCGGAAGCTCTCGAAGCGGGGTTGGCGAGGAAGTGGTCGCCGAAGATCATCGCCGCGAAGCGCAAGGAGGAATATCCCGACGACCGTCGCGAACAGGTGAGCCACCAGACCCTCTACGAGCTCATTTGGGAAGACAAGGCCTCGCGGGCGGAACGTGGCACAAGAGCCTGCCCCACGGCGGCCGCAAACGTCGCAAGCGTTACGGCTCCCGAGAGATGCGCGGGCGGATCAAGAATCGGGTGGGCATCGAGCAAAGGCCCCCCATTGTGGGGCGGAAGACCCGCGCGGGGGATTGGGAAGGCGACACGATCGAGGGCCGGAAAGGCACGGACGGGCTTGCTTCGTTCGTGGAGCGCCGGACGCAATACGTGGTGCTGGACCTCCGGGAGGACGGCACGGCAAAGGCGCTCAACCGCGCGGCGCTCCGGGGCTTTCGGCGGCACGGCAACCTGCCGCGCGAGACGCTGACCGTGGACAATGGGCGGGAGTTCGCGGCGCATGAGTCTCTTTCCACGCGGCTTGGCCTTGACCTCTACTTTGCGCGTCCGTATCATGCGTGGGAACGGGGGCTGAACGAACAGATCCATGGCATGGTGCGGTGGTGGTTCCCGAAGGGGACGGACTTTTCCAAGGTAAGCCGTGCCGAGGTTCGGCGGGTCGAAACACTCTTGAACGAACGACCGAGGGAAAGACTGGGATACCGGACGCCGGCCGAGGCGATGCGCGAGGCCACCGTCCGGCTTCAAATCTGAATCCGGGAGACAAATCAAGCTGGGAACGTCTTTGAGAAGGGAGAGGCTATCGCTGTGATAGGCAAGGGCCAGGGCTTGAATTTCGAGGCGCTGCATGTGTCGTACGGTCTCTTCGTCGAGCCGCGCATAGACTCCGAGCGGCCCCTTGCCCGGCTCGGCATTTCGCAGGGCGGCCTTGCCCCTAACGTCGCTCGCGTCCAACCCGATCCATTGCCAGGGACCATCCGCGCTCTCGGCCGCATAGAGCGACGGCGCCTCCCACTTGAGATACACCTCGGGCGTGCCGTTCCACTGATAGTAAAAACAAGGCGCTATTCCTAAGGAATAAGCCTGTCGAGCTCCGATGTTTATCTTCAGCCATGTCTCTTTCGGCAACATTTGTTCGACTGTTTTCCTACTGTAGATGCCGCACATGGCCTCCTGGTTTTCGTCCGGGATGCGGCCAAGGACATTCATCCAGTCCATGCCTTCGCCAAGATGCAGAGTAAGCGGAAGAACCTCCGCTACCGCAATGGGCTTCTTTTGCACGGCAACGGACGGTTCAGTCGTCGTTTGTTCAATCGGCGCAGGCTTAACTACAATATCGGGCTCTTGTTTTACGATCTTCTCTTCCATCTTCTTTCCCACCGCCTTCATCACCGCCGGCGCGCTCGCCCCGCCCACGGCCAGGACCGCCACCGTGACCGCGGCCGCGGTCTTCACCTTCGTCCAGAACATCATCTTCAGCACCCCTTTCGCTATGGCGGCGCTCAAGCCCGCCAGGGCCGACCCCTTGGCCATGGCCAAGACGGCGGCCGAGGTTGTTGCCGCAAGCCCCGCCGGCGCGGCCACCACCGCCTCGCTCGTGAGCAGCCCCGCCAGGATTCCGACCGGCACCACGATCCCCTTGCGCCGGAGGAAACCGCGCAGCTTCTCCAGGCTTGAAGACACGCGCTTCTTCGCCGCTTCCTCGGAGATGGAGAGCGCGCTCGCCATCTCGGCTACGGAATGCTCCTTGAAGTAGTGCATGATAATGGTTTTTTGATCCTGGCTTCGAAGAGAGGCCAGCGCGCTGTCCAGCAAGGGCGCAACAGCCGCCCATGCGCTCTCTTCGTTTTGCCGGGAGAAAGCAGCCTGCGCAGCCGCCATGCTTTCGTGATGCATCTGCCGCCTCCTGTGCTGAAGTGCATTGGCCGCTGCATATCGGGCGGTTTGAAGGAGCCGGCCGGGGAGATACACCGATTTCTTAATTTCGCCCGCCTTCTTGGCCAAGGTCAAAAAAACAGCCTGCGTCATGTCCTCGGCCAGGTGCGCGTCCCGCACCTGCCGCAGCGCGGCGGCGTGAACGAGGCCGATGTGCCGCTCCACGAGCTCGGTAAAAGCGTCTTCCGAGCCCTCCCTGGCATAAGCAGCGAGAAGTTCATGATCGGTCATGGATGCCTCCCTGGCCGGATGGATTTTCCCTTGTTTCTATATTAATAATGTGCGCCCAAGAGAGGGTAGGGAAATATTTCTTGGGTTTTTGCCGGAGGTTTTGTTGCGAATCCGGTATAGCGGTGCGATCGGGGTTGACCGGAGGCTATAAGCGTCCCTCGCGCCGCGCCTGAACGGCGGAAATGATCGCCCCTCCCGACCTTGCGGGAAATCGTTCTTTTCCATCGGCCCTATGCAAGGAAGGCAAGACTACTGTGCCGTGCGGAACGCTCTTAAGGAGCTTAGGGCAGTTCGTCCACAACCCGGACCGATCCCGGCGCCGCAACGGTCGCCTCGGGGGCGCTCTTGTCCGCGGCACGAGATTTTGTGAAAAACATCTGCACCCCCACCAGGATCGTGCAGATCGCGAAGATCTTGCGGACGACGAGGTTCGAGAGATTTCCGCAAACCCAGGTCCCGAGGACGGCGCTGATGATGCCCCCCACCGCGATAAGCAAGGCGGCCTTGAGATCGGGCAGATTCCCGTCGCGCCAATGACTCCCTACGCCCATGACGGCCACGGGCACGATGATCGCGAGGGAGGTGACGATCGCCTTCTTGATAGGCCACCCGAGGAGGAGCGTGAGGGCCGGCACGACCACGATGCCGCCCCCGATGCCAAGTAGCGAAGATAAAAATCCCATGAGGCAGCCGATCAAAAAGAACCAAAGGAACATCATAGCGATCCTCTCCTTTCCGGGGGGCGCTTAGCGCCTAAGCCGCGCCGTTCGTCCTGCAACATCTTCCCGCTTTGCGATCTCTCGCTTAAAAACCCGAGGCGCGTTCCAGGCGCCTGTGGAGGCCGCGCCCTATGGGATCGGCCAAGGCGAGTCTTTGCCGTACTTGACGGGCGCGGGTTTATTCACCTTTTGCCAGAGGTAGAGAATGCCGAGGCCCGCCACCACGAGGGGCGTGACGATGAAGGGAAAGATCGGGATCGTGAGATACATGCCGAGGCGGCGGATCATGACGAACGGTCCCTTTCCACGGGGCTTTGCCTCGAGAGGAGGCGCAGGACCGCCTCCTTGATCTCCGGCAGAGCCGCGGACGTCTGGGCGCCCTCCCGCATGTCCCGGAGGGCGACCGTGCCGGAGGAAAGCTCTTCCTCGCCGAGGATGAGCGCCACGGCGGCGCCGGTGCGGTCGGCCTTTTTCATCTGCGCCTTGAGGCTCTTCCCTTCGAAGTCCATGTCCGCGCTCAGTCCCGCGGCCCGGAGACGGGCGAGGATCCCGGTCATGGCCTTTCGCGGGGCGTCCCCCACGGCCACCCCATAGACCTGCAGCCGGTGCGCGGCATCGGCGACCCGGACAGGTTTCTCCTCCAGGGCGATCATCACGCGATCCAGGCCCACGGCGAAGCCGACCGCCGGAAGGGAGGGGCCGCCCAGCTTTTCCACGAGACCGTCGTAGCGGCCGCCGCCGCAGATCGCATCCTGGGCGCCCAGGGATTCGTGGGTGAACTCGAAGACCGACCGCGTGTAATAATCCAATCCCCGGACGATAAAGGGATCGCGCGCGAAGGGGATCTCTCCCGCGGTCAAGGCCTCTTCCACCGACCGGTCATGGCGCGCGCATTCGGCGCAGAGATGCGCATCGGAGCGGGGAAGAGAATCGCGGATCGCCCGGCAGCGGGGATTCTTGCAGTCCAGGATCCGGAGGAGATTCTTTCCAAAGCGATTTTGGCAGTTCGGGCAGAACCGGGAGAGCTCGGGCTCGACGGCCGCGCGAAGCTTCGCCTGGAAGGCCGGACGGCACTCCGGCTTCATGCAGCCGATGGAATTGATGCGAATCCGGACGTCTCCCAGGCCGAGCGCCGTGAAAAAATCCAGGGCCATGCGGATGCATTCGGCGTCGAGCAGGGGATCGTTCGAGCCCACGGCCTCGACGCCGATCTGGTGGAACTGCCTGTACCTCCCCTTTTGCGGCCGCTCCCGGCGGAACATGGGCCCGGCGTACCAGAGCTTCCAGAAACCTTGCTCGCGGTGGAGATTGTGCTGGAGGAGGGCCCGGATCACGCCCGCCGTGCCCTCGGGCCGCAGCGTGATCGTGTCCGAACCGGGTTTGAAGGTGTACATCTCCTTTTCGACGATGTCCGTATCCTCGCCGAGGGAGCGTTGAAAGAGGCGCGTGTCCTCGAAGATGGGGGTGGCGATGGCCGCATAGCCGTAGCGGCCGAAGACCGTCCGACCCGCTTCCAGGACGGCCTCGTAGCGGTCCATGTCCGCCCCGAACAGGTCCCGCGTGCCTTCGATCGCGCGCAACGTGTTTTTTGCCATCGGATAGACCCGTATCTTCCCTGGTAAAAGGCCGTTACAGCAACGGCTCCACGCAAAAGAGCAACGGTCTTTTTGTAGTGTACCGGTCCGGAAGCATCCGGTCAAGTCTCGATTCAAGTTGACAGCATCCGGCGCTAAGTTATACTGCTGTCCGTGTGCGGACCGTGTTCCGGTTCGTGTGTCTTGCCTAACGCTCCATCCGGCCGGGAATAACGCCGATGCTTTCCAAGCGCCTGATCGTCTGCCTCGACGTGCGCGACCGGAAGGTCACCAAGGGCGTCCGTTTCCAGGGGAACGTCGAGGTGGGCGATCCCGTGGAGATGGCCGAGCAGTATTACCGGGACGGCGCGGACGAGCTCGTGTTTTACGACATCACCGCCTCGGCCGAGGCGCGGCCGATCGACATCCGCATGGTGGAGGAGGTGGCGAAGAGGATATTCATCCCCTTCAGCGTGGGCGGCGGCGTCCGGGATCTCGAGGACGTGCGCGCCGTGCTCCTGGCGGGCGCGGAGAAGGTCTCCGTGAACTCCCTTGCGGTGCGGAACCCGCGGATCATCGCCGAGGGCGCGCGGGCCTTTGGAAGGCAGTGCATGGTCCTCGGCATGGACGTGATCCGCCGGGAGGGGTCCGACCGGTGGCCGAGCGGCTACGAGGTTGTGACCGAGGGCGGCCGCGCTCCCGCCGGGCTCGACATGCTCGCCTGGGCCCGGCGCGCGGAGGCGCTCGGGGCCGGGGAGATATGCCTGAACTCCATCGACGCGGACGGCACGACCGAGGGGTACGAGATCCGGGCGACCCGGATGGTCTCGGACGCGGTCTCCATCCCGGTCATCGCCTCGGGCGGCGCCGGCACGCCCGGGCACATTCTAAAGGTCCTGACCGAGGGCCACGCCGACACGGCCCTGGTGGCGAGCATGGTTCATTTCCTGGGCTACACCTGCCGGGGCATCAGGGACGAACTCGCCCGGGGCGGCGTGAAGATGCGCATGCGCTGGTAGGCGGCGGTTGCGTCGGAAGCGCAAAAGAGAAGGGGAACCCTCATGCCCGGACCCGAGTTCGTCCATCTCCACGTCCACTCGCACTATTCGATCCTGGACGGCGTTTGCCAGATCGAGCCCCTGGTCGCCCGGGCGCATGAGCTCGGCTTCCGGTCTCTCGCCCTCACCGACCACGGGTGCCTCTTCGGCGTGGTGGAGTTTTATACCAAGGCCCTGCAGAAAGGATTGAAACCCATCCTCGGCATGGAGGCGTACGTGGCGCCGGGGAGCCGGACCGACCGCCAGGCGCAGGGCATGAAGGACGCCTCATACCACCTTACCCTCCTTGCGGCGGATGCGAAGGGATACAAGAATCTCATGATGCTCAGCTCCCTCGCGTATCTGGAGGGCTTTTACTATCGCCCGCGCGTGGACAAGGAGCTCTTGCGCCAATACTGCGGGGGGATCATCGCCCTTTCGGGATGCCTCTCGAGCGAGATTTCCCGCAAGCTCCTGGCCGGGCGGACGGAGGAGGCCGAGGCCGTGGCCCGGGAGTATGTCGAAATCTTCGGTCCCGGCAACTTCTTCCTCGAGATCCAAAACAACCGCCTGCCCGAGCAGATCGCTCTCCTTCCCCTCTACCGCGCCCTGGGCGAGCGGACCGGCATTCCGCTCGTCGCGACCTCGGACGTCCACTACCTCCATCCCGCGGACGCCAAGGCGCAGGACGTGCTGATCTGCATCAACACCGGCAAGCGCCTCTCAGACACCGACCGCATGAAAATCGAGTCGGACGAGTTTTACCTCAAGAGCGCCGAGGAGATGCGCCTCGTTTTCCAGGACTTTCCCGACGCGTGCGACCGGACGCTCGAGATCGCCGAGCGCTGCAACGTGGAGCTCGACTTCGACGCCTTTCACCTGCCCCGGATCGATTCGCCCCCCGGCATGACCACGGTGGAGTATCTCGAAAGCCTCGTGCGCGCGGGCCTCGCGGAGCGCTACGGAAGCGTCACGCCCGCGATCGAGGAGCGCTTCCGCCGCGAGATGGAGGTCATCGCCAAGATGGGCTTTCCCGGCTACTTCCTCGTGGTCTGGGACATCGTGAAGTTCGCGCGGGAGAGCGGCATCCCGGTCGGCCCGGGGCGGGGATCGGCCGCGGGGTCGATCGTGGCCTACGCCTTGCGGATCACCGACATCGACCCCTTAAAATACGACCTCCTCTTCGAGCGGTTCCTGAACGAGGGCCGGAACGAAATGCCCGACATCGACCTCGACTTCTGCAAGGACGGCCGCGGCCGCGTGGTCGACTACATCATCCAGCGCTTCGGCCGCGATCACTGCGCCCAGATCATCACCTTCGGCACCCTTTCGGCCAAGAGCGCGATCCGCGACGCGGGCCGGGTCCTCGACATCCCGCTCCCCCAGGTGGACGTCGTGGCCAAGATGGTGCCGGACCTGCTGAAACCCAAGGAGGGCAAGACCACCATCGACATCGCCATGGAGCAGAATCCCGACCTCCGGGAGCTTTACGACAAGGACGCGCAGATCCACGAGCTTCTTGCCATCGCCCGCACGCTCGACCAGGTGATCCGCCAGACCGGCAAGCACGCCGCGGGCGTCCTCGTGGCGGACGCCCCGATCACCGAGTACTGCCCCCTCGCCAAGCGCGGGGAGGACATCACGACCCAGTATGAGATGAAGGTGCTCGAAAAGCTCGGCCTCTGCAAGGTCGACATCCTGGGGCTGGAGACCCTCACCATCATCCAGCGGACCGTGGAGAACATCGAGCGCCTGCACGGCGTCCGGCTCGACATGGCCCGCATCCCCCTGGACGACGCGGAGGTCTACCGCCTCATCAGCCGCGGGGAGACCAAGGGGGTCTTCCAGCTCGAGAGCGCCGGCTTCCGGGATCTTCTCACCAAGCTCGTGCCCGACCGCTTCGAGGACATCATCGCGGCGGTGGCCATGTACCGCCCCGGGCCCCTCGGGGCGGGGCTCGTGGAGAAGTATGTGAACTGCAAGCATGGGCTCGAGAAACCCGAATACCTCCACCCCCTCCTCGAGCCGATCCTGAAGGAGACCTTCGGCCTCATCCTCTACCAGGAGCAGGTCCAGGCCCTGGCCCGGGAGGTGGCGCGCTTCTCGCTCTCCGAGGGCGACCTCATGCGCCGCGCCATGGGCAAGAAGGACCCCGAGATCATGGCGGGCTACCGCGAGACCTTCATCCGGCAGGCCGCCAGCGCCACCGGGAGCGACGTGGCCGAGCGGATATTCGCCCAGATCGAGTACTTCGCCGGGTACGGCTTCAACAAGTCGCACTCCGCCTGCTATGCCCTTATCGCCTACCAGACCGCCTACCTCAAGACGCATTATCCCCGCGAGTTCATGGCCGCGCTCCTCACGAGCGAGATGGGCGACTCCAAGAAGGTGGTCGACTACATCGAGGAGTGCCGCCGGATGGGGATCGACCTCAAGCCCCCGGACGTGAACGAGTCCTTCACGGCCTTCACCGTGGTGGGACAGGACATTCGCTTCGGTCTCGCCGCCGTGAAGGGCGTGGGCGCCAAGGCGATCGACTCCCTCGTGGAGGAGCGCGCCGCCCGCGGCCCGTTCCGGGACCTGTACGGCTTCTGCGAGCGCGTCGAGCCGCACACCTTGAATCGGGGCGGCGTCGAGGGCCTGATCAAGGCCGGGGCCTTCGATTCGCTCGGCGGCCATCGCGCCCAGTACCTCGCCGCGCTCGAGAGCGCCTCCGCAAGCGGCGCCCGCGTGGCCCGGGCGTGCGCACGGAGCCAGACGAGCCTCTTCGGCAACCCGGCCGGGGAAGAGGAGGCGCCTATCCATCCCCCCCTCCCCAACGTGCCGCCCTGGCCGGAAAACGAGCTCCTCGCCTTGGAAAAGGAGGCCCTGGGCTTTCACGTCTCGGGCCACCCGCTTGCGCGCCAAGCGGACACGATCCGGGCTTTTGCCACAGCCTCGACCGGGACCGTCTCCGGGCTTGCCGACGGCCAGGCCGTGATCCTGGGCGGGATGCTCGTGTCCCTGCGCCTCATGAACACACGGAAGGGCGACCGCTACGCGCGCCTGGCGCTCGAGGATTTGGAGGGCACGGTCGAAGGGGTCGTCTGGCCGCGGACCTACGAGGGTTGCCGGGAACTCCTGGCCGTGGACCGGATGCTCTTCGTCCGGGGAACGGTCAGCCGCCGGCGCGAGGAGCCCGAGATCGTGGTGGACGAGGTCATCCCCATGGAGCACGCCGTGGAGCGCCTGAGCGCCGCGGCGGTGCTCACGCTCGAGAGCCCGGGGCTTACCGGCGAGCAGCTCGACGCGATCGAAGATCTCCTGCGCGCGCACAAGGGCGAATGCCCCCTCTACCTGCATCTCACCGCCCACGGCGGCCGGCGCCTCTTCGCCCGGGCCGGCCGCCCTTGGAGGGTGGAGCCGAGCGCAAGGCTTCGGGAGGAATTCGACGCCTTGCTCGGGGCCGGGCACCTTGCCTTTTCCGCCACCCCGCCGGCCTGAAGGATTCCGCGGGGAGAGACGTTCCCAGCGCTTGCGCCAATGCGTGCCACTGGGTCCGGCCGCGGCGTGGCCGTTCCTCGTACCGGCGGCGCGTACGGCGCCCCGCGGTCTTTCCATCCCGGTGCCGGCCGCCTCCCGGCCGCCGGGAGACAGGCCGGTTCTGTTGCGAAACATTATGAAACGGGATCGCGTTCATGGACGAAAGACTCAAGGCTCCCCGTGATTCCGGGGGTATCCGCGAGGTGATCGGCATCGCTCTGCCCCTGGTGCTCGCGACCTCGGGCCACGCCATCCGCCTCTTTTCCGACCGGATCATGCTCTCCCGCTTTTCCGCGGATGCCATCAAGGCCTCGGTGCCCGCGGGCCTGACGAGCTTCACGCTCACCTGCTTCTTCCTCGGCGTGGCCGGGTACACCAACACCTTCGTGGCGCAATACGCGGGGGCGGACCGGAAGGACCGCGTGGGGCAGGCCGTCTGGCAGGGTATTTTTCTCGCCCTGATCGGTGGCGCGCTCGTGGCGTTGAGCGTCTTCTGGGCTACCTCGATCTTTCGCTGGTTCGGTCATGAGCTCTCGGTACAGGCGGAGGAGGTCAGGTACTATTCCATCTTGAGCCTGTTCAGCGCATTTCCCCTTCTCAACGCCGCGCTGGAATCCTTCTGGAGCGGGCGGGGCAAGACCTACGTCATCATGGGTCTCGAGCTCGGCATGGCGGCCTTGAACGTTCTCCTCAATTATCTTCTCATCTTCGGCCACGGGGGGCTGCCGAGGATGGGCATTGCGGGCGCGGGGCTCGCCACGGGATTGAGCGCCCTGGCGGGCACGGTTGCTTGCCTCGTCTTTTTTTTGAGCCGAGCCAACCGGGCGATCTTTCAGACCTGGCCGGGTCGGCTCTTTGACGCGGACCTCTTCCGTCGGCTCGTCCGGTACGGCTTTCCCGGCGGGGTGCAGTTTTTCCTGGACCTCGCCTCCTTCAACCTCGTGGTCAATCTCCTGGCTCGAATGGGTCCGTTGGAGAACGAGGCATCGAACATCGCCTTCAGCATCAACGCCATCGCCTTCCACCCCATGATCGGGATCGGCATGACCGTGGGCATCCTGGTCGGCCAGGCGGTCGGCGCCCGCGACATCCCCCACGCCAAGCGGTCGGTGCGGAGCGCCCGCGCCATCGTGTTGAGTTACATGGCGGTTATGGCGGTCGGATTTCTCTTCTTTCCCCATATCTTCCTATGGCTCTTTACGCGCCCGGGCGACGCGAGCCAGGTCGAGACCTTCCACGTGGCCAGGGTCTACCTCCGATACGTCGCCTCGTTCCTTCTCTTCGACGGGCTTTTCATCGTGTACAGCAGCGCCATCAAGGGGGCCGGGGACACGCGCTTCGCCATGTGGATCTGCCTGGCCATCACCTGGGGGCTTTTTGCAATACCGAGTTACATCGTCTGGCTCCTGCAGGGGACGGCCGGTCAGGTCTGGATCATTCTCGTGTTTTCCGCCAGCATGAACGGGATCGTGTTCTACTGGCGCTACCGGGCCGGCCAATGGCAGCGGATGCGCGTGATCGAAGCCTAACCGGTTCCGGAGCCAAGCGTTGGAAGGGACGGGCCGCTTCGCCTTGACAGGGAAGGCGCACCGGTATATCCTAACATCAGGACCGGGAGAAACTTGGATCGGGAGGACGGGATGGGGGAGGCGATAGAGGACCTGGAAGGCCGTATTGCGGAACTCATGGTGGAGCGCCTGTTTCTCAAGGTCCCGGCCCGGTCGATCGGCCGGGAGGAGAGCCTGACCTTGAAATACGGGGTGGACTCGGTCCGCCTCTTCGACCTGGTGGTGGGCATGGAGGAGGATTTCGGCGTATCCTTTGCCGACGACGAGCTCACCCTGCCCAATTTCGATACACTCGCCCGGATCGCCTCACGAATCCGGGCCAAGAGGGAGGGCGGCCGCTGAAGGCCCTGCGAATCCCTTCCGGCGGGGTGGAGCTCTATGCAAGCTGGTACACGCCCGCCGCAAGGATCCAAGGCGCGGTGTGCGCGTTTCTACCGCTGGCCGAGGAGCGGAAGGGGTGCGTGCGCGTCTTGCACGACCTGGGCGCGGCCCTGTCCGCCGGCGGCTGGGGAACCCTCGTTGTGGATTACGCCGGCACGGGGGAGAGCCCGGGCGCTTTTGAGCTTCTCACCTGGCGGTCGGTACTGCGGGACTCGGCCGCGGCCGTCGGGATGTTGAAAACTCTTGTCCCGGAGGCGCCGATCGCATTCCTCGGCATCCGCCTCTCGTCGCGGGTGGCCCTGGAGCTCTCGCGGGAAGAGGCGCCGCGCGCGCTTTGCTTGTGGGCGCCGCTCCTGGACGGGGGGGAGTGGCTTGCGGAGGTCCTCCGCCGTAGCCGCTTCCGGGGAACCGGGGAATACGGAGGCGTTCCGCCCTCGCCCGGGGAGGCCGCGCCTCACCCGTCTTCGGACCTGTCCGACCGACAGGGCGGGAAAAGTCCGGCCCCGCCCGTGGGCGGGGGGTGCGTGGATGTGGACGGGTACGCCTTTTCCGAGGCGCTCCGCCGCGAGCTCCGGGAGATGGGAGAGCCGCCGGTCGTGCCGAGGGGCTGCCCCTGCCGCCTGATCCAGGTCGGTCCCCAGCCCATGCCCACGCCGGGAATGCGGAAGACCGGCGAGCGGATCGGGTGCGTGGGCGCGATCCAATGCCTCGCCCTGCCGCCCATTTGGCTCGAGGTGGACGTCGTGGATGCCCGGCCGCTTATTCTGGCGACGCAGCGGTTTTTGGAAACGGCCCTGATCGGAACGGAGCCCGTGTCATGAGCGAGGGATACGACCGTTTCTTGGGCTCGGTCGTGGTGGCGGATACGCCCGGCCCCTTTGTGTATGTCGGCCGTCTCGTGGAGGCGAACGACCGGTTTCTGACCTTGGAGGATGCGGACATTTTTGACACGGACTCCTGCAACACCACCAAGGCGGTCTACTTGGCCGAGGCGAGACGCAGCGGCTTCATCCCCACCCGGAAGAGCGTCCACGTCAAGCAGGACATGGTGGTCAGCCTCTCCCGGCTGGAGGATATTCTCTTATATTGAGCTTTCCCCGAAGAGAGGGCGATTCCATGCGGCCGGGGAACTGGGCATTCGAGCTCCTTCTGGCGTTGGGGTGCCTCTGGCTCGCGGCGGCCCGGCCGGCCGCGGCCGAAGACGATCCGCTCGCGCGGCGGATCGACCTGGACCTCCGTGGGAAGACCGTGCTCGAGGCCGTCAGGCAGCTCAATGAGCGCGGGAAGATCGACCTCCTGATCGGCCGCGACATCGCGGATTCCAAGTCGCTCCTCACCCAGCTTCTCTCTGTGGAGATGCGGGACACGACCCTCCGCGGAGCCGTGGAGTGGGTGGCGCGCGCCCTGGGCACGCGCTACCGCCTGGAGGACGGCGGGAGGACGGTCGAGTTTACGAGCTCCTACGCCTGGCTCGAGAAGGAACCGATCGAGATCCAGTACTACAACATCGGCGGGCTGGCCGAGGTGGAGGAGGCCGCCGCCTTTTTGGCGCAGATCAAAGAGCTCTTGAAGGTCTATGCCATGCGGTCCCAGCAGTATGCCCTCATTCTCCGCGCGTCGGACTTTCGCTTGCAGGCGAACTTCCCCTCGGTCCTCCATGCGCGGCTGGCGTTGATCCTGCGCGCCATGGCCTATCCCGGCCGCGTGCCGCGGAGCCTGAAGAGCGAGGCTCCGCTCGATGCGCGCCGGCTGGAAGAGGCCCTCTCCGCGCACGTGCGTTGCAACTATGAGGAAGTGCCGCTCCCGGAGGTTCTCGCGGATCTCTCCTTTCAGGCGGATGTCAACCTGGGGTTCGACCAGGTCGCCTTGTCCGGGAGGCCCTATCCCCTCATTCGCCTGCACGCGGAGGAGGAGGCCCTGGCCGACGTCCTCGTGAAGGTGGGCGAGCAGGCGGGGCTTGAGGGGAGCCTCTTCGACCCGCCCTATGGCGTGTGGCTCACGGAAGAGCCGCCTCTCCTCGGCCGCTCCGGCAGCCGTGAGCTCTTGTGGACGGACGTGCCCGTGGCGGGGTATGCGGTCCGGCCGCTCGCCCGGGAGATGGGCGGCGAGGTTTTGGCCCTGCTCGTCAAGAAGTCGATCCCGCTCGATGTGCGGTCCGATCCGTCGATGGGCGTGATCTATCACGAGCGCAGCGGCAACCTCGTGGTCGTCGCTCCCGCCGAGGTCCAGGAGAGCGTCGAGCGGTTCCTCGCGCGGCTCCTCGAAGAGCAGGAGCTTGAAAAAATCGCTCACCCTCCGAGCGCACCGCCCCCGTCCGGCGGTAGCGGGGAATAAAGCCTTGCAGGGAGCCGGCGCCGGGTATAGGCCGGCCGGGATGGGCTCCCGGCGGGCCGTGCCGAAGTCGAGGCGGATTCGAGTAAGGACTTGGGGTAAGCCATGCTGGAACTCGCGCGTCAAGGACGGGAATACCTGGTCCGCACGATGGGCCTGAGCCGGAGGCTCGCGCTGCGTGTGGGGTCGTTGATGGGGCGCCAGGTCGCCTGCACGGCGGCCCTCCTCGAAGAGGCGCGGGGCCGGGGCCTTCTGGAAGAACTCCTCCTCTCCCCGGAATTGCGCAACCCCCGAGCGGAAGAGGTCCCGGGAATTCTCCTCGAGCTTCTGGGCCGCCCGGCGTTTCGTGAAATCCGGGACTCGCTGCCCCTGGAGGCGGTGGAGCAGGACGGCTGGCAGGTCATCGCCCTGCGCGAGGAGGTGGAGGCCGAGGAGGGGTTCCGGCGCGGGGTGGAAGCGCCCGCTCGGGCCGTGGAGCCCGGGCCTCTTCTCCCCGCCGGCTCGTCCGCGACCCCGCTTCAAGCCGGGAAGGCCCCGGCCGCGCCCCCGGTCCGGGACGAGGAGAGGATCTTCTCCCCGGAGCGCGTGGCCGAGCTCAGGGTGACCGTTTTCGCGGGCGCCACGAGCGCGGAGCGCGTCTCCGCCCTGCGGAGGCTCGCCTTTGCGCCTATCCCGGAGGAGGAGCGCGTCCGGATCTTTATCCAGGCCCTCGGCGAGGAGGACACGCCCCTTCGGGCCGCTGCGGCGCGCGCCCTGCAGGGGCTGGGGCTCTCCGGGGATGTGGCCGAGGCGCTTCGGCTTCTCGCCGAGGGGACGGACAGCGAGCGCGAATACGCCTCCCGCCGACTTGGGATCGCGCCGAGGGAAACCGGGCCCCTGGAGCGGAGCGCCTCGGTCATGGCGCTGGTGGGGACGTTGCGTTCGGACGCGTCGCACACCGTGCGGGAGTCGGCGATTCTAACCCTGGCCAGGCTCGCCCCGGCTCTGGAGAACTTTCGGGAGGTGAACCTGGATCTCATGCGCCTCCTGGTAAAGCAGGCGGTGCGGGATTTCGACGGATTCGGGAGCGCCGTCCGCCAGGCCTTCCGCGCCTTCGAAGAGGTCCAGCCGGGCCTCGTGGTCCCCTTTCTCATGGAGGAGTCCCGGCAGACCGAGAATTTGAGGATCCGGGCCTTTCTGGTGAGCATCGCGGTGCGGGCACAGGTCTCCGAGGCCTTGGCGGAGAAGCTGCGGATGCTCGCGGCCGACTGCCTCATGGCCCTGCCGGCGGAGATGGGGGAGGCCTATGCGCTGGGCGCGTACCTCGTGGAGCAGGGCGACATGGGCATCCAGGCGCTCCTCGACCGTCTCCCGGGCTCGGACGTGGCGCATCAGCGGTTCCTGGTGCGGCTCCTGGACAACGCCATACGCTTCCGCCCGGTTTCCGACGCGGTCCTCGTCCGCATCGCGGAGGAGACCCTGGCGCTCCTGCGGTCCGGTTCCCGCCAGCTCGAGGTCAATATCTTCGAGACCTGGCTTCTCTTTCCCGCGGCGGCCCCGGCCGAGCTGCGGCGCCGGATCGCCGAGGCGCTCCTATCGAGCGTCCGCCACTATGCCGTCCCCCAGGTCCATGAGAACGTGGTGAACGCCCTCGCGCATCTCGGGCCGTCCGTCATCCCCACGCTCGTCGGCGCCCTCCGGGAACACCCCGGGGGCGTGGAGGGGATGGTGACCAGTTGCGCGCTCGGTCAGATCGCGCGGGGGATGGGGCGGGACGATCCCGCGCAGGCGCTCCTACTCCGGGAGGCCCTCCGCGCCCTGCAGAACGCCACCTTTTCCGCGGCCGGGGCCATCCCGGAGGTCTTCAGCGCCATGGGCCAGATCTGCGCCACGGGCGCGTTCGAGGCGGAGGTCACGAACGTCATCCGCCGCAATCTCCTGAACCGCCTGCGCAACACCTCCGCCGACGCCCCGATCATCGAGGCCCTGGGGTGGATGGCGGCCTCGCCCATCGAGAAGGTCGAGACGCTCGAGGAGATCGAGAACCTTCTGTTGGCGCGGATCGAGGCCGAGATGCCCGAGACGCGCGTAACGACCCGCATCGAGGACGGGGAAGAGGTCTTCGTGGTGGAAGGGGACCTCGCCATGTACGCCGATCTCATCCCCGCCTGCATCGGCGCCTTGCAGCACCTCGTCCTCTCCGCCGGCGCCCCCGGCCCCATGCGGGAGAGGCTCATCCAGAGGCTTCTCGATCGCTGGAAGGCCTGCGTCTCCTTCCAGATCGAATGGAGCCCCGGGAACCTCGCCGAGCTCACGAAGATCCTAGGCGCCATCGGCGCAAGCCCCCTCTTGCCGCAGGCGGTGAAGGTGGAGATCGTGCACACACTGGCCGGGCGGATGAGCGAGCTTACGGTGCTCGAGTCGCTCTCCCGCATCCTGGAGGCGGGAGACGACATCGCCGAGTTCGACCGCCTCGCCGCGGCCGTGGCCCTGAGGATCCTCCGCATGCTGGAGGAGAAGGGCCTGAGCCTCGAGGACCGGGAGATCTATCTCCGGGTCCTCGGCCGGACCGCCTCGCACGGCCGGTTCGAAGTGCGCGGCGGAAAGGGGGAACGGCTCCTTCAGCGCGTGCTCGACGAGATCGCGGGCGGTATGCGGGACGGCGTCCCCCACGCCCTGGACATCCTGCTGGATCTCCGCCGGAACCGACGACTGCCCGAGTTCCTCCACAGGATGGTGGCCGAGGAGGTCGAGCGCTTCACATCCCTCGTCAAGATCTGATCCCCCCGCTTGGCAGGTTGGCCTTCCGGTCGGCCCTTCTCCGGGAAATATGTTGGCCATAAGCCTCCGCATGGAGTATGGATGGAGGAGAGGGGGAAAGGAATTCCCGCAGACAGTCTTTGCGAAGAAGCCGGGATTCCAGGGAGGGGCGAGAAGGGAGGGGAGCCATGCTGCCCATTGGGCCGCTGATGATCGAGCATCGGCTGATCGAAAAGATGATCGGTCGGATCGAGGCGGCGGTGCGCCTGGCCCAGGAGACGGGCCGGATCGACAGCGCGTTTTTCGAGGGAGCGACCGACTTCCTGCGCACCTACGCCGACCGCTGCCACCACGGCAAGGAAGAGGACATCCTCTTCCGCGCGCTGCAGGAAAAACCGCTCTCCCATGAGCATCGGCGGGTCATGGACGAGCTCAAGGAAGAGCATATCGCTGGCCGGAAGATGGTCCGAAAGCTCCTCGAAGCGACCAAGCGCGCCGCCGCCGGAACGCCCGAGGCGGCCAAGGACGCGGCCTCCTACGCCGAGACCCTGATTCGGTTTTATCCCGCCCATATCGACAAGGAGGACAACCATTTCTTCCGCCCCGCCATGGAATATCTCACCAAGGCGGAGCAGCATGCCATGCTCATCGATTTCCAGGTCTTCGACCAGAAGCTCATCCACGAGAAATACAAGGCCCTGGTCGGGTAAGGGGACGGAGCCGACGTCGCGCTTGTAAAAAAGCCCCTTCCGGGAGGAGGGGCTTGAGATCGACCGGCGCGAGAGGGGGAGTTTGCGTCACGGGTGCAGCCGCTCCCGCACGTATGCCGCGACGCCCGCCGAGGGGATCCGCACCTGCTCCATGCTGTCCCGGTCGCGGATCGTCACGGTGTCGTTTTCCAGGGTTTCGGAATCCACCGTCACGCACCAGGGGGTGCCCGCCTCGTCCATCCGGCGATAGCGTCTCCCCACCGCGCCGTTCTGGTCGTAGAAGGAATTCAGTCCCGCGTCGAGGAGCGCGCGGTAGATGGCCCCGGCCTTCTCCGGCATCCCGTCGCGCTTGACGAGCGGAAAGACCGCCGCCTTGATGGGCGCGAGGCGCGGATGGAAGTGCAGCACCGTCCGCACCTCGCCGTCCGGGAGCGCCTCCTCGTCGTAGGCGTTGCAGAGAAAGGCGAGCGCCGCGCGGTCCGCGCCCGCCGCCGGCTCGATCACGCAAGGGATGTATTTCTCCCCGGTCTCGGGATCGAAGTAGGAGAGGTCCTTGCCCGAGAACTTGCCGTGCCGGGTGAGGTCGTAGTCGGTGCGGTTCGCCACGCCCTCGAGCTCGGCCCAGACGCCCTCGCCCTCCGCCGTCTCGAAGGGGAAGAAGTACTCCACATCCGCGCACGCCTTGGCGTAGTGGGCAAGCTCCCCGGGCGTGTGGTCCCGCATGCGGAGCTTTTCGCGCGCGAGGCCGAGCTTGACGTACCACTCGAACCGCTCCCGGTGCCAGTACCGGTACCACTCCTCGTCCGTGCCGGGCTTGACGAAGAATTCCATCTCCATCTGCTCGAACTCGCAGGTGCGGAAGGTGAGGTTGCCCACCGTGATTTCGTTCCGGTAGCTCTTGCCCATCTGGGCGATGCCGAAGGGCGGCTTCATGCGCGCGGACTGCAGGACGTTCTGGAAGTTCACGAAGATCCCCTGGGCCGTCTCCGGCCGGAGGTAGACCGCGGACCTCGAGAGGATCTCACCGATCGCGGCCAGGCGCCTCTCCGCGGAGAGGGCGGCAAGCGCATCCAGGTTTTTTACGAGCTCCTGGGCCGGGTCCACCGGGCCCAGGCTCGTGCGGAACATGAGGTTGAAGAGGCGCTCCTCCGAGAGGTCGCCGCCGCCGCAATTCGGGCAGATGTAACCCCGCTCCGGCGCTGCGCCCTTGAGCTTCTTTCCATCGGCCCTGCCTCCCTCCCGGAAGGCGAGCTCGCTCCCGGGCGCGGCGCGCGGGGCTTGGTCCGCGCGAAAGCGCTCCTTGCAGTTGCGGCAGTCCACCAGCGGATCGGTGAATCCCGCGAGGTGACCCGAGGCCTCCCACACCCTGGGGTGCATGATGACCGAGCAGTCGATGCCCACGATGTCGTCCCGGTTGTAGACCATGCTCCACCACCAGGCCTCCTTGATGTTGCGCTTGAGCTCGATCCCGAGGGGCCCGTAGTCATAGCAGCTCTTGAGGCCCCCGTAGATCTCCGAGGACTGGAAGATAAAGCCGCGGCGTTTGCAAAGGGACACGATCTTCTTCATCGTTTCGGCGGCATTGCTTTTTGCATTTCCCATGGAGCACCCTTCTTGAAGGTCGATGTTTCTTCGATGTAAAAAACCGGAATCCAAGGAGCCGCCTAATTTTACGCATGGAAGGCGGCTTGACAAGGAAAGAATCCCCGATGGCGCTGTGATGCAGAGACTTCTTCCGGATGGACGAAAGACCCAGCTCCATGAAAATGCCCGGCTCCCCGGCATAACACGTGGAATAACCAATAATAAAAAAAGCTCCGCCCCAAGGTTTCTGTGTGGGAACCGCCTGCGTTTCATCCACGAGGAATCGAAGTTTCATAAGGCTTCTTGTGCCAGCCACGCAAAACAGCCGGTTCTTATCCTAACACGCTGGCAGATATTTTTTTATGGCAGGATATTTTCCAAGCCTTGACGCCTCGTGGGTAAGCGCGTATACTTTTTTTAGACATCCCGGGAATGCGGGTCTGCAACGTGGGGGATACAAATGGGTTGTGTGCGATAAGACAAGGAAGGCATGGGTAGCTTGCGCTGGTGCTCGTAGAGGGAGGAGGGTTCCTATGGCAACGACCAAACGGGAGTTGGTCAAGCGTATTGCCAAGATGACCAATAACAAGCAGGATGCGACAAAAGAAATCATCCAGACCTTCCTGGAGCAGATCATCGATGAGCTTGCGGCGGGCAATCGCCTGGAATTCCGGGAATTCGGCGTTTTTGACATCGTGCAGAAGAAACCCCGCATTGCGCGCAATCCCCGCACGGGCGAAACCGTCCATGTTCCGGCCAAGCGCATGGTGCATTTCAAGGTCGGCCGCCTGATGAAGAAGAAGGTGATGGACCAAGGGAGCGCTTCCGGTGAGGGGCCGCCGTAAGGGTTTGGGGCGTTTCCGGTTGCCGGCTTCCTTTGCGACACCGGGATCGGCATAAGCGATTGTCTGTTCAAGCGCTTCCAGGGGGGGTGATGAGCGCACGGCAATTCCTTAAGCCTTGCGATGCCGTATCACTCCGCATCATTCAAGGGATCTTTGGGTACGCCTGGCCGTGGAGGAATCTCTTGTCGCTTGTGTTTTCCCCTGCGAAGTTAGCTTAGGGGGCTTCCCGGTCACTTATGCCAAGAGGCGTTTGCCACGGTTTAATTGCGAGTGGTAATGCCTACTCGATCGTTCAAAAGAGGATTGCGTTATGGCGCACAATAGGAAACCCCCCATGGAGACGGTTCCTTCCAAGGGAGCTGCAGCCAGGCGGAAAGATAAAAGAACCGGAAGCAAGCCCGAGGCAAAAGCGCCTCAGAACAGAAAAGCTCCGAAAAAAAACAAGGTGACCGGCGCCTCGTCCGTCGATTCCCCCACTGTGCAACCCGAGTTGGAAGGAGGCGTTGACGCCGCTGCGGAAAAAGGATCGAAGGAACCCTTGGATTATGAAAAAAGGCTTCGCCTCATACAGGTTCGCCATGCGGCCATGCAAACGGATTTGGATGCCTTTATCGATGCCCACGCCCAAGTCGATGAATAGGGGATGAGGGTTCTATTCCATGAAACGGGTGGCTCCGTAGGATAATAGTAGGAACATCCTTGTGGCGAATGAGTCGGCGGGAAAAGCCGGGGAGGAGCAGAAAGAGGGGAATCGTTGACAAGTGATTGCCTGTCCGATAGTTAGAAGGATTTTATATAACCCGTGAAGCCCAAGCTTGACAAGAACTTTTTATGTTATATGGTATATGGGAGGACTGCGAGGCCATTAGGCCTGGTGGGGCAGGTATGGGTAAATAGAGAAGGGCTTGTCAGGTTTTTCTCGAAGGGTTATACCAAAAAGAAACAAAACATGGCATAATATAGGTCTATAGTGTATCTTATTATTATTTTGTTTAATCGGTCATGGATAAATACGACAAGGAGACCTCCATGGGACTCGAGACAAAGCTCCTTGAAAATTTTGAAGTTCGTGAAAACATACTGGTCGCGAACGTGGACCTGTGCTGGGAGTATCACGATGAATTTGTTCGAAAGTGCGAGCAGCTCATTCAATCGGCTTATGAGGACATCGTCCTGGACTTGAGCGACGTGACCTTCATTTTCAGCGCCTACATGGGCACCATCGGCCACTTGATCGCCGAATCGGTCCGGGTGAGCAAGCGACTGACCATCCGCATTTCGCAAAGGCTCATCTGGCTCTTTGAGCTCATTGGTTTTGAAAAGGTGATCCACGTCGAGGTAGTCCCCTGAGCACGGTTCGCTTTACGTGGGCTGTCAAACTCGAACGGATTGGCCCGCCCCTCGCTTCGAGGAAGAAGAAGGATTCCTGTCACGATCGAACCGCGCCCCCTCTATTGCCTCACAACTGGGGAGTCCTGGCAAGCGAGCAAACCTGCCGTTTGGGCGATCCACGGCATCGGGTTGGCCGTTCTCCGGGGGATAAGGAAGGGCGTTTGGAGCGGGATGGAAAGTCATTGACGCGTCTTTTTCGTCTTATATAATGCGGGTGCGTTGACAGGACCCAAGGCCTTTGCAGAAGGGGAACGGCATGCAGGTTCATATCAGTGGGGTGCATTTCGATCTTTCCGACCCCATTCGATCCTACACAGCGGAAAAAGCCGGAAAATTAGGGCGTATTTTTGACGGAATCACGGAAATTGAGATACTGCTGAAAGGCGACAAGCGAAAGTTCCACTGCGAGATGATCCTCCATATCAGCAATAAGCCCGACATCGTCATCGACGTGGCCGACGACAACATGTACGCAGCCGTGGACCTGGCCGTGGACAAGGGGCAGCGCCAGCTGAGGCGCCTCAAGGAAAAACTGCGCGGCCACCGCTCCCTGAGCAATGCGGCCGGGCGCGCCCCGGAGAGGGAAGACCGGGAAGGGAAAGGGGAAGGTGCAGGGGCAGAGGAAGAGGATTGGGAGGAAGACGACGCCGGGGCAGAGGAATCGGGAGGATGAGATCTCCACCGCGTTCCGGCCTTCGCGCCGGCGGGTGTATGAGAGGAGGCGGTGCGGTCCATTCGGCGACCGGACGGATCGTGGGAAAAGAAGCATAGGGAACGCGGAGTTTTCTCCGCCGGGGAGAGGCGCGGGTCGGCATTCGGTTTTTGTAGCTCGGAGAGACTGGTTTGATCCATTTTCGAGATTTCATTGCCCCTTCGTCGGTACTGGACGACCTGGAAGCGACGACGAAAAAGGAAGCCCTGGTCGAGATGGTCGACACCCTCGTCAATACCTCCCAGCTCCGCGCGGAGAGCCGGAACGGGATATTGAAGACCCTGATGGCGCGCGAAGAACTCGGGAGCACGGGCATCGGACAGGGCGTGGCCATTCCCCACGCCAAGCATCCCTCGATCAAGAAGATACTGGGCCTGGTCGCCCGCAGCCGGGAAGGGGTGGAATTCGACGCCCTGGACGGCGAGCCGGTGCACCTTTTTTTCCTCCTCTTGTCCAACCACGATCCCTCATCCAAACACCTCGAAAGCCTGGCGTATATCAGCAAGCACCTTCGGGATGAGAACTTCTGCCGTTTTTTGCGGAACGCTCGGGATACCCAGGAGATCAATGAATTATTGGCCGAGGCGGATGAAAAGGCGGCGGTTATGGATTGATTGTTCGAAAGGGGCGCCGCAGGCGCGGGAAGAGAGGATTCGGCATGGGGCGGTGGCGATGGTTGCTTCCAGGTCTCCGGCTCAAGCGATGGGTCCTGGTTTCCTGTTTCGGGGTGGTGTGCGTCGTCATCGGGGCGCTCTTCGTGGGACAGGCGTGGCTGAGCCCGCCGAATCTCTCCGCCACTTCCGGACCGCCCTTGAATTTTTACGCCGTGGGTAGCGCCCTCATAGGGCTCGGCGCCGTGTTTCTCTTCACGGGCGTCTATCGGCTGGTCCGCACGACGGAAAAGCTGCTCCGCAAGGAGGAGAAGCGCGGCATCGCGGAGCTCGCCTACGAACAGGCGCGCCGCGAGGTCGGGCCCCGCATCGTATGTTTGGGCGGAGGTCACGGACTCGCCACGCTGTTGCGGGGGTTGAAGAACGGGACGGGCGAGATTACCGCCATCGTGAGCATGGCCGATGACGGCGGCAGTTCCGGCCGCCTGCGCAAGGATTTCGACTCGCTCCCCCCCGGCGACATCCGCAACTGCCTCGTGGCGCTGGCCGATTCCGGGCCGGTCATGCAGGAACTCATGCAATACCGATTTACCGAGGGTGAGTTCGCCGGCCACAGCTTCGGCAACCTCTTCATCATGGTCTTGTCGCAAATCCGCGAGGACTTCGGCCGGGCCATCCTGGAGTCGAACCGTATCCTCTCCGTGCGGGGGCAGGTCCTCCCGGCCACGCTCGACCGGGTCTCGCTCGTGGCCACGCATCCCGACGGGAGCAAGAGCACCGGCCAGGGCGTGATCGCCCGGTGCGGCAAGAAGATCGAGCGCCTCGAGCTCAAGCCCCAGTCCGGCAAGGCGCCCGAGGAGGTCCTCCAAGCCCTGGCCGCGGCGGACCTCGTCCTATTCGGCCCCGGCAGCCTCTATACGAGCGTTCTTCCGCCGCTCCTCGAGGAGGACGTGGTCGGCGAGATCGTGCGCTCCCATGCGCTCAAGATGTTGATCGTGAACACGATGACCCAGGCCGGGGAGACGGATGGATTCACGGTGGCCGATTATCTCGAGGCCTTTGCCCGGCACGCGCCCCGAGTGCCCATCGACGCGATCCTCGTGAATTCCTACCGCCCCAGCGCGCACAAGCTCGGGCCCTACGCCGAGCGCGGGGTGCATCTCACGGAATACGACCGGAAAAAGATGGCGGATTTTCCGGTGCGGATCTTTTTGCGCGACGTCATCGACCTCGAGCAGCCCTCGCGCCACGATCCGGAAAAGCTGGCCGTGGCTGTCGCCGAGATCTACGGGCAGATGCGTCAGCCCTGACTTAAGGAAGAAAGCCCCGGGATGCAAGTCGAACAAACGGTCGTTCTTACCAATCCCCATGGGCTGCACGCGCGCCCCGCCACGATCTTCGTGGCGGCGTGCAACAGCTTTGCCTGCGATGTCGTCGTGATAAAAGAAGGCATCGAGGTGAACGGCAAGAGCGTCATGGGCATCATGATGCTGGGCGCGGAGAAGGGGTCGACCCTTCTCATCCGCACGAGCGGCGAGGACGCGGGACCGGCGGCCCGGGAGCTCGCGCGCCTCGTCGAATCCGGGTTCGGCGAAGGCGGCTGAACGCGTTCGCCGGGCCGGATGCCTGTGTGTTCCCTCCCTCTGCTCCGCTTCATCCACCTCTGGCGCTCAATCGCAATACACGCGGAAGTCCATTTCCGGGAAGAGATTGTCCCCGTGCTCGATCGCGGACAGGCGCGCCTCATCCACCGCGCCCGAGCGGGCCATGGCGTGAAGCTCCGCGAAGCGGTCGAGGTGGTCGCAGGTGCGTTTGCAGGCGTATTCCACCATGGTGCCGGCGGTCATAATAAAGGCCCAGTCGCTGGATTGCGCGAGCATGAGCTCCCGCGCCGCCTGGTTGATCACGCGGGCCGGCATGCCCGTGGCCGCCCGGTGATCCCGGGCGAGGGAGACCATCCGTTCCTCGGCCCGGTGGAGATCCCGGTAGATCCAGTCGTTGGCGCCGTTCAACCACACCTCGAAGTATCCCTTGTCCCCCCAGCTCGAGGGAGAAGGGGTGATGTGCTGGAGAGTCGGGGACTGGCCGAGGTACTCCGTGGGCGTGATGAGCGCGATGTTCTCCTGGTCGAAGACGATCCGGCGGATGAGGATGTTCAGGAAATCCGGGCCCTCGTACCACCAGTGGCCGAAGAGCTCGGCGTCGTACGGCGCCACGATCAGGGGCGCCTTGCCGAAATGGGCGCGGAGAAAGCTCGCCTGCGCCTCGCGGTTGAACATGAAGTTCCCCGCGTGCTCGGCCGCCTTCTCGCGCGCCGCGACCGGGTCGTAAGGGGCCTTCTCGTGGAGGGGCACGCCGGGGCCCGTCACGCGGTGATACTTGATCCCGAGGTTCCTCCGGAGGCCGTCCTCGTGGAGATAGGGCGCAATGTAAGACTCCTCGCCGTCGTAGCCGATGTCGCGGTAAAACTCCCGGTACACGGGGTCGCCCGGATAGCCGGTCTGGCTCGACCAGACCTGGAGGGAGCTTTCGATGTCGCGGCCGAAGGCCACCGCTCCCGCCGGCGTGACGACCGGCGCGTAGACCCCGTACTTCGGCCGGGGCGTTCCGTAGAGGAGACCGTGGCTGTCCAGGAAGAAGTATTGGAAGCCTGACCGGACGATCTCTTCGTCCAGCCCGAAGTTGTACCCGCACTCCGGCAGCCACACGCCCACGGACGGACGGCGGAAGTGCTTGACGTAGTTCGCCTGGGCCACGCGAAGCTGGGCGCGGATGCCTTGGCGGGTGGCGAAGAGCGGTAAAAATCCGTGCGTGGCGGCGCTGGTGATGATCTCGAGGCGCCCGGCCTCCTGGAGGCGCCGAAACGCCGCCAGGAGGTCGCGCCGGTAGAACTCCTCGTACCGGTGCGCCACCTCGCGAAGGCGCTCCCGGTACATGAGGGCCGTGCGATGGAAGGCGGGTTCCTGGCGCGTGCGATGGCACTCCCGATCGACGAGCTCGCGGAGCCGGGCCAGCCGCGTGCTGTATCGCGCCTGGAGAAGGGGATCGCTCAGCATTTCGCAGAGGGTGGGCGTGAGGCTCATCGTGAGGACGAAGGGAACCTCCTCCTCCATTAGGCGCTCGAAAACCTGCAGGAGCGGCAGATACGTCTCGGTTATTGCTTCGAAGAGCCAGTCCTCTTCGAGAAAGAGGGGGTGCTCGGGATGGCGCACAAAGGGCAGGTGCGCATGGAGCACTAGGGCGAGGTAGCCTTGCCGCGGCGACATGCTTATCTCGGCTTTTTTTGCGCGTCGTGGCTGCTGGCCAAAGGGGAGAGCGGCCAATGGCGGAAGGCCCACCCCTCCGCCTCGGAAAATCCCTTTCCGGGGCTCGTGGCCGAGAGGAAATCCCTGGGGGCGTACAAGCGCTGGAATTCATCCACCGAGACGAACCATTCGGGATCGATGATGGGGCTCGTGCCCCGGGAGGGCGTCTCCACGGTGTTCCCCCGGATGACGGTATGGTAGGTCCCGTCGGGCAGGTGATACCCGATCTCGGCCTCGTAGGTGCTGGCCGACTGGACGGGCACGTACCAGTTGCGGCTACCCAGGTCGATCTCGATGTCGCGGGCGCGGCCTTCGTTCTTGCGGATGACGCGCAGGACCCATCGCGCCTCACGCGGGGCGGTCTCGTGCCGGGCGGGGCTCAAGTCCCAGTAGACGAAGAGCCACGACGGATCGCGGACCATCACGCGCAGGGCATTTACCGGCTCGCCGGTCGAACGGTTCGGTTCCATCTTTCCCCTCTCTTTCCTCAAGCGGTCAAACGTTCGTAGATATCCCGGTATCGGCGAGCACTGGCCAAGAAGGACCAGTCCTGCCGCATGCCATTCTCCCGGAGCCGACCCCAGGCGGCCGGGTCGTCATGGAGGGCGACGGCCCGCGCCACTTCATCATAAAAGGAGGCGGCGTTGTATTCCAGGAAAACAAAGCCCGTGGCGCTGCCGTCGAGGAGCCCCTCGGGGGTCATGTCCGAGACGGTGTCGGCGAGGCCGCCGGTGAAGTGCGCCACCGGCACCGCGCCATAGCGCAGCGCGATCAGCTGGGCTGTCCCGCAGGGCTCGAAGCGGTGTGGGATCCAAAAGAGGTCCGCCCCGGCGTAGGCGCGGCGGACGTCGGCCTCGCCGTACTCCGGGGAGAGGTGTGTATTGACGGGATATTGGCGGCAGAGATCCTGGAGCGTGGCGCCGTAGGGCCGCGCGCCCCTGCCCAGGATGACGATCTGGAGCGGGAGCGCGGTGAGCGCCTCGAAGCTCTCGAGGATGAGGTCCAGACCCTTCTGCTCCTCGAAGTCTCCCACCATGGCCGCGAGCAAAAGAGCGGGATTTTCCTCCAGGCCCGAGGCGGACTGCAGGGCGCGCTTGCAGGCGGTCTTGCCCGCGGGGTGGTCCGCGCTGTAGCACTCCGGGAGCGCCGCATCCGTGCCCGGATCCCAGCGCTCGTTGTCGAGGCCGCTCACCACGCCGAAGATCCGGTCGCGGCGGGACTGGAGCACCCCCTCGAGGCCGCAGCCGTACTCCGGCGTCTGGATCTCGCGCGAATAGGTCTTGCTCACCGTGGAGATGCCGCTCGCGAAGAGGATTCCCCCCTTCAGAAGATTGATCTTTCCATAAAACTCCAGCCCCTGCCAGCCAAAGAGCGACCAGTCGAGGCCCAGGACCGGCCAATCCCAGTGGGAGAAGAGGCCCTGGTACGCGAGGTTGTGGATGGTGAGGAGGGTTCGGATCCCCCGGAGGGACTCCCATCGCTCGGGCTGCGCGTGGAGATAGACCGGGATGAGGCTCGTCTGCCAGTCGTGGCAATGGAGGATGTCCGGGGAGAGCCCGAGCGCGCGGACGGCTTCCAGAACCGCCCGGGAGAAGAAGACGAAGCGTTCCAGGTTGTCGGGATAGTCCCCCTCCTCGTCGCCGTAGAGGCCGGGGCGGTCGAAGTACATGTCGTTGGCGATGAAATAGGCCGTGCCGGTGTGCACGCCCTTGGAGGGGAGGGGAGCGGCGAAGATCTCCCCCGCCGTCGGTCGGCCGTCGATTTCGATGGTGATGCGCTTCCCGGTGGAGACGAGTCCGTACCGCTCGCGGTCGACCGAGGCGTAGAGGGGGAGGATGACGTCGGTCGAGACGCCTTCCACCGCGAGGGCCCCGTAGAGCATTCCGACCATGTCGCCCAGGCCGCCGGTTCTGGCGAAGGGATCCGCTTCCGAGGTTGCCATGAGCACCTTCATCGGTATTTGCGCTCCCCCCGCTCGCTCGGTTTCATTCGGTTGGTTGGTGCCGAGAAGCTTTGCGAGTGCCTATCCTGCAGGACCGCTACGCATCGACCCACGTGAAAATAATCCGGCGGAAGAAACCTGTCAATGCAAAAAGGCGCCCCTCTTTTTTGGTATTCCCAGGGGGCCGCGGGAGAATCCGCTTGACAAGGACGGCTGGGAAACGGGATAGTAGAAGGAAAGCCGAAAACACCGTCGGACCGAGCGCTCGCGGTTGTTTTTCATCGTTCCGGTGCGGGTGCGGGGACGAAGGTTCCGCCCGGCGCTTGGGTTTTGCCCATGAGGACACGCCACCTTAGCTCAGCCGGTAGAGCAGCGGTTTTGTAAACCGCAGGTCGTCGGTCCGAGTCCGACAGGTGGCTCCATGGAATCAGCGCAGGAAATGGCCGTTATGGGCTGTTTCCTGTGCTTTTATTGCATTTGCGGTTTTCTGTGGCGCTACTGGATTGGGATGGGCGGAAGAGCGGCCAAGCGCTTTGTTTACCCGATCATGGAGAGGAATAGCAGCAGTGCCCTTGGGTTTCACGACACCTTCCCTATCTTCCACGGTATCATGCTGTTCACGTGCGGCATTCACGTGGTCCGAAGGGTTGTTGAATAGAAAACTGTCGAAGATATCCAGGGGTGCCCCGTCTATTCAACCGCCGCCGGCCATGAAGCAGAATGCCCCATCTCGTCAGGTTATCCCAGGTGCCGATATTGGCGGCGGTATTCAGCCGCGAGGAAATCTTCGAGAAAGCGCCTGCGGTGTTCCGCCTCAGGAGCAGGAATCCCCAGACGAGCGGCCAGGGGGTCGCAGAGAAGGGACAGGAATTCGTCCCGTTTATCGGCAGGAAGGTCGTCCGCGCGCTCCAGAAATATTTCCACGGCCTCCTTGTCGCGCGCGCGCGCCTTGCCAAGGGTCGCCGGATCGAAGCGGAAGACAGCCTCGGCCGGAGAGGATTGCAGCAGGCGCTCCCGGAGCGTTGTCATTTCCCTGGCGGCCGCCGGCTCGTCCCTCACCACAACCGTGCCGGCGACCATGTCTCCCAATCGTTGGCCCTTGGGCGACAGGAACGGTACGATCCAGAGCAAGGGAAGGGTGTCGATGATGCGGAAGATGCTTCTCAGGAAGATGGAGGTCGCGTCGAGGGAAAAGCCGTCGATCTTGACGACGCGGATGCCGACCCGGCGCTTTCCGCTCGTCTGCCCGCGCATCAGGTACTCGCTGAGCCCGTAATAGAGAAAATTGCCGAAGCTGAAGATCAGCCAGCAGATCCCCACGACGTAGAAAATAGCCTCCTCTTGCGACGATGGGTCCGAGGGAGAGAGATTCGGTTCGGGAAGATGAATCCCCAGCACAAACAGCAAAATAACCATGACAAAGAGGAGGATGATCAGTAACATGGAGTCCACGAACCAGGCGATGAATCGTGAGCCCAGCCCCGCGGTCCGATAAGAGATGGAAATGTTTTCCGGGGTTTCAAATTCAATACGGTCAGCCACGCTATCCTCCCGGTCCGGTGCGTGAGATCCCATGCAGGACTATATTAGCAAACATCGCCCCGAATGGGAAGAGCTGGAAGCCCTGGTTCACCGCGCGGATCATCGCGGGTGGCATCTGCGCCGCTTGACGCCCGAGGAGCTCAGCCGCCTGGACGTACTGTATCGCCGTACCGTGGTGCAGCTCGCCCAGGTCGCCAGCCGCACGCAGGATGCCGCCCTTCTCCGATATCTCAACGACTTGACCGCCGCGGCCCATGTGATCATCTACCTGCCGCCCCGGACCCGGTCGGTTCGGAATATGGTCCAATTCGTCTTCGAGGGGTTTCCCCGGGGCGTGGCGCGAATGTGGCGGCACCACGCGCTGTCCCTGGTCTTGTTCCTGACGGGGTGTTTTCTCGGATATGGAGCGGCCCTCCAGGATCCCGCGGCCACGTATGCCCTATTGCCCGCCAATGAGTTTCGCCAGCCGGGCGCAAGCCGCGAGCAGCTTCTCCGCTATATCGAACATGGCCGGGACATATCCGGAGCCTATAAGTTTGCCTTTTCGTCCTTTCTCTTTGCCCATAACCTGAAGATCGGCTTTCTGGCCATGACCCTCGGGGTATTGGCCGCGGTGCCCACCGTTCTCTTGATCCTGTACAACGGCATGGTTCTCGGGGCCTTTACGGCCGTACACCACCAGGCCGGTCTGCACTATGATTACTGGGCTTGGATCCTGCCGCACGGCGTCACGGAATTGGCGGCTATCATCCTGTGCGGGGGATTGGGCCTGCAAATGGGCGAGGCCATGCTTTGTCCGGGGCTTCTCTCGCGCAAAGACAGCCTGCGGCAGGCGGGCGCCAATGCCGTAGGGATCGTGCTGGGGGTGGGAGGCATGCTCCTCTTCGCCGCCATCGTGGAGAGTTATCTTCGACAGAGCCACCTCTCCAATACGACGCGCTACTTATTCGCCTTCGGCACAGGCATCTTCTGGCTGGGATACTTCGGCCATGGGGCCTGGCGGGAATGGTCTTCCCGAAGCAGGGATGACGAGCCAATCGCAACGTCCTCAGGTTAGAGCAGATTCCGCCCGCGGATGGCGATATATTCATTGATGAGCGGCACCGTGACCTTGTCGGGCGGAACGTCCAGGACGAAGACACCCGAGCGCCGAAGGGAATGCAGGGCTTTTTCCCGGTCCCGGAGGAGCCGCATCGCGGTCGCTTTCCGCGCCACGTCCCTGGAGGAAGCAATCGGTTCCCGGCACACCTCCATGAGATACGGCGTCTGCAGGGCCGCAAAGAGCACCACATGCCGCTGGGACAAGGTGGCGAGCGCCCCCCGGAAACGATCCGTGGTCTCGGCATCCACGAGATCCGACAACACCACCACGAGGGCCCGCTTGGGATGGCGCTGCTGAAGCATCGCGAACATGGCGCCGAAATTGGTCTCGCGCATGCAGGATTGGGCGTTGTACAGGGTTTCCAGAACAACGGAGTATGCCCGAGGACCCAGTTGCGGGGGAAGATATCCCCGCACCCGATCGTCAAAGAGGCTCAAACCGCAACGGTCCCCTTCGTCCAGGGCCACGCGGCAAAGCATGAGCGCCGAATCCACGGCCCGATCGAGTTTGGTGCCGGTTCCGGCTTCCGTTCCCATCAGCCTTCCGCAGTCGACCAGGATCATCACGTTCCGGTGATGCTCAATCTGGAACCGCCGGACCATCAGCAAGCCCTGGTGCGCGCTCGCGCGCCAATCGATGTGGCGCGGGTCATCCCCTTCCTGATAATTGACGAGAGATTCGAATTCCATGCCCTCGCCCCGGAGACGCATCTGCCGGCTGGTCTCAAAAAATCGCTTCTCCCGGCGGACCTTTTTCCGCAATTCCTCATCCGTGGTCACGGCGCTCTCGGGGTAGACCTTGACCTCCTGTGGAAGACCCACCGGCGCCTGGCGTTCCCACATGCCCAGGGGTCCGCGAAGCCGCACCCAGAGCGGTCCGATGGCAGAAAGGCCGCGCAGGGGCAAGCGCAGAGCGTATGAAAAATCCCGCTCTTCGCCCGGAGCCAGGTTCAGGGGAACGGTCCAAAAAGCCGGCTCGGCCGCCGCGGGGAGTTCGTCGCGCAATTCGCCTTGCAGGGAATGGGAGGTGGTATTGACAAGGTGCAGGGCCACTGGGAAGGCCTTGTCGCGGCCCGCTCGGGCCGGGATCTTTCGCCGGAGGGCCACCGCGGTTTCCCGGGCGCGCAGCCGCCGGTAATCCTGAATCGCAAGAATCCCGGCATAGAGCAAGCCGGGGAGGAGGAGCCAGGAAACCGCGCCCCAGACAAACGACGCCAGCCCGACGGCCACGCCGCCCCAGAAAAATCGGATCAGGGTGGGCCCGGGACGAAGATTCATCGCGGCACTTCCGTGGTATCCAGGATGTTCAGAAGGATCTCATCGGCGGAAGAGCCCTCCAACTCAGCGGAGGGGCTCAAGATTACCCGATGGCGCATCACCGGCCGAAAGACCGCCTTGATATCGTCCGGGGTCACGAACTCCCGGCCCGCGAATCGGGCCAAGCTCTTGGCACCCATGAGGAGCATCAACCCTGCACGGGGACTCGCGCCAACGGCCAGGGCTTCGTCTACCCGCGTGGCCTGCACCAGCCGCCGGACATAATCAATCACTTCGTCCCGAATGAAGGTCTTTCGGATGAGTTCACGCGTTGTCAGAACCTGCGCGGGTTCCAACACTGCTTCCACCCCCATCGCGGCCAGGTCCGTACAAGAGGCGGTGGCATGATGCAGCTGGAAGATGCGGCGTTCGACTTCCGGGGGAGGATACTCGATCAGGATTTTGAACATGAACCGATCCAGCTGCGCGAGCGGGAGGGGGTAGGTGCCTTCCTGCTCCACGGGATTCTGCGTTGCGAAGACAATGAAGGGTTGGGGCAAGGGACGCGTCACGCCGTCGCGCGTGACCGTGAGCTCCTGCATGGCCTCGAGCAGGGCGGACTGGGTCTTGGCCGAGGCGCGGTTGATCTCGTCCGCGAGAAGGAAGTTGGAAAATACGGGTCCTTCCTTGAACTCGAACGAATTGGTGTCCTCCCGGTAGATGCTGGAGCCCGTGATGTCGTTGGGAAGGAGGTCGGGTGTCATCTGGACCCGCCGATAGGACATCCTGAGCGAAGCCGCCAGGACGCGCACGAGAAGCGTCTTGGCCGTGCCCGGCATGCCTTCCAGGAGAGCATGCCCGCTGCTGAAAAACGCCGAGAGAGCCAGTTCGATGGCCTCTTCCTGACCGAAGATCACGCGACCGATGTTCTGTACGAGCGCGTCATGCAATTCTTTTAAAGACATTCCGCCATCTCCTTCGCCGCCGCGATCAATTCCTCCTCCCCCGGGTTACACCCCCGGGAGATGTAGGATTCAACGTGTAAAAGCGCGCGCTTGAAACGCTCCGCCCCAATCTTGTCCCGCCGCATCAAGGCGGCGAGGATAAGGGTCGGGTCTTCGTGTTCGGGTTTCAGATGGAGTTTCCGCCGAAGTTCCCGCAAGACGCCCAACCGGATTTCCTCCAAGAGAAAGCGCCGATGCCCGCTCCGGTGAAAGAGACGGGCCATGGCCTCCACGTATTCCCGGAGACTCCGCCGGCTCGGCGGTTGGGGTAAAAGGGGGGGACCGAGCCGCACGGCCCTTTGCCAGGCGATCAACGCCGTCAGGGCAGTCGCCAGGATGGCAAGGATGCCGTAAGGGTGGCGGGTGAGGATCCAGAAGGGGTTGCCGCGAACGGTAAGGCCATGATAGAATTCGTCCACCACGACCGGTCCTCCCGCCGTGGCCGGAAGATTCACGGCCAGGACCGCATTATCGTCTTCTCTTAAAAAAAGGTTGATGAAGAGCAACGGTTCGCTCACAACCGTGATGGACCCTTTCCCGAGGGGATATTGGGCCACCAGGGTATGCGCCTGGCCCCTGGGCGTGGAGAAGAAGATCCGCCCCACCGGCGCCGGCCGGGACCGGGGGTCAATGACTTGCATGCCTTTTCGTGGGACACGCAGCGCTTGGAGCCCCCCTGCCCACGTCTGAAAAACCCCATCCATATCGGTTGTGATCGTGTGAGAATTCCGAAGCCGGGGATCAGGAAGGGGACGCAGAGCATTGTAAATCTCTTCTCCGCCGATACCTTCCTTGTCTTCTCCTTGCGCACGACGAGGGCCCCTTTTTGAAGAGGGAACAGAAACTTGAGAAGCCTCCGCGAGGGTGATGAAACTCACGAAAGGAAGCCCCACGGCCTTCAGAACCGAAATGTCCGGGATGTCGGACGTTAGGGCCCCGCGATTGTGCCTCTCCGGCGCGGCCTCCTTCTCCAGGGAGGGAACGAGGACCAGCCTGCCGCCGGCCCGGACCCATTCCTTCACGCGCTCCAGATATTCCGGCTCCATATTCACCAGGACCGGATCCGGGTTCCAGAGAAGAAGGCATTGGGCCCGACCAAGAAAGGCGGTGGGAGGGTCCAACCCCCGCAGAACGGGAATATGGAGTTCTCCGAGAGTTTCATAAAGTCCCCGAAGGCCGGAGGCCCGCGTGCCATAGGAATCGGAAGCCATGCCGTTGCTGTCCGGGGGAAGGAGCAGGGCGATGGTAGTCCATACGATCGAAATCACGGTGATCAGCACCACCACGAGGATCACGTTACGCGAGCTGAGCATGGCGGCTGATATCCTCGGCGATGGCCCGCAGGCGGGCATGGGCGCGGCGGGCCTCCTCGTAATCCGATTCCGTACAGACGCCGCCGCCGTACCATTTCCAGTCCAGGGTGTTCACAAAATAGTGCAGCGGATCGAAGGCGGGGGTATTCCGAAACCGGAAGAGGTACTCCCGGTTCGTGGCGGCGCGGTGGAATCGGCGGTTGGAGGCCTTCTCCATGCGCAGGAGGGCCGAAATAAAGAGGCAGCGGAGCGCCGTGATATAATCCCGCTCTTTTCCGGCGGTGTCCGCTTTGCCCTCCCAGGTCTCGGGCGCTTCCCCCCGGGTCTGGGCGTCTACCGTTTTCAGCTTGTGCGCGCGCCGTCGAAGGGCGATACGGAAGGTGATCACGATGTGAATGATGAGGGCGACAAGCACCGCGAAGAGGAGAATTGTCAGCCCCCATGCCAGCACGGGATGGATCGCGGACAGCGCCTGGAAGAAATCCATGAATGCGCGAATGATCTTCAATATCCCGTTGATGACGGCTTCCCAGAACGCGCGGAGATATTCGTCCAGGATTCCCTGAGAGGGAATATCCAGGCGGTAATCCGGACGACTCAGAACCTCCCGGGCCGTCTGCCGAACGAGTTCAGGATCGGGCAGGGCCGCCTGGCTCAGGGCTTCTTCGGTTCCCATTCGCGAGACTTCCTTACCCGGGCGTCAGGCGAGATTCGCGGGTTCGGATTTTACTTCCTCTCCCACCTGTTGCGCCAAGAGCGCAAGGTCGAAGTTTTCATGCTGGCAGCGGGTGGAAAAATAGAACGCGACATAAGCCGCCGCGTAAAGGATTACGACGAAAACCTGAATCAAGGACACAAGAAAGACCCGAAGAAGAGGGAAGGGGAGGATGCCGGCGATCAGCGACACACCCATGCTAATGACACCCAGCAGAAACCCCAGCACAAACGCTTTTGAGTAGTTCTCCTTCATGAGCACGCCGCTGCGCTTCAAGGCGGCCCCCCCGGAAGTGTCTTCGATCATGACGACCTGGGATATAAAGGAGTATCGAAATGCGAAATATATCCCCGGGATAAAGAAGAGGAGGAACCCCAAAAGAATGATCAGCCCCGCGTAGATGGAAGTGCCCACCAGTTTCGACCATTTTTTTAGCGAGGCGCGCAAGGCTTTCCCGGCGGTCGTGGGACGGTCGAGATATTCATTCGCGGCGGCATGAATAATGGCGCCATTGGTCAGAGGACTGACAACCAGCGTTAACAAGATGAACAATAGAACGTTTAACACGAGCAAACCGGGGTTCTCGGTGGATGGCTGCCCGGGCACCTGAATCGGGGTGCTTAAGTATTGCACGAGATTTTGCAGAACGTAAAAGGGGATGAGTAGATAGCCCGTAATTCCCAACAGCAGCTTGAAATGATTCCGGAAGATCGCAACTCCCTGGTCAAGTATTTCCGCGATGCCCATCTCTTTCATAAGGTACTGCATGTTTGTTCCCCTCTTCACCTCCGACCAAGACACACGGTGCCCATGGGAGAAATCCAGCTTTCCATTCCATAACAAGCTGAAAAAGGAATGTCAAGGTGAAATGCCCTGACGATGTCCTTTGACCTGTTCAGCCGATCTTCTTCACCGACATTTTAACGAACTGTTTCACCGTGTCCGGGGGACGTTTTCCCTGGTTGCGGTAGCCCCGGTGCGGGCGCTCCCGGTTGTAGAACAGGAGCCGCCGGTCGAGGTCCCGCTGCAGCGCGCGCACCGAGGCGTAATACTTCTTGCGGAAGACCTCGCGGAAGAACTCGTCCAGCGGACCATGCGAAAGCGCGCAGCCTACCCCGTTCCACGGCTTACCAAAGCGGAAATCTTCGGCCCTCGTTGCGGATATCATATCTCCCCCTCGTCAACGACGCAAATGAGGCGTAGCGCTATTTCGACGGCAGTTCATCTTGCGGGTTGGAAACTCTCCTACGCCCCCATTATGAGTCCCATAGACAGGCCAAGAATAATTGCCGCAACGCCGATTAGCTTCCTTTCATCACGCGTCAATGGACACTCGGGCTTGGCAAAGCGGCTCATGACCAAGGTGAAAACGCCGAAAAGCAAGACAATACCGCCGACTCGACCAAAAACCGCGGAGGAACTTGCGGATGCGATGCAGGACAGGCACGCAACCATAAACACGATGAGAGCGGCAACCAGGTCATTTCGTCCGGCCTTGACCATGCCTCTCCCCCAGAAGAAGAAGGAAGCGGCGACCAAAGCGGTGGAAGCGATGATGGCGCCCATTTCGCAATTCATCCTTGTTTTCAACAATAAGTTAACCGATCCGCATGAGATGAAAAGTATTGTTTTCCTCTCCGCATAACACGCCTCGGGATTTCTGCCCGAATGGCTGTTACCACCTTCTTTTTCAATGGCCTGCTGCCTGTCCAGCACCTTATTGCGGTGTTGTACAAGGCGATTCTCCATAAGCAGGAATTGCGGGGCAGGGACAAAATAACCGAAAAAATGGGGAAACCGTTATTTATTCGGATGAAAATCGAAAAAACCCGATATACTATATAATTCTAGGTCAGCATCGTTAAACCCGCATACCCCCAAAACAGCACGGGATATGCCGCTGCGCGGGACAGGCTCTTCGCGTGTTTGAGCTTGGGAACGCCCGGACGGCGCCCGGAGGACGGGGACAAGGAGAAGATACGGCATGCCGAGGAACACCCCCATCGAGCGAACGCGCAACATCGGGATCATCGCGCACGTTGACGCGGGCAAGACCACCTGCACGGAGCGGATCCTTTTCTACACCGGCCGATCCCACAAGATGGGCGAGGTTCATGACGGCGAGGCCACCATGGACTGGATGGCCCAGGAGCAGGAGCGCGGCATCACCATCACTGCGGCCGCCACCTCCTGCCGCTGGCGCGACCACGAGATCAACCTCATCGACACGCCCGGCCACGTGGATTTCACCGCCGAGGTGGAGCGCAGCCTCCGGGTCCTGGACGGGGCGATCGGCCTCTTCTGCGCCGTGGGCGGGGTGGAGCCCCAGTCCGAGACGGTCTGGCGCCAGGCGGAGAAATACACCGTCCCGCGCATCGCCTTCATCAACAAGATGGACCGTATCGGGGCGGACTTCTTTTCGGTCCTCCGCCAGATCGGGGAGGAACTCGGCGCGAACGTCGTGCCGGTGACCCTCCCCATCGGCGAGGAGAACGAGTTCTGCGGCATCATCGACCTCATCCAGAACGTGGCGGTCTACTACGAAGAAGGCGACCAGGGCACGACCTTCCGCGAGGAGCCCCTGCCGGATGCCCTGAAGGAGACGGCGCGGAAATGGCGCCGCCACCTCGTGGAAAAGGCCGCCGAGGGGGACGAGGCGCTTCTGGAGAAGTACTGCGCGGACGAGGAGATCCGCCCCGAGGAGATCATCGCCGCCGTCCGCAGGGCCACGCACGAGCACCGGATCTGCCCGGTCCTCTGCGGAAGCGCCTTCAAGAACAAGGGCGTGCAGCGCCTCCTCGACGCGGTGGTGAACTACCTGCCGAGCCCCGTGGACCTTCCCCCTATCAGCGGGAACTGCCTCGAGGGGAAGCCCATTGAGCGTATCCCCCGCGACGACGGGCGCCTCGCCGCGCTCGCATTCAAGGTCGTGGCGGACCGTCACGTGGGCAAGCTCATCTACGTCCGGGTTTATTCCGGCACGCTCCAGTCCGGCAGCTTCCTCTTCAATTCCACGCGGAAGAAGAAGCAGCGCGTGGGGAGGCTTGTAAAGATGCACGCCAACCGGCAGGAGATGGTGGACGCCCTCTACGCCGGCGAGATCGGCGCGGTGGTGGGCCTCGCCGACACCGCCACGGGCGACACCCTCTGCTGCGAGGAGGAGCCCATCGTGCTGGAGGCCATCGAGTTTCCCGCCCCGGTTGTCTCCGTCTCCGTGCTTCCGGAGAGCCGCAAGGACCAGGAGAAGCTCGACAAAGCCCTCCTTCGGCTCGCCGAGGAGGACCCCACCTTTCTCGTGGGGACCGACCCCGACTCGGGGGAGACCCTCCTCTCGGGCATGGGCGAGCTCCACCTCGAGATCATCCTCGATCGCCTGCGGCGCGAGTTCGCCGTGGGGGTCTCCACCGGCGCGCCCGAGGTCGCCTACCGGGAGACCCTCTCCGCGTCCGTGCGGGTGGACGAACGCTTCAAGAAGCAGACCGGCGGCCGGGGGCAGTACGCGCACGTCGTTCTGGAGATCGAGCCCCTCGAACCGGGGCAGGGCTTCGAGTTTGTGAACCTGGTCGCGGGGGGCAACATCCCGAAGGAGTTCATCCCGGCCGTCAAGAAGGGCCTGCTCGACGCCATGCAGAAGGGCCCCTGGGCGGGCTTCCCCGTCGTCGACCTCCGCGCAACGCTCCTCGACGGCTCCTACCACGAGGTGGACAGCTCCGAGCGCTCCTTCCGCACCTGCGCCCGTATGGCCTTCAACCGGGCCTTTATCGAGGACAATCCCCGGCTCCTCGAGCCGGTCATGAGCGTGAACGTCACCACGCCCGAGGCGTTCGCCGGGGCCGTCGCCGGCAGCCTCTGCGCCAAGCGCGGCCGCATCGTGGGCATGGAAACCCAGGGGAACGCCAAGGTGATCGAGGGCCACGCTCCCCTCGCGAACCTCTTCGGCTTTACCAGCGAGCTTCGCAACTTGAGCCAGGGCCGCGCGGGGTTCACCATGCACTTCGAGCGCTACGAGACCGTGCCCTTCTCCATCGCGGAGGAGATCATCGAGAAGAAGAAGCGGGAGCGGGAGGCCTCGTGACCTGCCCCTCGAAAACAGGCCGGGTTTCGCACAAGTAAAGGATGAAAGTCATGAGCGACGGGATGCGAACAGACAGAAGTCGGGACCTCCCTCCACTCAGGCGATGGGGGCTTCTTGTCGTCTGCATCCTGCTTTGCCAATCGGCCGGGGCGATTGGAGCGCTCGCCCTACGAAGGGAGGCGACATGGGCATGGCACAACGCGCTTGCCAAGCCACCGATCAACCCGCCGGGCTGGGTCTTCGGTCCGGTCTGGACCGCGCTCTACACGCTTATGGGGCTTTCGCTCTGGCTGGCGATTCGTCACGGACGGGGGATGCCGGGCTATCGCATGGCGGTCGGCCTGTTTTTGATC